>CBFGTN010000009.1:0-48470 GCA_965652075.1 uncultured bacterium
AGTACTCGCTCGGCAGCGTCCTGAACCACGTCCTGCTGCACCAGACGGTGATCGGCCAGGAGGCGATGGCCCAGATGGAGATGGCCGGCGACAGGCCGGACGTCGTCATCGGCTGCGCGGGCGGCGGGAGCAACTTCGCCGGCATCGCGTTCCCGTTCCTCCGCGACCGGCTCCAGGGCCGGTCCTCGACCCGCTTCCTGGCGGTCGAGCCGGCGTCCTGCCCGAGCCTGACGCAGGGCGAGTACCGCTACGACTTCGGCGACACCGCCGGCACGACCCCGTTGCTGAAGATGCACACCCTCGGCAACGACTTCCGGCCGGCGCCGATCCATGCCGGCGGGCTGCGCTATCACGGGATGGCGCCGCTCGTCAGCCACCTCTACGAGCTCGGCTTCCTCGATGCCAGGGCGTACCCCCAGAACGCGTGCTTCGAGGCCGCCGTGCAGTTCGCACGGACCGAGGGGCTGATCCCGGCCCCGGAGTCGTCGCATGCGATCCGCGCGGCCATCGACGAGGCGCTCGAGGCCCGTGAGGCCGGCGAGGAGCGGGTGATCCTGTTCAACCTGTCCGGCCACGGCCACTTCGACATGGCCGCCTACGACGACTACCTGTCGGGCAAGCTCACCTAGACCGATGCGGGCGCGGCGCCATGCGCCGCGCCCGACACTGCACCTGGCGCCGCGGCGGATGCAACTCGGGCTCCGGGATCAACCCAATCATGCACGGGCCTACACTCCGGCCATGCGTCATCCGAGGCGGTATCTGGCCCTCGTCGCAATCGTTTGTTCCCTGACGTTGCTGCTTGGCCAACCAGCTCCGCAACGTTGGGATGCCGGACTCCTGCTCGGTGCCGGACTGCCTCTAGCCATCGAGGACGTTCCGACGCAAGAGCAAGGAATTCGGCGTGAGATTCGGCCTGCAGATCGACTATATCGGCGCGATGTTCAGGAGGTCGTCGAGAGTCGCCCCAAAGGATTCCAGACCGAGTGATAGTCCGTCGGTCAGGCTCGACCTGCCCACACCACTGGATCAACAGAAGGGCGACCGCACGCCGTCCCTCGCGAATCGGACTCCTGCCAGCCCAGGTGGCATGGCGGGACTGGAATCCTCGTCGGACTCCCTAGGTTCAGGTCGACAGACGATCGCGTACACCAACGCCCTGAACGTGCTGCGGATCCGTCGTCGCCGTTAGACGGTTCTGGCGGCTGCCGTCAGGCCACGGCCGCTTGAGCGTCGATCGGGATGCCAGTGGACTCAAGCACTTGCCGCTCCTCGAAGACCTTCGCCTCTCGCAGGTCAACGAACACGCTCTGGCCCTCGCGCAAGCCCTCCCCATCCGTGTTCTCCACGTGTGCCGCGACCCGCTGACCATCCGCTAGTCGGAGATGAAGCTTTGTCAGAGGACCTAGATTGGTTGCCCGCTCGACGGTGGCGGGCAGTCGAGTCGAGCCGACGGCATCGGGCGCAACACGGACCGAGTGGGGCCTCACGAACGCATGCGCCACCGTGCCTTCCGGAAGGTGATCAGCGCCCTCAATCGAGTACGTTCCGAACGACACACGACCGTTCTGGACCACTCCGCGGATGACGTTGGCCGACCCGACGAAACCCGCGACGAAGGGATTGGCCGGATGGCTGTAAATCTCTAGTGGAGTGCCTACCTGCTGAATCCGGCCCTCGTGCATCACCACGACGCGATGGGCAAGTTCCAGAGCCTCCTCCTGGTCGTGGGTCACGAGAAGGCTGGTGACGTTGAGCTCGCGATGCAGCTCGTCGAGCCAGCTGCGTAGCTCGATACGGACGCGCGCGTCCAAGGCTCCGAAGGGCTCATCGAGAAGCAGCACGCTCGGCCGCGCGGCAAGCGCGCGCGCCAAGGCAACTCGCTGTCGCTGTCCTCCAGACAACTGGTCTGGATACCGGCCGCCAAACGGGCGCAACTGGACGAGTTCGAGAAGCTCATCTACTCGCTGCTTGACCTGAGCGGCCGGCTCCTTACGGACTGTCAGCGCGAAAGCGACGTTCTCGGCAACGGTCATGTGGCGAAACAGCGCGAAGTGCTGAAATACGAACCCGAACTGTCGTTCCTGGACAGGGGTCCGGGTGATGTCCTCGTCACCGACGATGATGCGTCCGCGTCCAGCTCGTTCCAACCCGGCGAGCACGCGCAGGACGGTGCTCTTTCCGGATCCGCTCGGCCCCAGGAGGGCCGTGATCTTGCCGGCTTCCGCAGTAAAGCTCACATCGTCGACGGCAACGAACGAACCGAACCGCTTTGTGAGCCCTTGAATCTGAATTGGCGCTGTCATGCGCTCGCCTCCTCCTTCGCGCGTGCGCGCCGGCGCTTCGCGACCTCAATTCCCGCCAATAGCACCACCGAAACAGCCGCCAGCACGAGAGCGACGACGAACGCCGCGGCGTCCTGCCGCTCCTCAAGGGCGCGGAACACGAACAACGTTGCAGTTTCCGTTTGGCCCTGAATGGCTCCGCTGACGATCAGGACTGCCCCGATCTCTCCCATGGCGCGAGCGGTGGTGAGCGCGACGCCGTACAGCAATCCCCATCGAATATTCGGCAGTGTGATTCGCCAAAACACCTGCGCCGAGGACGCCCCGAGCGTCTTCGCGGCGTCCTCCTCGGATGTCCCGAGTTCGACGAGGACGGGGGTGACCTCGCGGATCACGAACGGGATGCAGATGAATATCGTCACCAGCGCCATCGACGGGAGGGCGAAGAGGATCTGGATACCCTGCGACGCAAAGAATGGCTCGAACCATCCACCGCGGCCGAAGAGAATCACGGCCATGAGCCCGACAATTACGGGTGAAACGGCCAACGGCAAATCAACAACTGCGCTCAGCAGCCCTCGCCCGGGAAAGCGATCGCGAGTGAGGACCAGCGCAGTGACCACTCCCAGTGTCCCAGTGATCCCGACGCACAGCGCGGTGATGATCGCGGTCAGTTGAAACGCATGCAGAACGTCTGCGTCGGTGAGTGTCTGAACGATGGTTCCGATGCCCGCCGAAATGACAGTCGCCGCAATGCCAACAAGCGGAGCTACGAGTAGGAGTCCCACATACAGGACGGCGGTGGCAATGAGCGCGGGCCTAACCCATCGAGCCTCGCTGGTCATGCCTCATCTCTCCTCATGATGACGCGCTCGGTCGCGACGACGAGCGCCGCTGAGAGCAGGAAGAGGAGCGTCGCCACCGCAGCGGCCTCCGCATATCTGAATTGGCTGGTGAGCTGGAAGATGTACACAGGAGCTGTGAGCGTGTCACCAGTGATGTTGCCGGCGACGATGACGACCGAACCGAACTCGCCGAGCGCTCGCGCAAAGGCCAGCAGCATCCCGCCAATCACCGCCGGACGCAGGGCCGGGAAGATGATCCGTCGAAACGTGGTCCAGGCCGAAGCGCCAAGAACCTGAGCTGCCTCCTCCTCGGCGGGCTCGAGTTCAATCAGAACCGGCTCCACCGCCCGAACGACCAGCGGCAGGGTCACAACGAGGAGCGCGAGCGTAATGCCAAGGGGCGTGAAGATCACCTGAATGCCCAGGCCCGACAGCGCCTGACCGATGGGCCCCGATGGGCCGTACAGGGCGACGAGCATGACGCCGGTGACGAGAGTCGGGATCGCAAACGGAAGGTCGATGAGGCTGGCAAGGAGGCTTCGTCCAGGGAATCGATACCGGACGAGGACATAGGCCAGCATGACGCCGAACAAGCCGTTGATGGCCGCGACGACGGCTGACGTGAACAGGGTTAGCTGCAATGCGGCCACGGCACCGCGCTCGGTGAGGGCCGAGACCAACGGCCCCAGTCCCTCGCCGAAGCCGCGAGCAACCACAGCCAACGCCGGCACCCCGATTCCGAGACCTAGGTATAGGAGCGCCGCGGACCGTAACGCCCAACGCCGCCATGGTCTACGCCGCCGCGTCGTCGGTGCGTGCGGGGCGGAATCGGCGCGTTCCCCCAGCGCGCCGACCCCGTTAGCTGTCGCCATGCCTACTCCTGCGCGGCGGCGAACGCCTGCGTGAACACGCCATCGGGATCGCCGAAGACGTCAGAGTCGATGGCCTCCCAGCCTCCAAGGTCCTCCACGGTGAAGAGATCTTCGATCGCTGGGAACTGGTCATCGCCTGCCGCGGCCGCCTCCGCATCGGCTGGACGCAGGAAGCCCACATCGCGGTAGAGCTGCTGCGCGTCGTCGCTATGGAGGAACTCGACGAACGCGTCGGCGACTTCAGTGACGCAATGCTTGGCTGCGTTCTCGTCAACCACCACGACCGGGTTCTCAATGAGGACCGTCGACGGCGGGATGACCATCTCATCCTCGAGCCCGGCATCCTGCGCGGTTAGCACCTCGTTTTCGTAGGTGATCGCCACGTCGCCGTTGCCGGCCTCGAAGTTGCGAATCGAGTCGCGCGCCGAGCGATCAAGCACGATCACGTTCCGGAAGATGCCCTCGAGGAGCGACTGAGCGCCAGCGGCGTCCGCCGAAACCCCGTCGACCTGGTCGCGCATCGCAGCGCCGTATGCCGCGACGATGTTCCAGCGAGCCCCGCCGCTCGAAGCCGGGTCCGGCGTGAGGATGTCGATCCCTTCGGCCGCGAGATCGTCGTAGTTCTCGAGACCTTCGGGGTTCCCCGGTCGAACGTCGAAGACGACGACCGAAGCCGACACCATCCCGCCGTTTGTGTCCTGTGACCAGTCGTGCGTGATCAGGCCGGCATCCGCGACGCTCTGCACATCGGGCGCGAGCGACAGGGCAACGACGTCGGCCTCGAAGCCACCAATGACCGCTTGGGCTTGACTGGTGCTTCCGCCGTATGACTCCTGGAACTGCACCCGCTGGCCGTCGTGTTCCTCTTGCCACTTCGCTTGGAAGGCCGGAATGATTTGGCCGTAGGCCTCGCGCGGGGTGCTGTAGGCAGCCATGGTAAGGACGGGCGTCTCCGGCGGCGTGCAGTCGCCGCCTCCAGAAGCCGGCGTACTACCTTCGGTCGTCGTCCCGCACCCGGCGACGAGAAGAGTGCCGATGACTACCGCCGGAATGCGCGGAATGGGGCTGAGTCGCATGGTCTCCTCAGTTCTCGCTTCTTCCCTTTCCGACTTTGTTGGGTAAGTCGGTCAACATTGTCGGGAAGTCTGCCATCGTCGAAGCACGCTGTCCACTGGCGATTGCGTCCAGGCAACGCCTTTGCTCGTCGGCTAGGGATGACGCGACCTTCAGTTGGCCGAAGTTCGCCGCTCTAGATGCCGGGGCCGACCCCTGGGGGTGGAGGTGATCGATCCACACCTCGAAAATTTCGCGAGTGATGTGCTCGACGGTGGTGGGATGCCCTTGGCGTCGAGGAACTCGCGGAGGTGGCGCAGCTCACCGCCATAGGCGCGTAACGTGTTGGGCGAGCGATCGCGGCGAAGCGAGAGCAGATTAACTGCCAGATCGACCGTTAGAGCAAGGAAATCCGCGTGAAGTTCGGGCTCCAGGTCAACCAGTTCACATGGCCTGGCGGGGCCGAAATGATCTCAAAGCACCTCGCCAACATCGTCCGGACGGCGGATCAGGTGGGCTTCGACTCAATCTGGGTCATGGACCACTTCTTCCAGATCCGCGGCGGCGGCCCGCCCGAGGCGCCGATGCTCGAGGGCCAGACGGCGCTCGGGTTCATCGCCGCGCACACCGAGCGTGCGCGGATCGGCCTCATGGTCGGCGGCATCCACTACCGCCCGCCGGGCCTGTGGATCAAGGCGACGACGACGCTCGACGTCCTCTCCGGCGGGCGGGCGTGGTTCGGGATCGGCGCCGCCTGGAACGTCTTCGAGTCGAAGGGCCTGGGCTTTGCGTTTCCGCCGTTGAAGGAGCGATTCGAGTGGCTCGAGGACACCTTGCGCTTCGCCCACGAGATGTGGTCGGGAGGCAGCGGAACGCACGGGACGTTCGAGGGCACGCACCTCGCCGCGACGCACGTCATCAACTCGCCGCAGTCGATCAGCCGGCCCCGCGTTCCGATCATGGTTGGCGGCGGCGGCGAGCGGAAGACGCTGCGGCTCGTCGCCGAGTACGCCGATGCGTGCAACATCTTCGATCGCTCGCCTGAGTTCGTGAGCGCGAAGTTCGACGTCCTGCGCGCGCACTGCGAGCGGCTCGGCCGCCCCTACGAGGAGATCGAGCGCTCCGTCCTGACTGGGATCGACCTCGACCGTGAGTCGGCCGACGAGACCGTGCAGCGATTCGGCGAGCTCGGCGATGCGGGCGCCCAGCACCTGATCTTCAGCGTCCGCGGCGTGGCCGACACGACTCGTCTTGAGCGCATCGGAGCAGAAGTCCTTCCGCAGCTGCGCTGATCGGTCCTCGGGCTCCGTGTTCCAGCTGCGGCGGGGACGACGACTCGGCCGGCACGGCTTCCAGCCCCGTCGTGGGGAGGCGTCACATAACGGACATCGATGGCCGGACAGGCACCTCCAGCGTGGCCGTCGCGTGAACGGCGCTCATGGAACCAACCGGCGGAGCGGTTGCGGGGCAATCTTCGTGCGCCGATCCGTGAGCGGCGTCATGGGATGGCGGCCCTCATCGCGCGCCCGGCCCCCCGAAGCGGATCGTTCCCTCGGCCGTCAGCCACTGCGCACCGTGGATCTCGAGGCGGCCCGCGCGGACCATCGGATCCGCATTCGCGCGCTCGAGCGCGGCTTCGAGGGGCAGCGCATAGATGCTGATCCCACGCAAGCGGACATCGGTCTGGTCCTCGAGCGGGCCGTTCGCGACGAGCACGCCCTCGTCCTTCAGGCCGCGGAGGTAGGTCAGGTGCTCGATCTGGAGGCGATCGAGCTCCTCCTCGCTGTACGGGGTCGGGTCGGCGGGGCGGACGAGGAAGATGATCGTGTGGCGGTCGAAGCGCTCGGGAACGAGCCCGGCGTAGGGATCGGCCTCGGTCATGGCCAGGAGTCTAGGGCGCCGCGGCGGGCCGATCGTGGATCACCGCCCGGGCCGTCCGTTCGGCGAGAACCATGATCGTGAGCATCGGGTTGATGCCGGGCGGCGTCGGGAACAGGGAGCCGTCGGCGACGTAGCCACCCTTCAGCAGCGCGCCCCGCTCGTCGAGCCGGATTCGCCCCCACGGATCGGTCGGCGAGGTCACCGGATCGGCGCCGGCGCGCGCGGTCCCCATCTGGTGGGCGCTGAACAACGTCACGCGATTCGGACCGGTGTCCACCCGGGCGAGCCGTCCGAGATACCGGTCGAAATCGTCTCCCGCACGCCACCCCCGCGCCGGAGTCGCGAGCGCCAGGAGCTCATCCGCGCCCGCGGCTCGACCCAGGCGCGCCATCTCGATGAGCGCGCGCCGAGCGCTCGCCGCGTCGCGGCGGTCGAGGCGGTACGAGATCCGCGCGCGTCCACGCGCGCCGGCGCGAACGCGTCCCGCGCCCTTGTCACGGATGATCGCGAAGACCGGTGCGTGATGGCGGATCGTGGCGGCAAGCTCGAGCGCTGCCGCGCGCCCCGTCCACGTGTAGGCCGCCATCGCCAGGCCCGGATGGGCCGGCGCCGCCTCGATGACGAATCCGCCATGGGCCGGTTCGCCCGCATCGCCTCGCCTCCCGGGCCGCGCGAACTGGAGGACCCGCGCCGCCTGCAGCGGTCCCAGCCACATGTCGACGGGGCGGGCCATGCGCGCCGCCACGACCACGACCGGGTGGAGCCGCAGGTTGCGACCGAGCTGTGGATGCGCCACGTCGCTGCGTTCGAGGATGACCGGCGTGCGGAGCGCGCCCGCGGCGACGACGACCTGCTGCGCGCGCACCGCGAACGGCCGGTCGTTCGGGGCGAGGCGCCCGCTGACGCCGGTGACCGAACCGTCGCGATGATGGACGCGGGCCACGCGCGCATCGACCAGGATCCGGGCGCCACGAGCGTGGGCGGCGGCGAGATGAGCCCGCAGGCCGGAGCGCTTGCTCCCGCGCTGGCAGCCGAACGTGCAGCCACCGCACTCGGTGCACGGGCCGGCGTCGCGAGGAGAGACGTCCGCCTCCCATCCGAGCGACCACGCGCCGTCGAGGATCGTGCGCTCCTTCGGCGGAACCACGGTCGGCGGCATGATCCCGAGCTCGGCGGAGAGCCGCGCGATGTCCGCGTCGGTCTGCTTGCCGAGCAGCCCTTCGACGCCGTGCTCGAGCGCCCATTCGTCCCGCAGCCACCCGGGCGGTCCGATCGCCGTCGTCCAGTTCACGGTCGTCCCGCCGCCGAGGGTCGCCCCGGCCAGGATCGTGATCGCCAGGTCGTCGGTCGAGGTGGCGCCGCGGTCCAGGAACATCTCGCGCCACGCCTCGCCCTCGGAGACCGGCATCAGGCGCTCCGGGCGATGGCCGCCGGCCTCGACGACGACGACCGACAGTCCCGCCTCGGACAGCCTGGCGGCGACGACCCCTCCGCCAGCTCCGGACCCCACGATCACGACATCGGCGTCGAGCACGAGTGGCTCGCTGGCGCCGCGGTCGACGTCGAGCGTCGTCAGCATCGGCTCCGCAGGGTCGGCGGGCCGCTCCGGATGCGCGTATCCGATGGCTTCCCACAGGTCGTTGGACGGCGCCGCCGGATCGGCGCCCGGGTCGGCGTAGGCAAGGAACATCGAGAAGCGCTTCAGCGCCTGGAAGGCGGAGCGCAGCTGCGGCACCGGCGACGTGGCCCAGGCCGCGAGCATCCGCTCCCGGCGCTGCTGGGGTGCCGATCGGAATCGGTGCAGCGGGCCACCGTCGAGGGCGCGCAATGCGAGCCCGAGCTGCAGGACCTCGGATCGGCCGCGCCCCAGCTCGATTGTCTCGACCATGACGCCGGCGCGGCGGCGGGCATCGTCCGGCGTCATCGGCGCGAAGGTCGCCAGGATCTCGGCCAGCAGGTCGACGGGGATCGGCGTCATCGGTGGCTCCCGCTCGGGCGACCGATTCTATGCTCGCCGGCGGGTCAGCCCGCAGGGATGAGCGCCGGCGTCCCGACCAGGTGCTCCGAGTCGCGCAGCGACCGCAGCGGGAGCAGCGCGATCACGAGCATGACCAACGACGCGAGGAGCAGCCCGTCGATCCCGAGCCAGTCGGCGGCCGAGCCGCTCGCGACGCTGCCGATGATCTGGCCGAGGCCCAGGAAGATCGAGTACAGGCCCATGATCGCCCCACGGTCAGCCGGGTGCGACTCGCTGATGTCCGCCAGCATGCCGAGCGCGGCCGGAGTCGCACCGGCCAGGACGAACAGTCCTGCGAGGCCGATGAGCACGAGCCCGGCGCGTGCCGGGGTGCCCAGGTCCGCCGAATGGTTCACCCCGTACATCGCGATGACCATGACGAGGCCACCGACGATCCCGACCGCCATGATCGTGGTGCGCCGGAAGCGGCGCAGCAGGTTGCCGGACGCGAAGATCCCGGCGAGGAAGACGACGAGCGCGACGCCCAGACCGATGCTCACCTGGGCCGGCTCGAAGCCGCCCATCAGCAGCTGGTCGTCGAAGGTCGGATCGGGGTTCTCGCGAACGAGCTGGAAGAAGGCCTGGGTCGTCCATGCGCCCACGATCGCGTTCAGCGCGATCCAGGTCGGTGCCAGCAGCCAGATCGAGCGCGTCGCCAGCAGGCGACGGTAGTGCCCGAAGTCGAATCCGGCCGGTCGCATCTCGGCGGAGCTGATCGGGCGTTCCTCGGCGGCGTCGAGCGCTCTCGCGTCGGCCGCGACCGGCGTGACGCCATACCGATAGATCAGGAACGACACGCCGTAGACCGCGGCGTTCATGAGGAACGCGCCCGTCCCGAAGCGCTCGAAGAGCGGGCCCGCCACGACCGCTCCCACCCCGAGCCCGGCGACGGTCGCCGCCTCGAAGCGGGCGACGGTGCGCCCGCGGAGGGCGTCGTTGCCCGAGGTCGTGACGGCGATGTAGCCGAGAATCGAGGGGATGCTGGCGGCCGCCGCCATGCCCTCCAGCCAGCGCGTCCCGCCCAGCAGCCACAGGTCGGTGGTGACGGCGGTGATCGTCACCGCGATCGCCCCGAGGATCGGGCCGACCTGCATGACCCGGTGCGCCCCGACACGGTCTGACAGGACGCCGAAGGCGGGGGAGAGCAGGAGCTCGGCGGCGAAATAGGTCGCCGTCATGACTCCGGCGATCGTCCCGCTCACCTGCGGCCCGCCGAACTCGGGGAGCGTGGCGAGATAGAACGCCAGCATCGCGCCGGTCAGCCCGGTGCTGAAGCGCAGCGTGAACGTCCCGAACAGGACCGCCGTGATCGAGCCCATCGGCCTCAGGCGATCCGGCCGGCGAAACGGCGACGGCCCCGCCACCCAATGGCGAGGCCGGTCCCCCGTGATCGATTCATGTGGACCGAGTATGCGGGCGCGACCCGGATCGCGTCACGCGCCGCCTCGGTCGGTCGTCAGCTCCCGGCGGCGGCGCCGTCCGTCGTGGCGGCGTTGCCGTTCGCGAAGGTCGACAGCTCGAACGCCTCCTCGAGCGCCTCCGCGGGTCGGAAACCGACCGCGGCGCGTGGCGGCTGGCCGGGCGCGAAGAGCGCGACGGTGGGGATGCTCATGATCCCGTAGTGCATCGCCGTGTGCGGGTTGGCGTCCACGTCGAGCTTGCGGACCTCGACGACGCCGGCGTACTTGGCCGCGAGCTTCTCGATCTCGGGAGCGACCATGCGGCACGGCCCGCACCACTCGGCCCAGAAGTCGACGACGACCGGCTTCGAGCTCTGGATCACGTCGCTCTCCCAGGTGGCGTCGGTGACTTCGGGAACGTTGGAAGACATTCGGTTTCCTCTCTCCGGTGCCGGCGTCAGCCGGCCACCTCTTGCAACAGTCGGTACGCATCGAGGACGCGCTCGTCCACGAGCCGATAGAAGACGGTGCTGCCCTCGCGCCTGCTGGCGACGAGGCCCGCCGAACGCAGCACCGCGAGGTGCTGGCTCATGTTGGGGACCTGGCAGCCGACCTCGCGCGACAGCTCGCTCACGCTCTGCTCGCCGCTCGCCAGCCGCTCGACCACGCACAGGCGCTTCGGGTCGGCCAGCGCTCTGGCGATGCTCGCCGCGCGGACGCGCGACGCATCGGTCGCCACAACCATCTCCATCGCGCACATCATCTCATTATTTGCGCAATGACGCAAGTGGATCGCGACACCCAAGTTGTCACGGCCCACGCTCAGAGTCGGCGCATGAACATTCTGCTCGACTGCTCCTGGTGCGGCGACGAGGTCGCCTTCACGGTCGCTGAGACCGATGACGAGCTCGTGTGCGGCGCCTGCAACACCCGGATGGACTTCGCGCCGGACCCGGCGACGACGTTCGGCCTGCTGTACGAGACCGCACGGGCGGCCTGAGCTCAGCTCTCGCTGATCTCGATCGTCTCGATCCGGTCGCCCGGATCGCGGTCGCGCTGCGGGTCGCGCTCGCGGAGCGAGCCCAGGACGTCCATGCCCTCGGTGACCTTGCCGAAGACGCTGTGCTTGTTGTCGAGGTGCGGCGTCGGGCCGTAGGTGATGAAGAACTGGCTGCCGTTCGTGCCGGGACCGGCATTGGCCATCGACAGGATCCCTGCCGAGTCGTGGCGGAGCGCCGGGTGGAACTCGTCCGCGAACTGGTAGCCGGGGCCGCCGGTGCCGGTGCCCGTCGGGTCGCCGCCCTGGGCCATGAATCCGCCGATCACGCGATGGAACGTCGTGCCGTCGTAGAACCCGGCGCGCGCGAGGTTGACGAAGTTCTCGACGGTGCGCGGGGCGCGGTCGGCGAAGAGCTCGACGACGATGTCGCCCTTCTCCGTCTTGAAGCGCGCGGCGTACGTCTTGGAGGTGTCGAGCGCACCAGACGGCGGGGCAAGGGGACCTGCCATGAAGGATCTCCAGTTGGATGTGGAAGCACCGATGCTACGCCGATGGCCGATGCGCTGTAGCCTCGGGCCATGACGAGAACGATCTTTGCCGGCGCCCGCGTGCTGGACGGCACGGGCTCAGATCCCGCGGAGGCGGACATCGTGGTCGAGGACGGCACGATCGTGGAGGTCGGCCGCGGGCTCGATGGCGACGAGTCGGTGGACCTCGCCGGCAAGGCGGTGCTCCCCGGCCTCTTCGACTGCCACACCCACGTCGTGGTCAGCAGCATCGACACGATGCGCCTGATCCAGACGCCGTTCAGCTATCGGTTCTTCCAGGCCGCGAAGAATCTCGAGGCGACGCTCCGGGTCGGCATCACGACGGTCCGGGACGCGGGCGGCGCCGACCTGGGAGTGAAGGAGGCCGTCGCGAACGGGCTCGTCCCGGGCCCGCGGATGCACATCAGCCTGAGCATGCTGAGCCAGACCGGCGGCCACGGTGACGGCTGGATGCCGTTCGGCGGCTCGATCCGTGCGCTCCTCGCCGAGCACCCGGGCGTACCTGCGACGATCGTCAACGGACCCGACGAGATGCGCCAGAAAGTTCGCGAGCTGGTCCGGATGGGCGCCGACGTCATCAAGGTCGCGACCTCCGGCGGCGTCCTTTCGCCACGCGACAAGCCGACGCACGCACATTTCCGGCTCCAGGAGCTCGAGGTGCTCGTCGAGGAGGCGAACGCCGCCGGGATCTTCGTCATGGCCCATGCGCAGGCGACGCCCGGGATCAAGAACGCGATCCGTGCCGGGATCCGCTCGATCGACCATGGCATCTATCTCGACGACGAGGCGATCGAGATGATGCTCGCCCGCGGGACGTGGCTCGTGCCGACGCTCGTCGCGCCGCGTGGCGTGATCGATGCGGCCGACGAGGGCGCCGCGATCCCGGAAGCGTCGATCGCCAAGGCCCTCGAAGTGGTGGAGACGCACAGGGCATCGTTCGCGAAGGCGGTCGAGGCGGGGGTGAAGGTGGCGATGGGCACCGACTCCGGCGTCACGCCACACGGCCGAAACCTCCGCGAGCTCTCGCTCATGGTCGAGGGAGGGATGACGCCGATGCAGGCGCTCGTCGCCACCAGCCGGTCCGCCGCCGAGCTCATGGGCCTGGACGCCGAGCTGGGCACGATCGAGCCCGGGAAGCGAGCGGACCTCGTGGTGGTCGACGGAGATCCGCTGGATGTCGCGACGCTCGACGAGCGGATCAGCGCCGTCTACAAGGACGGTGCGCTGGTCGCGTAGGGCAGATCACCGTGCGCTCTGGCGGTTCGGGGCGTGCGTCGGAGGTCAGTGCTCCAGGTCGATGACGAGCCGGGCGGTCCCGTCATCGGTGAGCGTCAGGACCCGGACGCATGACTCGGCGGTGAGGCCGACGTACCAGGTGCTCTGCCCCTCGAAGTCCCCGCCCTCCGTGAGCTGGACGAGCGCCGGGTAGCCGGTCTCGAAGTCCGTCGGACCGTCGTAGCTGCTCGTCCCCTCGTCGGTCTGCTTCGTGCCGCCGCGCATGATCAGGCGCAGGAAGCTGTTGCCGGCGACGTCGATCGGCTCACCGGATGCGTCGTGCGTGAACGGCGGCTCGGCGCGCTCCAGGCTCGCCTCGGGGAGGCCGCCGGCGAACTCGAAGACGACCCGATCGTAGCCCTCGTGCGTGCCGGTTCGGACGTCGGTGATGTTGGCGCGCGCCACCGTCTGGTCGACGTGGATCGGGAGGTCGCACGTGAACGGACCAATCTCATCCGATGGGATGGGCTCGCCGGACCCGTCCGACGCGGCCGGCGTCTCGCTCGGCTGGCTCGTCGGGGATGCGGGCGGTGAACCGTCGTCGGAAGCGCTCGGTGATGGAGACGATCCGGCGCAGGCGGCGAGGATGAGCCCGAGAAGCGAGACGACGATGAGTCCGCGGACGTGTCGCATGACGGTGATGACTCCCTTGCGGATCGGACGATCGAGTGTCGCGACCGTGGCCCAGACGCGCGTGGCGCTGACCGCGTTACGCGCGTGGCTGTCCTAGACTCGGTCGCGGAGATGGAAACGACGACTCGCGCCTATTCGCCCGGCCTGAAGGGCGTCCTGGCGGGCGAGACCTCGCTGGCGATGATCGATGGCGAGGCCGGCCGCCTGCAGTACCGCGGCTACCCGATCGGCGAGCTCGTGGAGCGCGGCACGTACGCGCAGGTCGCGGAGCTGCTGTGGACTGGCGAATGGACGGCCGATGCGCACCTCGGATGCGCTCCGCTGGCGCCCGAGGTGCTGGAAGTCCTGCGGCGCCTGCCACCGTCGACCGGCGCAATGGACGCGCTGCGCACGGCGATCTCCGCCTGGGGCGCCGTCCACGGCACGGTCTGGCCGCCGACCGTCGAGCAGGCACGCGCCGTGACCGCCGTCGCGCCGTCGGCACTCGCGGCCTATGCGCGCCTTCGCGAGGGCCTCGAGCCGGTGGCGCCTGACCCATCGCTCGGGCTCGCCGCCGGCTTCCTGCAGCAGCTGCGCGGGGAGCGCCCGGACGACGCGTCGGCCCGCGCCCTCGACGCGTACTTCGTCGTCGGCGCCGAGCACGGCTTCAACGCGTCGACGTTCGCGGCGCGCGTGATCATCAGCACGCACTCCGACATCGCGTCGGCCGTGGCGGGCGCGATCGGAGCACTCAAAGGGCCATGGCACGGGGGTGCCCCCTCGGAGGTCGTCGATCAGCTCCACGAGATGGGTTCGGTCGACCAGGCCGAAACGTGGATTCGCGCCACGCTCGCGCGCGGCGAGCGCCTCATGGGCTTCGGCCATCGCGTGTATCGCGCGTACGACCCGCGTGCCGCGGCGCTGCGCTCGGTGGCGGAGGGGATGGCGGGCGTCGCGGACTGGCTCGACAAGGCGGTGGCCGTGGAGGAGATCGCACTGCGCGTGCTCGCCGAGTTCAAGCCGGACTACCCGATCAAGACGAACGTCGAGTACTACGCGGCCGCAGTGCTGCAGGGCGTCGGGCTGCCGCCGAACCTGTTCCCCGCCACGTTCGCCCTCGCGCGGCACGCTGGTTGGACGGCCCACTGCCTCGAGCAGGCGGAGGCGAACGTCCTGATCCGGCCCGACGTCCGCTACGTCGGTCCGGCCGAGCGGCACCTGCCGGCCTAGCGACCGAGCCGCTCCTCGAGGAGCCGCCGCTCCGCCGGGTTTCCGGTCAGCTCGAGCGCGCGAAGGTCCGCCCTCCTGGCCTCATCGGTCCGGTCCAGCCGTCGAAGGAGCTCGCCACGGGCGGCGTGGTAGAGGTGATACCTATCCAGCCGGTCGCCGAGCGCGTCCATGGCGTCGAGCCCTGCGGCCGCGCCGTCGCGTTCGGAAAGCGCGAGCGCGCGGTTCAGCCCCACGACCGGCGTCGGCTCCAGCAGGTACAGCGCGTCGTACAACGGCACGATCTCGTCCCACGGCGTCGCGTCCCAGCTCGGCGAGCCGGCGTGGGTGATGAGGATCGCCGCCTGGAGCTGGTAGCTGCCGGGCCGGCCCATCGCCTCGGCCCGACGCAGCAGGCGCTCGGCGTCGACGATCGCCGCGCGGTCCCAGCGTGAGCGGTCCTGGTCGCGGAGCAGCACGATCGAGCCATCGGGGGCGAACCTCGCGTCGGCGCGCGCGAGGTGGACGCGCATGAGCGCAAGGAGCCCGAGGACCTCCGGCTCGTCCGGCATGAGCCGAGCGACGAGGGAGGTCAGCCACTCCGCGTCGCGCGCGAGCTCGCGCCGCTCGACCGCCTCGCCAGAGGAGGCGAGGTAGCCCTCGTTGAAGATCAGGTACAGGACGCTGAGGACCTCGCCCAGGCGCGCCGGCAGCTCGGCGGCATCCGGGACGCGATACGGGATCCCCGCGTCTCGGATCTTGCGCTTGGCGCGGACGAGGCGCTGGGCGATCGTCGCCTCCGGCACCAGGAACGCGCTCGCCACGGCCGGCGTCTCCAGCCCCCCGATCGTCCGCAGCGTCAGCGCCACCTGCGCCTCGCGACTGAGCGCCGGGTGGCAGCACGTGAACAGCAGCGGCAGACGGTCGTCCGCCTCCATCGGCCCACCGGTTGCGACGCGGGCGTCGACGGCGGTCGCCTCCCGGGTCAGGAGGTCCATCCGCTCGCGGTAGCGGGCCTGGCGACGCAGCCGGTCGACCGCCTTGCGCCGCGCGGCGGTCATCAGCCATGCCCCAGGGTTGCGCGGGATGCCGTCGACCGCCCAGTGCTCGAGCGCGCTGACCGCCGCGTCCTGGACGAGCTCTTCGGCCAGGTCCCAGTCGCCGAGGATGCGCACGAGCGCGCCGGTCAGACGGCCGCGCTCGTCGCGCAGGACGGCCGACAGGCGTTCGTCGACGGTGGAGCGGTCGATCGACATCGGTACCGATTGTGCACGCCTCCGACCGCATGAACGATCGACGATCGGCTGGCGACCGGCTCGAAGCGATCGAGGGGGCCGATGACGCCGCCCTCGGCGTGACCTCGCCCCCCGAGCCGATGCCACCTGACGCGCAGGAGCCCGTCGACGAGCAGCTCCTCCCGGGCGCGACGCACGGCGATCGGGTCGCGGACGAGTCGAAGCCGTGGTTCACGACGCTTGCCGCGGAGAGCGAGCAGGCAGGCGTCGCGAACGATCCGCCGGATGCGCAGCCTCCCGAATTCCCCGATCAGGACGACGGGCGCGACTGACGTCACAATGCCGGGGTGACCACCCCCGCCCGGCGGCCGCCCTCGACGGTCGCCGTCGTCGCCGCGCTCCTCACCGTCTACCTCCTGTGGGGATCGACCTACCTGGGCATCGCGGTGATGATCGAGACGATGCCGCCGCTCCTGGCCGCCGGAGCGCGCTACGGGTCCGCGGGGCTGATCATCCTCGGCGTGCTCGTCGCCCATGCGCGGATCCGGGGCGGCCAGCTCGAGCGCCCGAGTCGTGCCCAGTGGCGGACCGCGGCGATCGTGGGCACCCTGCTCCTGCTCGGCGGCAACGGCGGCGTCGTGCTGGGCGAGCTCTTCATCCCCACCGGCGTCGCCGCGGTCCTCGTCGCGACCGTCCCGATCTGGCTCGCGGTGTTCGACGCGGCGGTGACCCGGCAGCGGCCGAGCGGGCTCGTCATTGGTGGCCTGCTGGCCGGGATCGCGGGCGTGGCGGTGCTGCTCGTCCCGGTCGCGGGGTTCGGCGAGCTGGAACCGATCGGCATCATCCTCGTGCTCGGTGGCGCGATCGCCTGGGCGATCGGGTCGCTGTACTCCCGCTACGCGCCGTTGCCGCGCTCGGCGCTGCTCGTGACCGGCATGCAGATGCTCCTCGGTGGGATCGCGCTGCTGCTCGGGGGGATCCTCCTCGGCGAGATCGGCCAGACCGACGTCGCCGCGTTCTCGATGCGCTCGGTCGTGGCCTTCGTGTATCTCGTCGTCTTCGGGTCGATCGTGGCGTTCACGGCGTACACCTGGCTCCTCGCCAACGTGCCCGTCTCGACGGTCGGGACGTACGCCTACGTGAACCCGATCGTGGCCGTGGCCCTGGGGGCGATCCTCCTCGGGGAGGACATCACGCCGCGGACGCTCCTGGCGGCCGCGTTGATCCTGGGTGCGGTCGTGGCGATGATCTCCGGGCGGCCCCGGGCGGCCGAGGAGACAGGCCCGGCCGCCGAGTCGGAGAAGACGGCTCCGGAACGACCGCGAGCGATGGCACCGATCGTGCGCCCCGATCCCGAGTCATGACGGATCCGATCGTCGCCTGCCGTCCCGCCGATGCGGGCTGGCACTGCACGGTCACGCTCGGTGACGATGCCGGGGCGACGACCCACGAGGTCACCGTCAACCGCGAGGTGCTCGAGGACCTGGCGCCCGGCGCGACGCCCGACGAGCTCGTGCGCGTCTCGTTCGAGTTCCTCCTGGAGCGCGAGCCGCGCGAGGCGATCATGCGACAGTTCGAGCTGCCGATCATCGGTCGCTTCTTCGGCGACTACCGCGACGAGATGCTGCGCCGGCTCGTTCCCTGACGAGGGCTCACACCGGCGGCCGCGGGTGCATCGCCCGCGAGCCTGCGACGCGCAGCCGGTCGAAGCCCGACGGGAAGACGACCAGGTTCCACGCGCCGTCCCGCGCCGCCGACGGAACGATCAGCCCGTCCGCGCCGAGCGTCCGAGCCCGCTCCGCGAGCGCGGTCGCCCGCGACCGCGGGCCGGTGAGCCGGCGATCGGCAACCCCGAGCTCGTCCGCCAGGCCCTGGCGGCGAAGGTCGACGACGGCAAGGTCCCGGACGTCGATGCGCCACAGGCGCCGCCGCTCGTCGGCGGGATCGATCGTCCCGCCCGTGGCCGCCCGCCACTCGGCCCACGCCGTCGCCGGCTCAAGCGACGCGTAGAGCGGCCACGGCTCGCCGGGGCGGTGGTACCGACCACCGGTCGGCGCCGGACGGTCGGGTGGAGTGGCCGGCGTGTCGAGGCCGGTCTGGCGGTGGGCTCGCCCGCTGAATCGGCTGATCGGGTTCAGACGTAGTCCCCGACGACGTACGACTCGGCCGCCGCGCGCACCGCGTCGAAGTCCCCGTCCGCCAGCCGCTCGACGGGCCGCGCGAACCGCAGGTGCGGGTTCGGCGCCTCGAGCCAGGCGCGCTTGGCGGGATCGCTCATGCCGCGGCCAAGGAGGTCCAGGATCGCCTGCAGCTCGCCGATGCGGTCGCGATAGCGGGACTGGGGCGCCTGTCCGCTGCGCCAGCGCTCGGCCGTCCGCACGTTGGCGCCGGTCGCGCGGGCGATGAAGCGGGCGGGGAAGAGGCGCACGAGGCGGGGCGGCGGAGCGGCGCGAACGGTCACGGCGCGACGATACTGCCGGTGGAAATGCCGGTCAAGATGCCGGTGTCAGGGCCCGGTTCCGAGGCCCGACGCCTCGTAGATGCGATTGAGGACGTACAGGCCGTCCGTCTCGGGGTTCGTCAGGTTGGTCTGGGCCTGCTCGAGCATGATGTAGGGGTGCATCCGGGCCTGCGCGAGCTCGGTGCCGCGGAACGCGAGCTCGAGCGTCACTCCCTCCTGTGTCTGCTGGCTCCACTCCTGGCCGAACAGGAAGTTGCCGTGACTGACCATCGTCACGTGGTGGTCGCCGTCCTCGTCGGCCGTGATCTCGATCGGCCCGGACCAGTGCGTCCCGTGACCGATGACGTGGTCGCAGCCCGCTTCGAAGAAGACCTGCTGCTGGCGGCGCATGTCGCCGAGGAACTGGGCGTGGTACTCGGCGCCGCCCCACCACTGCGGGACGCAGAAGACGAGGTCGGCGCCGCCGTCGCGTGCGCGTGACACGGCTTCCGTCACGTTCTCGTCGCGCAGCCAGAGGACGCCGGGCTGGGCGGGGCCCGCCTCGAGCGACCCGGGGACCTCGTTGAAGGCGACGAACGCGAACGTCAGCCCGGAGACGTCGACGAACGCGGGCTCGAGCGCGCCGTCCAGGTCGGCGCCGGCCCCGGTCGTCGGGATGCCGGCGTCATCGAACTGCCGAAGCGTCTCGAGGAACCCGGGTGTGCCCCGATCGAAGAGGTGGTTCGCGGCGAGCGTGGCGACGTCGACGCCGTACGCATCGCGCAGCCGGGGCAGGACGGCCGGATCGATGCTGAAGACGACGCCATCGTTCACCGTGAAGTCGTCGACGACGGGGCACTCGAAGTCGTCGACGGTGATGTCGGCGCCACTCACGAGCTCGGCGACCGCCCCCTCGTTGCCGGTCGGCACGGCGTCGACGATGTTGAAGCCGTTGCCGACGAAGCCCGGAGGGACCGGGTTCGGGTAGACGGCCGTGTACTCGGCGGTCCCGCCCCCGAAGACCCAGTCCCAGCCCTTGCCCAGGGTGAGGGCGGCATACGCCACCCCGCGGTCGGGGCACGAGTCGCCAAGGCTCATGAGCGTGCGCACGTCGTCGACGTCGAAGGCCCAATCCCTGAACGCGCCGGTGAGCGGCACGGCGACGGTGTACGGATAGTCGGCCGCACGCGCCTCCGCGTTTCCGAAGACATCGGCACCGTCGACCGGCAGCACCTTCACCGTGGGCACGACGAGGCCGGCTGGAAGGAACGCCAGGTCGGTCGGATGCTTGATCAGGTGCTCGACGACCTCGTCGGCCATCAGGCATCGCGGGACGGGGTTGATGGCGGTCGTGAACTCGCACTGCTGGATGAAGGTGTCGGCCCGCATGGCCGCTCGCACCTCGCGACTCGTGATCGCCGCCTTTGGATTCGTGTAGCCGGTGACGACCGCGATCGGCACGTCGACCTCCGGCACCGGTGTTGGGGACGGCGTCGGCGTCGGGGACGGCGTCGGGCTTGCCGTCGGCTCGGCGACTGACTGAGACGGGACGGGCTGGTCGGTCAGGCAGGCGCTCAGGAGGATGGCCACGCCGAGGATGACCAGCGACGTGCAGCGGCGGGACGGCATCGGCGCCGATGGTAGCCCGACGTAACCGGCGGCGTATCTACCGGCGCCCGAGTCAACCAAGGAGGATCCGCATGTCCATCCGTCGATCCACCGTCGCACTCGCGGTGCTCTCAGCCACGCTCCTGCTCCTCGTGTCCGTCACCGTCGCGGGCGCAGCGTCCCAGCGCGCCTTCACTGCCAAGCTCACACTGACCGGCGCCCAGGAGGTGTGGGCAAGCCCCGCGTGCGCGCCACCGACCGTCTGTGGCGACCCGAACGCGGTCGGGACCGCCAAGGTCCAGATCGTTCCCGCGCTCGACCGGATCTGCGTCCGGATCGACTGGACCGACATCGACGGGCAGGTGTGGGGTGCCCACATCCATGGCACGGCCACGACGCAGCAGGCCGCGCCCATCCTCGTGCCGTTCCTGATGCTGACGCCTGGAGGGGCCGACAACCTGGACGGGAATGACAGCCTCCAGATGTGCGTGACCGATACCGACGCGGACGCGATCGCCGCGAACCCGTCGGCCTACTACCTGAACGTCCACAGCTTCCCGAACTTCAACCCGGGCGCGATCCGCGCCCAGCTGTCGGACTAGCGGTTCGCGGGGGACCCGAGCGCGCGATGGGCCGCGGCACTCCTGCCGCGGCCCATCGGTCTATCATCGGCGGCCCATGACAGCCGAGCAGCCCGCTGCGGCGGGCCAATCCGCCATCGGCTTCGGCACCGGGATCAGCGACGATCACCGGGATGGGATTCGCTGGGTCGACTACACGAACATCAGCTGGAACCCGGTGTTCTGCAAGCGCTGCGACATCTGCGTCGAGATCTGCCCGAAGGACACCCTCGTCCTGCGCAACGACGCGATCATCGAGGAGGACAACTGCATCCTCTGCGGCCTCTGTGAGCGCTACTGCCCGGACCTGGCCATCGAGATGATCCCGTCGGCGGTCGCCGAGCACGCCGCCAAGGAGCGATGAGCGAGCGCCTGATCGGCTATCCGACGGGCTGGACGCTCGCGGTGTTCGACGAGGCCAGCGCGGCCGAGGCCGCTCGCGCCACGCTGGAGGAAACCGGCACCCGCGCCGACGAGCTGATCGTCCTCGACGGTCCGGGAGCGACCGAGCGGATGAGCCGGCTTGGCGCCTCGTCCGGCATCGCGGCGCGCATGCGACGGGCGATGCAGTTCATGACCATGGACCAGCTGCCCGACCTGCGGGTGTACGAGCTCGCGCTGGAGGGCGGCCGCGCCGTCCTTGGCCTGCGCGTGGACGACGCCGAGCGACGGCGCGCCGGCATCGAGCTCATCCGGCGTCGAGGCGGCCACTTCGTGAACCGCTTCGGTGCGTGGGCGACCGAGGAGATCGCGCCGTGGCGGGGCGAGATGCCGAGCCTGCCCCAGTACATGCAGCGCTGAGCCGCCCGGGTATCATCCGCAGTCCCATGACCCGCAAGCTCACGCAGGGCAACGAGGCCGTCTTCCGCGGCGCGCTGGCGGCGGGCGCGAGCTACTACGCGGGATACCCGATCAGCCCCTCGACCGAGATCCTGAACATCGCGTCCGGCCATGCCGCCGAGCACCCGGAGTTCCGCTTCCTCCAGGCCGAGGACGAGATCGCGTCGGCCAACGCGGTCATCGGCGCGTCGCTCGCCGGGGCGAAGGCCTTCACCGCCACCAGCGGGCCGGGCTTCAGCCTGATGCAGGAGGCGATCGGCTACGCGCAGAAGGTCGGCGTGCCTTCCGTCTTCGTGAACGTCATGCGCGTCGGTCCGGCGACCGGGATGCCGACGATGCCCGGACAGGGCGACATCATGCAGGTCAAGTGGGGGAGCACCGGCGACTACACCCCGCTCGCCTTCTACCCCAACGCGGTGGAGGAGGCGTTCCGCGTGACGGTCGACGCGTTCAACGCGGCCGAGGAGTCCCGCTCGCCAGTCGTCGTCCTGTCCGACACGTTCGTCGCGCACCTGAACGAGGTCGTCGACCTCGACGAGGCGGCCGGATCGGTGCACGCGGTCGAGCGCGCGATGCCGCCCCTCGGCAAGTTCACCGACGCGCCGCGCTTCTTCGCCGGCGTGCTGATGTACGAGCACGGCCCGAACGCCGGCGAGCCCGCGACCGCCGACGCGGACGAGTACCTGCGCCAGTTCTACGAGGCCAAGCATCGCCACCTCGAGGTCGCGGCGCGCTACGCGCAGTTCGAGCACGGCTGGGCGACCGATGCGGACGTGCTGATCGTCTGCTACGGCATCGTCTCCCGGGTCGCGGCGCCCCTGCGCGACGAGTTCGCGCTGTTTCGCCCGATCCGGATCTTCCCGATGCTCTCCGACGAGCTCGCGTCGATCGCGGACCGCTACCGCGAGGTGGTGGTCGTCGAGGCGAACGACGGCCAGTACGCGGACCTCGTCGAGCTCGCCATCCATCGGCCCGTGAAGCGGGTCCCGCTGCTCGGCGGCCGGATCTCGCTCGAGGCCGTCCGCGAGGGGATCGACCGCGTCCTGGCCGGCGGACCGTCCGAGCCGCCGATCCCGCCGGAGCCGACCGACCGCGCTCCGCGCGCCAGCCTGGGAGTCGGCTGATGCCCGAGGCGCCGATGGCCGAGCTCACCTACAAGGACCGCCTGAAGCTCGAGCTGTTCCCGACGATCTGGTGCCCGGGCTGTGGCATCGGCACGATCATGATGATGCTGGCGATGGTCCTCGACGAGATGCGGCTCGACGAGCGCAACACGGTCATCGTCACCGGTATCGGCTGCACCGGTCGCATGGGCGGCTACCTGAAGCACGAGGCGGTCTACACCCTCCACGGCAGGACCCTGCCGGTGGCAGAGGCGATCAAGACGGTGCGGCCGGAGATGAACGTCATCGTCGTCGCCGGCGACGGCGACACCGCCTCGATCGGCGGCAACCACCTCATCCACGCGATCCGCCGGAACGCCCCGCTCACGGTGCTCTGCAACAACAACGAGATCTACGGGCTGACGGGCGGCCAGACCGGCCCGACGACGCCGACCGGAACGAAGACGCTGAGCTCGCCCGGCGGCAACCCGAGCACGCCGATCAACCTCCAGGGCCTCGTCCGCTCGAGTCCGGACGCGCTGTACGCGAAGACGACCGTGTACCACCAGCTCCACATGCGCAACGTCATCAAGGAAGCCGTGGAGTGGCCGGGCTTCAGCTTCGTCGACATCACCAGCCAGTGCATCGAGAACAACGGCCGGCGCATCGGCTTCGCGAGCGCGAACGAGATGCTCACGTTCTACCGCAAGACCTACAGGCGGGCGCCGAAGGATGCGACCGAGCTGAACGCCTTCGAGATCGGGACGGTCTACCCGGTGGCGCATGCGGAGCGGAACGGGAACGGCAGCCACCCCGAGGCCCTTCCCGAGCAGCCGCCCGGACCGATGGTGTCCGCCACCGAGTCGCCCGGCGAGGGTGGCGCGACCGCCGCGGAGGCGGCGACCGCGGTCGTCGAGCGTCCGGCCGCGCCGACGACCGAGGACGAGCGAGCGCGCAAGCGCGCGGAAGCCCAGGAGAAGGCGGCCCTGATGGCGAAGCTGTCACCCGAGGTGAAGCTCAGGGTCGCGAAGAAGGAGCTGACCCTCGCGCAGGCGCTCGCGGACGCCGGCCTGGAGATTCCGGAGTCACTGCGGACCGGCGCCTCGGCGCCGGCTGACGCGCCCGAGCCACCCGGAGTCGTCGAACGGTCCGCGACCGGCGCCGATCCGCAGTCCGAGGCGAAGCCGGAGCTCGCGGCGCAGAAGGCGGAGGCGGCCGCCGAGGGCCGCGACCTCGTCGGTGGCCAGCCGGGCGGCGACACCCAGCCCGTTGCGCCGCGCACGGCGGAGGATGCCGCGCCCGCATCGGTCAGTCCCCCCGCGACCAGTCCGGCGGATCCGGCGGAGGCGAAGAAGGCGGAGGCCCAGCGCAAGCTGGCGATGATGCAGCGGCTGCCATCGGACCTGAAGCTGCGGGTCGCGAAGCGCGAGATCAGCCTCGAGGACGCGATGCGCGAGGCGGGCGTGGAGCCGGAATGAGCACGAAGATCGCGCTCGACGGCGTCGGCGGCCAGGGCGTGCGCGTGATCGCCGGCGTGATGGGCAACCTGCTGGCGCGGATGGGCAAGCAGGTGACGGTGCTCTTCGACTACGACTCGAGCGTGCGCGGCAGCATGAGCGACGCGTTCCTGATCTTCGACGACGAGCCGATCGCGAACCCGGTCGTCGAGGAGGCCGACATCATGCTCAAGCTCGCGGACAAGGGGCACCTGCGGATCAGCGGACGGAAGGTCGTGTCCGACCTGGGCCTCGACGTGCCCGGTGCCGAGCAGATCCCGTTCGCGTCGCTCGGCAGCCAGCACTTCGGCAAGGAGCTGTTCGGCAACATGATCGCGCTCGGCCGGCTCCTGAACCTCGCGAGGATCGACTTCGATGAGGACGCGATCCGCGAATCGCTTCCGCGTCGCTACGTCGACGAGAACGTCGCTGCCATCCGGTTCGGCTACGAGCTGACCGATGCGGAGATCGCTCGGCTGGCCGCGGCCGCGCCGCCGAGCCGGTTCCAGATGAACACCGCCGCCACGGCCGGTGCCGAGCGCGAGCGCGCGGCCAGCGCCGGCCACGGCGTTGCGGCCGGCACGCCGCTCCAGGACTGAGCGAAATGGGGCGGGCGGGCTGACCGACACCTCGGAGCCAAGGATCCGGCGTGCACGCCGCAGCGATGCGGCCGCCGTCGCAGAGATCTGGCTGACGGCATTTCGGTCGACCTACCGGTTTCTCCCTGCGCACACCGACGCCGAGGTCCGTGGCTGGGTCGCGGACACCCTGCTGCCTGAGACGGAGGCATGGATCGCGACGCACGCTGGGGCGCCGATCGGCTTCATCGCGCTCGGCGATCGGTCCCTCGAGCAGCTCTATCTCCTGCCGGACTGGACTGGACGCGGCATCGGCTCGCGGCTCGTGGGCCTGGCGCAGGCGCGCCGGCCGGACGGGCTCGAGCTCTGGACATTCCAGGTCAACACCGGGGCGCGCCGGTTCTACGAGCGCCACGGCTTCCGCGCCGTCGAGCTCACCGATGGCTCCGGCAACGAGGAGCACGAGCCGGACGTTCGCTACGTCTGGCCGTAAGATCGAGCCATGGATCTCGACCTGATCGGACGGGCGCCGAAGGTCCTGCTTCACGATCATCTCGACGGCGGCGTGCGACCGCAGACGGTGCTGGACCTCGCCGCCGACATCGGCTATCGGGAGCTGCCCACGACCGACCCGGACGAGCTCGCGCGCTGGTTCACGCTCGGCGCGGACCGCAAGTCGCTCGAGCTCTACCTCGAGGGCTTCCGCCACACGGTGGCGGTCATGCAGTCGCGCGACGCTCTCGAACGGGTGAGCGCCGAGTGCGTCGAGGACCTGGCGGCCGACGGCGTGGTGTACGCCGAGGTCCGGATGGCCCCGGAGCTGCTGACCGATGGCGGGCTCACGCTCGACGAGGCGGTCACCGCCATGCTCGACGGCTTCCGTCGAGGGTCGGCGGATCGGCCGGTCACGGTCGGGTTGATCGTCACCGCCATGCGACAGGCCGCGCGATCGGTCGAGATCGCCGAGGTCGCGATCCGCCACCGCGACGAGGGCGTCGTCGGCTTCGACATCGCCGGGCCCGAGGCCGGGTACCCACCCACGCGCCACCTCGACGCGTTCAACCTCATCGCCCACGAGAACTTCCACTTCACGATCCACGCGGGAGAGGGCTTCGGCCTGCCATCGATCTGGGAGGCGCTCCAGTGGTGCGGCGCCGAGCGACTCGGGCACGGCGTGCGGATCGTCGACGACATCACGATCCGGCCCGATGGCCGGGTCGCACTCGGGCGCCTTGCCTCGTACGTCCGCGACCGACGCGTACCGCTCGAGATGTGCCCGACCTCGAACGTCCACACCGGTGCCGCCACGTCGATCGAGGAGCACCCGATCGACCTGCTGCGCCGCCTCCGCTTCCGGGTGACGGTCAACACCGACAACCGCCTGATGAGCGGGATCACCCTGAGCTCCGAGTTCTCCACGCTGGCGCGCGCGTTCGGGATCGGCCTGGACGAGATGGAGTGGCTGACGCTCAACGCGATGAAGTCGGCGTTCTCGCCGTTCGACGCTCGGCTTCGGATCATCAACGAGCAGATCAAGCCCGGATACGCGGCCCTCCGCGCCGCGCAGGCCGCCGCGGACCTCGCCCCCGCCTAGCCGAAGGCGAACTCCTCTGCCGACGAGGACGGCTGGACGTCCGGCTGCCGGCTCATGCCGAACGAGACGGCGAGTCCCGCGAGGGCGGCCAGGAGCGGGATGAGCAGCGCGACCTGAAGCGCCAGTGGGCGTGCCTCGGTGTTGATGCGCACGACCTCGTTGGCCACCTCGGGAGGCTCGTCCGCGAGGAGCTGGTTCAGCGCGGTATTGCTCATCAGCTGCGCGTCGTCCTCGAGGACCGTTGCGATCTGCTCCTTGTCGTCCGCGGGCAGGACGGTGCTCGCCTCGGTCATCGAGGTGAACGCGAACGCGAGCGTCGCGAGCATGACCCCACCGGCCAGGGCGAGGCCGAACGAGAGCCCGAACGACCCGGCCGCGGAGTTCACGCCGGCCGCCTCGCTGATCCGCTCCTCGGAGATCGGGGCGAGCGTGTAGTTGTTCAGCTGCGATACGAGCAGGCCGAGCCCACAGCCGGCGATGACGAGCGGGATCACGAGCCACCAGCCGGAGTCGACCCTCGGGACGAAGGGGATGAGGACCGCCACTCCGACCGCCAGCAGGACGTAGCCCATGCGGATCACGGCGCTCGGCCTGCGCTTGCCGGCGCGGCGTCCCGCGAGGAGCGCGATGAAGAACATCGACAGCGAGAGCGGCGCGATCGACACGCCCGCCTGGAGCGCGTTGTACTCGAGGACCATCTGGAGAAAGATCGGCAGCACGATCATCAGGCCGCCGAGCGCGATCTGCTGGAGCATCTGCCCGGAGATCCCGAGCCGGAAGTTCGGTGACCGCAGGAGGTCCGGGTCGAGCAACGGAACGTTGCCCTTCCGCTTCTGACGCACGAGCCACCACGCCAGCGAACCCAGCCCCACGGCGCCGACCAGGAGCAGGATGCCGACCGCCTCGGCTCCCTCCTGCCAGGCGAGGATGCCAAGGACGAGCCCGCCCATGCCCAGGACGCTGAAGATGGCTCCGACGATGTCGACCCGTCGGTCGCCCGTGTACGCCACGTCGCGCACGAGGCCGAGGCCGAGCAGGACGACAGCGATGATGACCGCCTCGATCGCGAACCCGACACGCCACGACCACACGGTCGTGACGAGACCACCGAGGAGCGGGCCGACGGCCGCGGCGATCGCTGCCGACGCGCCGACGAGCGCGTAGACGCGCTTCTGAGCGGCCCCCTCGAAGTTGCCGTGGATGAGCGACTGCATCGCCGGCAGCAGGAGCGAGGCGCCGAGGCCGCCGATGATCGCCCAGAAGATGATGATCGCGATGAGGTCCTGGGCCAGCGTCATCGCGATCGCGCCGATCGCATAGCCCAGCAGCCCGAGGACGTAGGCGCGCTTGCGCCCGATGAGGTCGCCGATCTTGCTGCTGATGAGGATGAATGCGGCCGACACGAGCGCCTCGAGGGCGATCGCCGACTGGACGCCGCTGACGGTCGTGCCAAGGTCCTGGACGACGGCGGAGATCGACACGTTCATGAGGGAGGTGTCGACCACGAGGACGAACATCGCCGCCGCCAGGAGGATCGCGAGGCGCGGGTTCCAGGCGCCGGCCTCCAGCTCGTTCGCCGTCGCTGCCTCAGCGGTCATGCCTCGTCCCTCGTCTCGGATCGGGTCGATCGGTGTCGCACAGCCTACGCTGGCGGTGCGCGCCCCGGATGCTCGTGGCGGCCTCAGGCGATCGGGGGTGCCAGCTCCAGCTCGATCGCGCGATCGAGGCTCGCCGCCTCCTCGGCCGTCAGCTCGCGGAGCGGTGCGCGCATGGCCGGTCCGACCGGGACGCCGCGCGTGCCGAGCACGTGCTTGGCCGCGGCGATGAACTGCCCGCTCGCCTCCATCGCGGCCCGCAGCTCCGCGAGTCGCGAGCCGGCAGCCTCGTCGGCGGCGTCGACCGCCGTGCGCACGACGTCCGGGAACGCCGCCGCCATGCCCGATACCGTCCCGATCGCGCCGCGCGCCACGCCCGCCGGGATGAGCGGCTCGTTGCCGATGAGGACCGGCAGCCCGAGCTCGAGGTACGGCTCGACCGTGGCGAACGGCGACTCGCTCACCTTCAGCCCGGCCAGGTTGTCGACCGCTGCCGCGATCCGGCGGATGACGTCCACGGGAAGCGGATAGCCCGATCGCGCCGCGAAGGCGTAGCAGTAGAACGGCAGCGGGGCGCAGGCTCGGGCGGCGGCGACGAAGTGCGCGGTCAGCGCGTCGTCGTCGAGCGGGAAGTACGGCGGCGGGATGACCGCCACCGCGTCGGCGCCGAGCGCGGACGCGTCGGCCGCGAGCTCGACGGTGTCGGCAGTCGTCTGCGCGCCGGCGTGGACGATCAAACTGCCGCGGAGTGCGGCGCGGAACGCGCGCGCGACCCGGCGTCGCTCGTCGAGCGACAGCAGGACTCCCTCGCCGGTCGTCCCGCACACGAATGCGCCATCCGCACCGCGCGACTCGAGGAACGCGGCGTACGGGCCGATCGCACCCTCGTCGACCGCCCGCCCGCCATCGGTCAGCGGGGTTGCGGCGGCGACGATGAGCGGTCGATGGTCGAGGTGCGAAAAGGGCGTCACGCGCCCATCGTAGCCGCACGCACGGATTCGGCCGTCGAGCCTCGCTCGACGGTTCGACGAACTGGCGAGACGGGTCCGCGAAGCTCGGCGCGTCGATCGTCGACGGCGCCTCGACGCAGTCCCGATACGGATCGTCGGCTCCGCCCGCAAGGCTTCGGGCTGGCGTCGTGTCGCACCTCCGACGAATGGCGTAGGGCCGATCCGACGGCGGCGTCGGTGTAGACTCGACGGCCATGACCTACGTCATCGTCGAGCCATGTATCGGCGTCAAGGACGCCTCGTGCGTCGACGTCTGCCCGGTCGACTGCATCCACGCCACCGACGACGACCCGATGTACTACATCGATCCCGACGAGTGCATCGACTGTGGCGCATGCGAGCCCGAGTGCCCGGTGACCGCGATCTTCGCGGAGGACGCCGTGCCGGACGATCAGCAGCACTACATCCAGATCAACGCCGACTACTTCAAGCGTTGAGTCGCTGCCGATGCCGAGGCTGATCGCCCTCTACCACCCACCCGACGACCCAGACGCCTTCGACGCCCACTACCGCGACGTCCACACGCCGATCGTCGAGCGCTACCCGAACCTCCGCGACCTGCGCCTGCTGAAGCCGGCCGGGGTGGCGGGGCGCACGTCGCCGTTCCACCTGATGGCCGAGATGACGTTCGACTCGGAGGCCGATCTCGACGAGGCGCTCGCCTCGGAGGCCGGTGCCGAAAGCGCCCGTGACCTTCGCAACTTCGCGGGCGCGGGGGTCACGATGTTCGTCGCACCCGACGAGGCCGATGCCTGAGCCCGGCTCGCCGGTCGCATCGGATCCATCGACCCTCGGCTACCGTCGGATCCGCTACGCGCGCGACGCCGAGGCCGGCGTGGCGACCGTGATGATCGATCGTCCGGAGGTGCTCAACGCCCTCGACCTGCCGACGATGAAGGAGCTCTCGACCGCCTTCGAGCAGGCGTCGTGGGACGAGTCGGTGGCGGTGGTCGTCGTCACCGGGGCGGGCGACCGGGCCTTCTGCACGGGCGCCGACCTCGACGAGCAGTCGCTCATGGGCCACACGTCGGGCGAGTACTGGCGCTGGATGGGCGCCTTCATCGAGATGCACGACCGGCTGCGCCACATCGGCAAGCCGACGATCGCGCGGATCAACGGCGCGTGCGTCGGCGGCGGTAACGAGCTCCAGATGGCCTGCGACCTGGCGGTGATTGTCGACGATGGCTACATCCGCCACGTCGGGCCGGAGCACGGGTCCGTGCCGGCAGGGGGCGCGACGCAGTGGCTGCCGCTCATCGTCGGGGACCGGCGCGCGCGCGAGATCATCATGCTGTGCGAGCCGGTCTCGCCGGCGCAGGCCCTCGAGTGGGGCCTCGTCTCGCGGGTCGCCCCGCGCGCCGAGCTGGACGCGGTGGTCGCCGAGCTCGCCGAGAAGCTGGCGCGCAAGCTGCCGGAGGCGCTTCGCTACACGAAGACCCAGCTGAACTGGTGGCGCGACCTCGTGTGGTCGCAGACCGTCGAGCACGCGCGCGACTGGCTGGCGGTGCACTCGACCGCCGACGAGACCCGCGAGGCGGTCGCGGCGTTCCACGAGAAGCGCGGCCCGCGCTTCGCCGACCTGCGCCGGCTCGAGGCCGGGGAGGGCCGCACGTGTCCGTCGTGTGGAGCCGCCGGGCTGCCGGCGACGCATCGGTTCTGCGGCGAGTGCGCCGCGGAGCTCCCCGATCCATGGAGCGTGCCGTGAACGACGAGCGGCTCGTCATCGTCGGGCGACAGCCTGAGAAGCTGACCGCGCTCGTCCGCTTCAACCGCCCCAAGCAGCTGAACGCCCTGAACGGCGCCGTCATGGATGCCCTGTGCGAGGCGCTCGAGGGCCTCGATCGCGACGACGAGGTGCGCGCGATCGTCGTGACCGGCGACGAGCGGGCGTTCGCGGCGGGCGCCGACATCGGCGAGATGGCGAACGCCACGCCGGTCGAGATGGTGCTGACGAACCGGATCGGCCAGTGGGATCGGATCCGGAAGGTGACGAAGCCGGTGATCGCCGCCGTGAACGGCTGGGCCCTGGGAGGCGGGTGCGAGCTGGCGATGACGCTCGACCTGATCGTCGCGGGCGAGGGGGCGAAGTTCGGGCAGCCGGAGATCAACATCGGCGTCATCCCCGGTGCCGGCGGCACGCAGCGGCTGACGCGGGCGATCGGCAAGTCGAAGGCGATGGCCATGATCCTGACCGGCGAGCCGATCACGGCGCGAGAGGCGCATGCCGCCGGGCTCGTCGCGATCGTCACCCAGGACGAGCTGACCGTCGAGGATGCGCTGGCGCTCGCCGCGAAGATCGCCACGAAGTCGCCGCTGGCCCTTCGCATGGCAAAGGAGGCGGTGAACGCCGCGTACGAGATGAGCCTGACCGATGCGCTCGCGCACGAGCGCCGCCTCTTCTACCTCCTGTTCGCCTCGGAGGATCAGAAGGAGGGGATGGCCGCCTTCATCGAGAAGCGCGAGCCGGACTTCACGGGCCGCTGATCGCGTGACGCTCGGCAACCCCGACCGGCCGGTGGGCGGCCTCGCCGTGCCTCGTCCGGAGGGGGTCGACCTCCAACCACTCGGTCGTGGCGACTTCACCGATGCGCTGGCGCTCGCGCGCGAGCTGTACGGCCTCGACGCCGAGGCCGACTCGGAAGCGCATCGTCCGGCCTACGACGCGCTCGTCGGCGACGTCGATGCGACGCCGTTCCTCGCGCTCGCTGAGGGCACGCCGGCCGGGCTCATCGTCCATCGGTTCCGGCGTCGCCTGAACCACGCCACCTTCGAGGGCTGGGTGAGCGACCTGTACGTTCGGGAGCGCTTCCGCGGCCGGGGAATCGGCCGCATGCTGCTCGGCGCGGCGATCGCCGAATGGCGCCTGCGCGGCGGGCACCAGGTCGAGCTCGAGGTCGCGTACGACCGGACGGCCGCGCGCAACCTGTACGCGGCGATGGGCTTCGTCGACCAGGGCAAGTACTTCGAAGTCGGCCCCATCCGCACCCGGGACATCGTGCGCGAACCAGGCGTCGAGATCCGCCGGATCGACGATTCGGACGACGACTTCGAAGCCACGACTCGACTGCTGGCGGAGCTCGGCCGTCCGGCGCCCAGTGACGAGAAGCTCCCGGCGCTGCGCCGCACGTACGCGCAGCACGCCGGTCGCACCGATACCGGCTCGATGCTCGCCATGCTCGACGGCGCGCCCGTCGGCTTCGTCAGCCTCGAGTTCCGCCAGCCGTTCTTCACGCTTCACCCGCAGGCGTGGATCCCGGACCTCATCGTCACCGAGGCCGCGCGCGGCCGGGACATCGGTGCGGCGCTGCTCGACGCGGCGTTCGTCGAGGCTCGGGCACGTGGCGCGTACTCGGCTGCGCTCGAGAGCGGCAGCCATCGGACCATCGCGCATCGTCTGTACGCTGCGGCCGGCATGGCCGACGTCGGCAGCTTCCTCACGCTCGCGCGGTCGGCCTAGCCGATTCGGTACGCAATCTGCATCACTTGCGCCCCGGCATGACGCGCACGACCTCGTGCGCCGTCTGAAGGAGGTATGCATGAGCATCATCGCGTGGTTGGTCGTCGGCGCCATCGCCGGCTTCATCGCCAGCCGTCTCGTCCCAGGTGACGAGGGCTACGGCGTCATCGGGGGTCTCATCGCCGGCATCGTCGGCGCCATGCTTGGCGGATTCCTGTTTGGCCTGCTGACGAACAGCGATTGGACGACCGGGATCGACATCCCGACGCTCATCGCCGCGATCGTGGGCGCCGTCATCGTCGTTGCACTCTGGAACGCGGTCGCCCGGCGGAGCAGCACGACGGTCTAGACGACCGCCGAACCAGTGACCGATGCGCCCGGCGCCATGGCGGCGCCGGGCGTCTGCACGCTCGTCCGCGACTACAATCGGCCGCGTGCCTGACGAGCCCGCCTCGTACCTGATCACCGAGCTCGCCGACGGCGTCGCGACGCTGACGCTGAACCGCCCCGACGCCCTGAACGCGCTGAACGGCGACCTGCGGCGCGAGCTGAACGCCGCCATCAAGGCGGCAGCGCGAGACGACGCCACCCGCGCGGTCGTGCTGACCGGTGCGGGCCGCGGATTCTGCGCCGGGGCCGACCTGCGGGAAGGGAGCGGCGAGCGCGAATTCCGCGCCGTCCTGACCGCCGAGTACAACCCGATGATCGCCGCGATCCGCGCGCTGCCGAAGCCGGTCGTGGCCGCCGTCAACGGGGTCGCCGCCGGCGCCGGGGTCAGCCTCGCGCTTGCCGCCGACGTCGTCGTCGCCTCGGAGGAGGCGCGTTTCGTCCCGGCGTTCAACCGCATCGGCCTCGTGCCCGACTCGGGCCTGGCCCGGGTGCTCGTCCGCAGTCTCGGTCGCCACCGCGCGTTCGAGATCCTGGTCGGGGAGCGGCAGCTCGGCGCGGCCGACGCGCATCAGCTCGGCCTCGTGGCTGCCGTCGTGCCGGCCGACCGGCTGGCGGACGCGGCGCGCGAGCTCGCGCAGCGCCTCGCCGCCGGACCGACGGTCGGCATCGGCCTGACGAAGCGGCTCCTCAACGTCGCCGAGGATGCGACGCTCTCCGAGGCGCTCCGGGTCGAGGCCGAGCTCCAGGAGCTCGCGGGACGGACCGACGATCATGCCGAGGGGGTCGCCGCGTTCGGCGAGAAGCGCGATCCGCGGTTCGCCGGGCGGTGAGCGAGATCCACACCCTCGGCGTCCTCGGGGCGGGGACGATGGGCGCGGGCATCGTCCAGGTCGCCGCCGAAGCCGGCCTCGGCGTTCTCGTCCATGACCCGCTCGATGGCGCGACGGATCGCGCTCGCGAGCGGATCAGCGGCTTCCTGGATCGAAAGGTCGCCAAGGGCCAGCTCGACCCGAAGGACGCGGCCGATGCCCTCGCACGTGTTCGCGACGCCGACAGCCTCGAGGCGCTGTCCGCGGCCGACATCGTCGTCGAGGCGGTTCCGGAGGACCTGGCACTCAAGCGCGACGCCTTCCGGCGCCTCGATGCGACCTCCTCGGACGGCGCGATCCTGGCGACGAACACGAGCTCACTGTCGATCGCGGCCATCGGCTCGGTCACGCGACGCCCCGACCGCGTCGTGGGGATGCACTTCTTCAATCCCGTGCCGCTCATGCGTCTCGTGGAGGTGATCGCGGGGCCGGCGACCGCCGCGGAGGTGACCGACGCGGTGGCCGACCTCGCTCGGCGCCTGGGCAAGACGCCCGTGGTGGCGGCCGACACGCCGGGATTCATCGTCAACCGGGTCGCGCGGCCGTTCTACCTCGAGGCGTTCCGCATCGTCGGGGAAGGCGGTGCGGGCGTCGACGGCGTCGACGACGCGATGCGCGGCATCGGCTTCCCGATGGGCCCGTTCGAGCTCATCGACGCCATCGGCGCCGACGTGAACTTCGCGGTCAGCACGACGATCTTCGAGCAGTTCTTCGGCGACCCCCGCTACCGGCCCCATCCGCTGCAGCGGATGCTCGTCGAGTCCGGCCGCCTCGGGCGCAAGTCGAACGGCGGCTGCTACGACTACACGGCCGACGGCGAGCGCGGCGTCCCGTGGCCCGGCCTCGCTCGCCGTGCCGACGGGCCGCAGCCCGTCACCCTCGAGGCCGCCCAGGTCGAGGCGCGGATCCTCGCGGCCGTCGTCAACGAGGCGGCCTCGGCCGTGTCGGACGGGGTCGCAACCCCGGAGGCGATCGACACCGCCATGCGGCTCGGGACGAACTGGCCGGATGGCCCACTGGCGTGGGGCGAACGGATCGGCCTGGCATCGGTGGTCCACACCCTCGACGCTCTCCATGGCGCCATCCCGGATGGCCGCTACCGGACCGTGCCGATGCTGCGGTCGATGGCCGAGTCTGGCGGCTCGTTCTTCGCTCCGCGCTCCTGACCATGGGGCTGGACGGGCGCTACCGGGCCGTCGTCTTCGACATGGACGGCCTGCTCCTCGACACGGAGACGCTGTGGCACGCGTCCGAGGTCGACCTCTTCCGCCGTCACGGCGGTGAGTTCACGTGGGACGACAAGATGGCCGTGATCGGGACGAGCTACGACTTCACCGCCGATTATTTCGCCGATCGCCTGGGACGGCCGCGGTCGGAGGGGCCGGCCCTCGTCGAGGAGATGGTCGCCGGCATGCACGAGCGCGTTCGACGGGCGGTCGAGGCTCGCCCCGGTGCGGTCGAGCTCGTCAAGCGCCTGCAGGGAACGGAGACCCGCCTTGGGCTCGCATCGAACTCGCCGCGCGTCCTCGTCGACGACGCGCTCCGATCCGCGGGCCTGACCGATGCGTTCGAGACGATCGTCACCTCCGACGACGTCGCCAACGCGAAGCCTGCCCCCGACATCTACCTGCTGGCCTGCGAGCGCCTGCGGGTCGCTCCGGCCGATGCGCTCGCCCTCGAGGACTCGGCCTCGGGCGTCGCCGCCGCGAAGGCCGCCGGCCTGACCGTCATCGCCGTCCCGCAGTTCGCCGAGACCGACGTCTCCGCTGCCGACCGGATCGTCGCGTCGCTCGAGGACCTGCTCGCCGAGTGAGCTCATGGCTGGAGCTCATTGATGAACCACGTTTTCACCGCAGCCCCGATCACGTGAAGAATCGGCCGCTTGATGGGCCAACCCGTCACGTGAGCGATCAGCGTGTGAACACCTGGCTCATCCATCGGCCAACCCCTGGCCATCCGCGACTCCGCCGGCTCGGTTGGTCACGGCCCGATGACGGGCTATGCTCCGGGCATGTGCCGAAGCATCAAGACGCTGCGCGCGGGGGCGGTCCCGGCCAGCGATGACGAGATCACCGCAGCCGCGCTCCAGTTCGTTCGCAAGGTGAGCGGCTATCGCAAGCCCTCCGCCGCGAACGAGCGGGCGTTCGACGAGGCCGTCGTGGAGGTGGCCGCCGCCTCGAAGCGCCTCCTCGAGGCCGTGGCGGCGACGCACCCGCACGCGCACCGCGCCGCATAGCTCGGCGCGAGCTCGGATGGGGTTCTCCGTCTCCGAGACTGTCGCGCTCGCCCGCTGGTGGTGGACCTTCATCCTCCGCGGGCTGCTCGCGATCGCCTTCGGCGTGCTCGCCTTCGTCGCTCCGATCTGGGGCCTCGCCATCCTCGTCGCGCTCTTCGGCGTGTGGGCGCTGATCGACGGCCTGGCGACGTTGTGGACCGGCATTCGCACGCGCGCGACCGATCGGAACTGGTGGCTCGAGATCCTCGAGGGCGCGGTCTCGATCCTGGCCGGGCTCATCGCCCTCGCGCTACCCGGCCTCGCCGCGGATGTGCTCAGGATCCTCATCGCCGTCTGGGCGATCGTCACCGGGGCCTTCGAGATCTGGTCGGCGATCCGGCTCCGCGCCCAGATCTCCGGCGAGTTCTGGCTCGGGCTCGCCGGCGTCGCGTCGATCCTGTTCGGCGTGCTCATCCTGGTCTTCCCGGCCGCCGGCGTCCTGACGCTCGTCTGGCTCATCGGCTCGGCGGCGATCGCGTTCGGCATCCTGCTCGTGATCCTCGGCTGGCGCCTGCGGACGATCCACGAGCTCGGCAAGCTGGACGCCGCCCACGACCTTTCCCGCTGATGTGATATCATCCTGATATCCCGCGAGCACTCCGAGACGCATCGCGGGCAGAACAGGAGTGACCTCACGTGAAGGAACGTGCCGCGCTGTCGATCTCCGGCTGGCCCATGCTGGTCCTCGACGTCGCGATCTTCATCGCTGCCGGTTTGGCGTTTGTCGCCGCGTTCACCGGAGAGACGATCTCCGAGTGGCTGATCGTCGCCGGGACGTTGCTGACGCTCCTCGGCGGGATCGTCGCATCGGGCTTCACCCAGCTCGAGCCGAACGTCGCGCGCGTGATCATCTTCATCGGCCGCTACGCCGGCACCGTCAGGCGGACGGGCTTCGTGTGGACCGTCCCGCTGACGCTGAAGCCGAGCTACAGCCTGCGGCTCCGCAACTTCGAGTCGGAGACGCTCAAGGTCAACGACGCCATCGGCAACCCGATCGAGGTCGCCGCGGTCGTCGTCTGGCGCGTCACCGATACGGCGCAGGCCGCGTTCGACGTCGACGACTACGAGGTGTTCGTCCGGATCCAGAGCGAGACCGCCATCCGCCACATGGCCAGCGAATACCCGTACGACGTCTACACCGATGGCCAGGTCTCGTTGCGCGCGAATGCCGACGAGGTGATGGGCGTGCTCCTGACCGAGCTCCAGGCCCACATGACGCCGATCGGCGTCGAGGTCGTGCGCGTCCAGCTCCGGCGCCTCGCCTACGCGCCGGAGATCGCCGCCGACATGCTCCGCCGCCAGCAGGCGGAGGCCGTCGTCGCCGCGCGCCGGCGGATCGTCGAGGGCGCGGTCGGCATGGTCGAGCAGGCGCTCGACCAGCTGAGCGAGAAGCAGATCGTCGCGCTCGACGAGGAGCGCAAGGCGGCGATGGTGTCGAACCTGCTCGTCGTCCTGTGCAGCGAGCACGGGACGCAGCCGGTCGTCAACGCCGGGACGCTGTACCAGTAAGCCGGAGCCGTGCCCGAACGCAAGGCGTTCCTGCTGCGGATCGACCCGGCCCTCTACGCGACCCTCGAGAAGTGGGCGGCCGACGAGCTCCGCAGCGTGAACGCGCAGATCGAGTACCTGCTGAGCGACGCGGCTCGTCGCGCGGGCCGGGCGTCGTCGCGCGACCGGCCCGATCGCCGGCGCGGCGGGAGCGGCTGACCGCGCGTCAGTCGGGGCGTCGTCCCTGCAGCCGCGTGACGAGCAGCGTGAGGGCGATCGTGCCCAGCATGAGCAGCACGGCCCCGGCGATCAGCACCGGCAGCCGCTGCGCGAACCGCAGCTGGCCGTAGAGGAAGACGGGGAAGGTCGGGTCGCCGCCGACGAGGAAGATCGCGAGCGCGACCTCGTCGAAGCTGACGATGAAGCACGTGAGCCACGCGGCAAGAAGGCTCGGCCCCATCAGTGGCAGGACGACCCGGCGCAGTGCGACGGGGTAGCTGGCACCGAGGTCCATCGCCGCGTCCTCGAGTGCCGGGTCGAGTCCGGACATCCGCGCGAGCAGGATGAGTGACGCGAACGGGATGGCGATGACGGTGTGGCCGACCATGACGGCCAGCAGCGATCGCGGGAAGTCGATCGTCGCGAACAGGAGGAAGAACGCGACGCCCAGGACGACGTACGGGACCAGGAGCGGAAGCCCGGCCATCGCCAGCAGCAGACGCCGTCCGCGGAAGTTGAAGCGCACGATCGCGACGCTGAGGAGGGCGCCCAGGGCGGTGGCCAGCGTCGCACTGCCGAGCGCCACCAACAGCGAATTGCGCGCGGCAGCGAGCATCGGTCCCGTGCTGAAGACCGACGCGTACCAGTCCGTCGTGAAGCCGGTGAGGGGGAAGGACGGAAGCGTCGCGTCGTTGAACGAGAAGACGAAGAGGAGCCCGATCGGCAGGTAGAGCAGGACGAGCATCGCGACGTAGAAGGTGCGCAGCGGTACCCGCGTGCGACCGATGCCGATCATCCGGTGACCCGCCGCAGGTCGATGATCCGCAGCGCCACCGCCACGAGGGCGAGCGTCAGGAGCAGCATGATCATCGCCATCGCCGCTCCGAGTGGCCAGTTCGCGGAGCGCGTGAAGAAGCCCTGGATCGTGTTGCCGTACATGATCCCGCCGGTTCCTCCGACCAGGGACGGCGTGACGTACTCGCCGACGGTCGGGATGAAGACGAGGAAGAAGGTCGCGAGCACGCCCGGCAGGCTCAACGGCACGGTGACGCGCCACAGCCGTGACCACGGTCCGGCCCCGAGGTCGGCGGCCGCCTCGAGCTGGTGGCGGTCGATCCGCTGCATCGCCGCGTAGATCGGTAGCGCCGCGAACGGAATCCAGACGTAGACCAGCGTCACGATCACCGCCGGTCGGCTGTAGAGGAGCAACGAGACCGGCTCATCGGTGAGGCCGATCGCGGCGAGCAGCGAGTTGATGCCGCCCTCGGGACCGAGCATGACCTTCCAGGCCATCACGCGCAGGAGGTAGCTGACCGCGAACGGCAGGAGCAGGAGCGTGAGATACAGCGGCGCGCGACGGCCGGCGCGGAACGTCAGGAAGTAGGCGATCGGGAACGCCAGCAGAGTCGCGAGCGACGCCACGAGGGCTGCGACCAGGATCGACAGTGCCAGCAGTCGGAGGAAGGCCGGCGTGCCGAAGACCTGCGAGTAGTGATCAGGGGAGAAGGCCCACGGCTGTGAAGGACCGATGGCACCCGATCCGGCGCGGAGGCTGAACGCCGCGATGAGGACGACCGGGACGACGAAGAACGCAACGAGCCAGACCGCCGGCGGACCGGCGAAGATCCACAGAGTCCGCCGACGGCCAAGCATCGCGGGGAGCGCCGCTTCTTGCTACTCGGCCTGGACGCGCTCCCACATCGTGGTCCACGCCTCCCGCTGCTCCGCGGTCACGTTCGGGGTGAAGTTCGTCGTCTCGAGGACCGTCGGGTCGTCCAGGCTGAACACGTCGATCAGGAAGGGGTCGTCGACCGCGGCCATGACGTCGGCGTTGGCGCACCCGTAGTAGAAGAGCTCGACCGCAGCGTTGCAGGTCGCGTCCGCGAGCTTCATGTCCAGGAACTCGAGTGCGAGCTCCGGGCTGTCGCTGGTCGCGCTGATGCCGTAGAGGCCGACCCACGAGTTGCGGCCCTCTTCCGGGTTTGCGTACGCGACGGGCGCGCCCTCCGATAGCGCGATCGCATAGCAGCCCTGCCAGGCATAGGCCACCCAGACGGTCCCGTCGGCGACCGCCGGGCAGAGCTCGGTCTCGCTCGACCAGTAGAAGGCGTTCAGCGGCTTCTGCTCGATCCACTCCGCCTCGATCGCGGCAAGCTGCTCGTCGGTGATCGCCGTCTCGTCATAGCCGTGGATGTACGAGGAGACCGTGACGGCCCCCGGCCCGTCGTTCCACATCGAGACGTGACCCGCGTAGTCCTCGTTGAACAGCACGTCCCAGCTCGTGACCTCGGGCACCTGCTCGGTGTTATAGAGGATCGATGTGAAGCCCCAGTCCCACGGGATGAAGTACTGCTTGCCGTCGATCTGGCCGAGGACCCGGTACTCCTCGGGCACCTTGTCCCAGTTCGTGAGCTTGCTCGTATCGATCTCGCGCACGAGCCCGGCATCGACATAGAACTGCTGCCAGCCGGTGTAGAAGTGGAAGATGTCGGCCTCGCTGCCGCCCTCCATGAGACCGAGGATTGCGGCATCGGTGTCGCCGAACTCGAAGGTCACGTCCGTCTCCGAGTTGGCCTCGGCGAAGTCGGTCCAGAACTCCGGCGCGTCGTAGCCGGCCCACTCCAGGACGAGCAGCTCGTTTGGCTCTTCGGCAGGCTCGCTTGCGGCGGGCTCGCCTGACGCAGTGGCGCCGGTGCCGTCTGATGCGCACGAGGCGAGCACCAGCGTACTGACCGTGACGATGACGGGGACTGTGTGTCGCAAGGATCGGGCACGCACGGGGTATTCCTCCGATCCCCCCGATCCGGACCGGCACCGCGCCGGCGTAGAGTTTCGGGGGATGCTACGTCCGCGCCACGCAGCCGGTCAACGAAATCCGCTAGTGGCCGATGCGGTAGCCGAGCAGCCTCGGCAGCTGGACGATCAGGCGCAGGTACCACGGCGGGCGGCGGCCCGCGTCCAGCGCGTCGTCCTGGCGGATCAGGGCCTCCCGGACGAGGCGCGCGCCGATGAAGCGGATCGGCTCCGGGGGGAGCAGCGGCTGGCGGCGGCCAACGATCGGCAGGCGGGCGATCGGGTCACGTGCGCCGGTCGCGAGAGCGGCGAGGATGCGCCCGGCCAGCCGTGCCGGGCCGGCGCCGTTGCCGGCGAAGCCCTGCGCGAAATGGACGTGGCCACCATGGCTCGACGCGATCTCGGGGAAGCGGTGGCCAGTGATGTCGATCGGTCCGCCCCACGCGTCTTCCACGCGGACGTCGCGGAGCATCGGGAACAGGTGGTGGAAGTTCGCGACCACTCGCGCGACGGCCCGCCGATCGCTCGTGAACGTCCCGCCCATGCGGCCGCCGTACCCGGCCGAGCCGACGCCGGCGCCGAACGCGATCCGACCGTCGCGCGTGGTGCGGAAGTAGCTGATCGTGAACCGCGAGTCGCTGATGAGCTCGCCCCCGGTCCAGCCGAGCTCGGCCAGGCGGTCGGGGATCGGCTCCGTGACGACCATGTAGCTGCCCCACGCCAGCACGCGGCTGCGAAGGTCCGGCCAGCCGCTGGCCCAGGCGTTGACCGCGAGCACCGCCTGCTCGGCGCCCACCAGGCCGCGATCGGTGCGGACCCAGGCGCGGCCGTCGTGCCAGACCAAGTCGACGCGCGTGCCCTCGAAGATCCGCACGCCGCGCTCGAGCAGCACGCGCCGCAGGCCCCTCGCCAGGAGCGCCGGCTGGATCGAGGCCGCGCTGGGCATGAGCAGGCCATCGCGGAAGGCGGGCGAGGCGCAGATGCGCTGGACGGCGTCGGAGTCGATCGGCCGCAGCTCGTCCGCCACACCCGCCGCTCCGAGGCGCGCCACCGCATCGGCCCAGTCGTTCGGCTCCTTCGGGAACGCGTTCACTCGCAGGTACCCCGCCTTGGCGTAGTGCGCGTCGACCCGATGCTTGCGGCACCACGCCCCGATACCGTCGACGACCTCGTCGGCCTCGCGGGCGATCGGCACGGCCGCGTCCGTTCCGAACCGCTCACCCAGGTAGCCGAGCGACTCCCACCAGCCGTGGACGAACCCCCCGTTGCGTCCGGACGGCCCGCCGCCGCAGATGTCCTCCTCCAGCAGGACGACGCGCGCGTCCGGCGCGTGCTCGTGGACGAAGTAGGCGGCCCACATGCCGGTGTAGCCGCCGCCCACGATCGCGACGTCCGCATCGATGTCACCGGACAGCGGCGGCGCGGGGGACGGGTCGCCCTCGACGGCCAGCGCCTCCCGCAGCCACCAGCTCCGCCGGCGGCCGGGGATCGGGAGATCCTGCATCGGTCGCGAGATCAGCTCGTGAACGAAGGCTTCACCACCATGAGCACGATGATCGCGATGACGATGACCGCGAGGACGATGCCCAGCATTCGCCCGCGTGTCCCGAGCGCCTGGAACTCGGCCGACTGCGCGCCGCCGGCCTCGTAGGCGGCGATCTGCGCCTTGAGCGTCGGCGAGTAGAAGGCGATCGCCACGATGCCCATGACGATGTAGAGGCCGATCGCGACGGCGATCCACAGTGTCGTGAACTCGTACGGCCCGATCAGCACGAGGATGATCCCGACCACGAGCAGGCCCGCGTAGGACGGGTTCGCGACGCGGTCATCGAGGAACTTGATCCCGCGCAGCGCAAAGCCCATGTGCTCGGTCTCCCGGGCAGCCCGCGCCTGCCAGATCCCGTAGCTGATGTTCAGCCCCACGGCGACGATGGCGAAGAAGATGTGCAGCGTCTTGAACCAGGGATAGAACTCCACCTCGGGCTCCGCTCCGGCGGTCAGTTGCGCCGATGGTACGACCGGCGGCAACTCGCGCTAGCATCGGTTCCGATGTCGCGCGATCCCGCCAGCACACCCGTCGTCGTCGACGGCGTTCGCACGCCCTTTGGTCGGTACGGCGGCGCGTTGAAGGACATCCGGCCCGACGACATGGCCGCGCACGTCATCTCCGCCCTCGTCGACCGTACCGGCGTCGACCCGGCGACCATCGACGACGTCATCCTCGGCGCGGCGAACCAGGCCGGCGAGGACAACCGCAACGTGGGCCGTATGGCCGCCCTCCTGGCCGGGCTTCCGACCGAGGTCGCCGGACAGACCGTCAACCGGCTGTGCGGCTCAGGGCTCCAGGCGGTGGTGAGTGCCGCGCATGCCGTCGCGTTCGGCGACGGGTCCGTCTTCGTCGCCGGCGGCGTCGAGTCGATGACCCGCGCGCCGTTCGTCACCGCGAAGCCGTCGGCCGCCTTCCCGCGCGGCGAGCAGACGTCGTTCGACACGACCCTCGGCTGGCGTTTCACGAACCCGCGCCTCGCCGACGCGTACTACCCGTACTCGATGGGCGAGACCGCCGAGAACGTCGTCGAGCGCTGTGGCGTGACGCGGGACGACCAGGACGCCTTCGCAGTCACCTCTCAGCAGCGCTGGGCCGCCGCGCACGGGGCGGGGCGGTTCGCCGACGAGGTCGTCGCGATCGAGACGCCGGCAGGCCCGGTCGACACCGACGAGCACCCGCGGCCCGACGCGACCCTCGAATCGCTGGCGGCACTGAAGCCCGCCTTCAAGCGCGACGCATCGGGCTCGGTGACGGCCGGGAACTCGTCGGGCATCAACGACGGCGCAGCCGCCGTCCTCGTGACGTCTGAAGCTCGCGCGGCCGAGCTCGGCCTCCGCCCGATCGCCCGCATGCTCGCGTCGGCCGTCGCAGGCGTGGACCCGGCGACGATGGGGCTCGGACCGATCCCGGCATCCCGCCTTGCCCTCGAGCGAGCGGGCGTCAGCGTCGAGATGCTCGACCTCGTCGAGCTGAACGAGGCATTCGCGGCGCAGGCGCTCCCGGTCATGCGAGAGCTTGGACTGGACCCCGACAAGACGAACGTCAACGGTGGGGCGATCGCGATCGGCCATCCGCTCGGCGCCTCCGGCGCGCGACTGACGGCGACGCTGCTTCACGAGATGCGGCGCCGTGGCGCCCGATACGGGCTGGCGACGATGTGCATCGGCGTTGGACAGGGCATCGCCGCTGTCTTCGAGTCCGTCGAGTAGCCCCAGATGCTGCGGCGGGTCCCGCTCGCGGCCGCCCTCTGGCTCGTCGTCGGCTGCGCCGTCACGAGCACGTCGACCAGCATCACCCACCTGGCCGGAACCGGCCTCGAGCCGTTCGGCGTCCGCGAACGTTGTCCGGCGGGAAGCGACTGCGACGAGCGGATGATGGAGGCGTTCGCGGCCGCCCTCGGCCGGCTCGGTCCGGAGATCCGTGACACCCCGATCACGAGCCCGGGCGGGGCACCGGCTGCCGCTCCGGTCCCAGCGGATCGCCTGTACGTCGAGATCTTCGTCGAGCCGATGCTCGAGTGGATGTCCACGACGGGCGCTGGCGGGTCGGGCAGCGCGTTCCGTGTCGACCTCACCGACGAGAATCCATATGTCGTCGTCGCGCCGCGCTGGTCGTTCCGCCTGAGCGAGGCGGACGCGGCGGCGATCCGCGACGCCCTGTTCGTCGACCGCTAGGAGACCGACCGATGTCCGACACCGAACGATTCATCAGCGTCCTCGCCACCGGAGAGGCGTCGGTTGCCCCCGACCTCGCGGTCGTCTCGTTCGCGGTGAGCGGCAATGGCAAGGAGCTGGCGCCGACGCGCGACGAGGTGAACGCGCGGTCGTCCGCCGTGATCGCGCGGCTGCGCGAGCTCGGGATCGCGGACGCTGACCTCAATGCGCCCGACGTCGGGATCCACCCGGAGTACGACTACCGCAAGGGCCAGCGGCTGATCGGGTATCGCGTCGTCCGCGCGATGACCGCGAAGGTCCGGAGCCTGGACCGCCTCGGCGACGTGCTCGACGGTATCGTCGCCGCCGGCGCGAACGAGGTCCACGGGGCGCAGATGAGCGCCGCGGACCCATCGGCAGCCGAGCACGACGCGCTGCGGGCGGCCGTCGTGAGCGCGCGCGCGAAGGCCGAGGCCATCGCCGATGCGGGCGGCGTCACGCTCGGATCGCTGGCCCGGGTCGAGGAGGAGCCGTCGCACGCTCCGCCGCTGCCGCGGATGCGGATGCTTGCCGCGGCCGAGGCCGCCGAAGTCCCGACGGAGGTCGCGGCCGGCGAGCTCGCGGTGATTCGCCAGGTTCGGGCCTGGTTCGACATCGAGTAGCGCGGGTTGTCCGACGTCCGGCTGATCTTCTCGGTCCAGGCGATCCGCGCCGCGCTGTACGGCTTCAGCAGCATCCTCATCGGCGCCTCGCTCGCGGCGTCCGGCCTGGACACGACCGCGGTGGGAGCGATCTTCACCGCGATGCTCGTCGGGATGGCGATGTCGTCGCTCGCCGTCGGCCGCTGGGGCGAGCGATTCGGGCGACGCAAGACGTACATCGGGCTGCTCCTGGTCATGGGGATTGCCGGCGCGGCCTTCGCGCTGACCGGGTCGATGCCGGTCCTCATCGTCGCCGCGCTGACGGGGACGCTCTCGACCGACCCGAACGAGTCTGGCCCGATCACGACGGTCGAGCAGTCGATGCTCGCGTCGACTCCGCCGCGCGAGCGGAGTCGCGTGTACGGCCGGTACAACGCAGTCGCCTACCTGGCCGGCGCCGTCGGCGCCCTCGCCGCCGGTGGTCCGAGCGCGCTTCGGGACGTCATCCCCTCGATCCCGCCCGACCAGCGCTGGCTGCTCGTGATGCCGATCGGCGCCGCGGCGTGCGCGATCTTCGCCCTGCGCCTGAGCCCGACGGTGGAGGCCCCGGCGACCGTCGAGCCCGCGGACCGAGGCCTGAGGCGATCGCGCTCCGCCGTGCAGCGGCTGGCCGGCCTCTTCGCGCTGGATGCGTTCGCGGGTGGCTTCATCGTGGGGAGCTTCATCGTCTTCTGGTTCGGACGCGAGTTCGGCGCCGACGCGGCCCTCATGGGCCTCGTCTTCTTCGGCGTCGGCCTGCTGCAGGCAGCGTCGTCGGTCCTGGCCGGGTGGCTCGGCGAGCGCATCGGCCTCCTGAACACGATGGTCTTCAGCCACCTGCCCTCGAACCTCCTGCTCGTCCTCATCCCGCTCGCGCCCACGCTCGGGTGGGCGATCGCCCTGCTGCTGGGCAGGTCCGTGCTGTCGCAGATGGACGTGCCCGCGCGCCAGGCGTACGTGGCCGCGCTGGTCGACCCGTCGGAGCGGACCGCAGCGGCGGGCTACACGAATGCAGCGCGCCACATCGTGCGGCCCTTCGGCCCCGCGCTCGCGACGGCCTCGATGGGCATGGCGGCCGGGATCCCGTTCCTCGTGGCCGGCGGCCTGAAGTCGATCTACGACGTCGCCCTGTACGTCACGTTCCGGCGCGTTCGGCTCGGCGACGACTGATCGCGCGGACGCCAGAAGTCCCTCCTGGGTCCGGGACGTTCGGGCCATCGGTTGCCCGTGACGACCCCATGTACCGTCCGGTCCGGGGACGCAGGTCCCACGTGCCCATGAAACGACTGATTGCTTCGACCCTCGCGACGGCAGCCATGGTGCTCGTGTCCGGATCGCCGGCAGCAGCCGCGAGCTGCAACGGCAACGGGCACGACATCGTTCTTTCGCGCGGCAGTGCGTCGCCCGGCGCTGGATCGACCTCGACGGTCGTGACGTTCTCCGTGCGATATGCCGACAACGCCGGCTGCGCGCCCTCCCGGATCGTCGTCAGGGTCCATGGCGTGGGCACCTTTGCGCTCGGCGGATCCGGATCGAACTTCAGCAACGGGGTGACGTTCTCGCGGTCGATGCGTCTGCCCGCGGGCAACCACGCCTACTCGTTTACGGCGACGAGTGGCAACGCCCCGGGCGGTGTGAAGACGGTGACGCTCGCGAACGTGTCTCCGGCGAAGGTCGCCATCGCCAGCCCGAAGCCTCGCGCCACGCCGACGCCCCGTCCCGAGCCGACGGCTCAGCCAGCACCGGCCCCCGCGCCGCCGGCGCCGCGCGCGACACCCACGCCCGCACCGGCACGAACGCCGCAGCCGAAGCCGAAGCCAAGCGCTGCGCAGACGCCCAAGGCAACGCCGTCGACGGCCACCCGCTCGCCGAAGGCCAGCGCCGCGCGGGCCCGACCGAGCGACTCGCCCGCGCCCGCAGTCGACGGGCGGCGCGATTCCGTCCAGCGCAACGCCGAGCCGGCGCTCGGTACGGGTCCGGCACTCGACGGCATCGAGTCGCTCGGCACTTTGGCCCCCTACGGCCTTGCCGCGGCGGTCGGCCTCGGGCTCCTCTTCGTTCTGATCCGCAGGCGCGGCGGCGCGGACAGTCCGCAACCGCTGCTCGCAGGCGCCGCGATCCCAACCTCCGACGAGGCCCGACCGGCGGGACCCGCCCGCCAGCCGGCGCCGGAGCCGCGCGGTCGGACGGCGTCGGGCCGGGGCGCAGCCGGCGACGCCGGGCGCTGGCAGCTGCCGTCGATGCGGGAGCTGGTCCCTCCGATCGACTACGAGCTGCTCGGCATCGATGACGCGCGACCGGCCCCGACCGCGCACGAGGCCGACATCCCGCGCTGGCTGCGGCCGAGCGTGCGGGAAGCGCGATTCGGTGAGCAGCCCCGCCGTCGCCGTGACTGGGGCGACTGACCGAGGTCGATCCGTCGACTCGACCGGAGACGGCGCCGCGTTGAGCTGGTGATCCCGCGGAGAGCCCAGGGGGTATTCCTGTCATGAGGCGCTGGTCGAGGTCGCTCGTCCTGCTCGGCCTGACGTTCGCGAGCACGCTGGCGATCACGGCGGGACTCGTCGTGATCGTCGTCCAGGATCGCGGCACGTCGTTCGAGTCCGCCTCGGAGACTCCGCTCCCGACGGTCGCGGTCGACGGCGTGCCTGCGGGGACGGGCGGGACGCTGGCGGTGAGCGGCGATCGAGACGCGACGTTCGGGCTCGATGGCGACGACTACGGCATCACGGTCAGTCCGGACTTCGAGCGCGGCTTCGCCCGCGTCGCGTTCGAGACGTACGAGCTCCGTGGTGACGCGGGCACGATCCGCTTCGCAGCGGAGCCCCTCGTCGTCGAGCAGATCGCGTTCGACGGCCTCTCGTTCTACCCCGATCCGGAGGACTGCGCCGTCACTCCGGGTGAGCTGAACCCGGCGATCGGAGTCGCCAGCGCCAGGCTCGAGTGCCGCGGCCTCGAGGACATCCGCGGCGGCGGAACCGTCGCCATGGACGGCGCCGTGGCCCTCCCCGCCGACCTGCTCGGCATGCGCGGCGACCTTCCGGCGCCCGGCGGCCGGATCGACGCCGGAGACGCGACGCTCGTGTTCAGCGACGGGCGGATGCTCGTCCAGAACGCGACGATGGAAACGACCGGCCGCGAGCCGCTGTTCCTGTTCGGGGACGACGAGCGGTCATCACTCGGGTTCGAGCGCGATCCGGAGACCGGCGACCTGTTCCTGACCTACCTCGTCATCGACGAGGAGCCGTTCGACATCCCCGACGACGCGTGCGGACTCACCACCGAGGACCTCGGGCTCGTGAACCCCAGGACGACCGCGACGCGGCTCTCGATCGCCTGCGACGAGCTCGACCTCGGCAGCCATGGCGTCGTCCCGGTCGAGGGGACGATCGTCATCGACCTCATCGTCCCGTCCGATCTCGTCGCCCGGCGGTGAGGCTGGGCCAGAGGGGGACAATGCGCCGATGGAGCAGACCGTCATCTT
>CBFGTN010000010.1:0-47764 GCA_965652075.1 uncultured bacterium
CGCTCGTCTTCGCCCTCGAGATGAGCAAGACCGTCGGCGCCCGCAAGGCCGTGCGCCTGACCGTCAGCGTCGCGAGCCACTCGCCCCTCATGCGACGGGCGCGCGACGAGTTCGGCCGGATCCTCACGAAGGTCCCGTTCCGCGACCCGCAGGTGCCGATGCTCGGCAACGTCCACGCGACCGTGATCAACACGGCGGACGGGCTGCGCAGCGAGCTCACCGAGCACCTCGTCCACGGGGTGCAGTGGACGGCGAGCGTGCGCCGCATGGCAAGCGGCGGCGTCACCGACTTCGTCGAGGTCGGTCCCGGACGCGTCCTGTCCGGGCTCATCCGCCGCATCAACCCCGACGTCGTGACCCACGCCGTCGACCTGCCCGATCCGCGCGCCTGGCTGACCGCCTTCCGCGAGTCGCCGGCGTGACCGACCGCCGCGCGGTCGTCACCGGCCTGGGCGTCGTCTCGCCGGTCGGCATCGGCGCCGATGCGACGTGGGACAGCCTCGTCGCCGGACGGTCCGGGATCGACAGGATCACGCTCTTCGACACGACGCCGTTCGAGGTCGACGTCGCCGGCGAGGTCAAGGGCTTCGAGGCGACCGACTACATGGATCCGAAGGACGCGCGAAGGCACGACCGAAGCACCCACCTGGCCGTGGCGGCGACCGGCGAGGCACTGCGGGACGCCGGGCTGCTGGGCGACGACGGCCACGTGATCGCCGACGTCGATGCGGATCGGTTCGGCATGGTGTTCGGGACCGGCATCGGCGGCATCGGCCTCCTGCTCGACGGCCACAAGACGCTGCTCGAGCGCGGCCCGCGACGGGTCAGCCCATTCATGCTGCCGCACATGCTCCCCGACTCGCCGTCGGGGCAGGTCGCGATCGAGTTCGGCATCCGCGGTCCGAACACCGCGGTCGTCAGCGCCTGCGCCACCGGCGGGCACGCCATCGGCGAGGCGATGGAGACGATCGTCCGCGGGGACGCGGACATCATGCTCGGCGCCGGCACCGAGGCGCCCCTCCTGCCGCTCGCCTTCGCCGGCTTCGGCCAGATGCGCGCGCTCGGCACGCCGATCGACCCGGACAGCGGCGAGTACAACGCCGCGATCGCCTCGCGCCCGTTCGACGCCACCCGCAACGGCTTCGTCGTGTCCGAGGGATCCGCGGTGCTGATCCTCGAGGAGGCGCAGCACGCACTGGCTCGGGGCGCGCGTCCGATCGCCGAGGTCATCGGCTACGGCTCGGCCGCCGATGCCTTCGACATGGCGGCGCCGGCGGAGCGCGGCGAGGGCAACCAGCGCGCGATGCGCGCGGCGCTGCATCGGGCCGGCATCGATCCCGAGGAGGTCGACTACATCAATGCCCACGGCACGAGCACGCCGCTGAACGACCGATACGAGACGATCGCCATCCGCGACGTCTTCGGTGAGCACGCCGACCGCCTGGCGGTGTCGAGCACGAAGTCGATGACCGGCCACGCGATGGGAGCGGCGGGCGCGATCGAGGCGTTCGTGTGCGTGAAGGTCATCGCCACCGGGTGCATCCCGCCGACGATCAACTATCGCCATCCCGATCCGGAGCTGACCCTGGACTACGTCCCGAACGAGGCGCGCGCCACGGACGCGCGGGTCACGCTCTCGAACTCGATGGGCCTCGGCGGGCACAACAGCACCGTCATCTTCCGCCGCTGGGACGGCTGATGCGGCCCCCTCCGCCGCGCGATCCCGCCCGGCGCGCTGTCGTCACCGGCCTCGGAGCGATCACCCCGGTCGGCAACGACGTGCCGACCTTCTGGCGCAACCTCACCGACGGCGTCTCGGGCGTCGCGCCGATCACCCAGTTCGACGCCTCGGCCCACGAGGTCCGGATCGCCGCCGAGGTGAAGGGCTTCGATCCGCGCGACTGGATGGACTTCAAGCAGGCCCGCCGGATGAGCCGCTTCAGCCAGCTGGCCGTGGCGGCCGCGCGGCAGGCCATCGACGACGCCGGCCTCGCGATCGGCGAGCACAACCGCGACGACGTGGCGGTCGTCGTGAACACCGGCGGCGGAGGCCTCGATGAGGTGTCGGCCGGCGAGGTGACGCTCATGACGAAAGGCCCCGACCGCGTCAGCCCGTTCACGGTGCCGATGATGTCGCCGTCGATGGCCGCCTGCCAGATCAGCATCCAGAACGGGATCACGGGGCCGGTCATCACCTCGGTCGCCGCCTGTGCCGCGGGCGTTCAGGCCTTCGTCGAGGCCCAGCGGCTCATCGAGCACGGCGACGTCGACGTCGTCGTGGCCGGCGGGACCGAGAGCGCGATCCTGCCGGTTGCGTTCGCGGCGCTCGCGAACATGGGCGCGCTGTCGAAGCGCAACGACGATCCGACCCGCGCGTCGCGGCCGTTCGACGCGGAGCGCGACGGCTTCGTGTTCGGCGAGGCCGCCGCCGTCCTCGTCGTCGAGTCCATCGAGCACGCCGAGGCTCGGGGCGCGCCGATCCTGGCCGAGCTCGCCGGCGGCGCGCTCACCGCGGATGCGTTCCACATCTCGGCGCCGGAGCCGTCCGGCCACGGCGCGACGCTGGCGATGCAGCGCGCCGTGCGGGACGCGCACCTCGAGCCGGAGCAGGTCCAGGCGATCGTGGCGCACGGGACCTCGACCGCGCTGAACGACGCGACCGAGACCCGCGCGATCCGGGCCGCATTCGGCGCGCACGCCGACAGGCTGGCGGTGACGAGCAACAAGAGCATGGTCGGCCACACGCTCGGCGCGGCCGGGGCAATCTCGTCGCTCGCCGCGGTCCTCGCCATCCGCGACGGCGTCCTGCCGCCGACGATCAACCAGGAGACGCCGGATCCGGAGTGCGACCTCGACTACGTGCCGAACGTCGCGCGGCAGGGACCGCTCGACGTCGTGCTCGTCAACGGCTTCGGCTTCGGCGGCCAGAACGCCGTCGCCGCCTTCACGCGTCCGGCCTGAACCCTCCGGCCGAGGTACCTGCCCGGGGCGGACCTTCGGCACCCTCACCGATCGGCACGATGCCGCCTAGGCTCGAACGCATGACCGAGGTGATGGGCCTGCGGCTTGCCTACCGTGGGTTCGTGACGGGCCTCGCGGGCGCGTACGTGTGGACGGCGATCGCGATGGTCATCGGCGTCGCGATGCACGGCGACCCGCTGCGCCCCCTTCGACCGTTCGCGATCGCGATCTCGCCGCTGGCGGATGCCCCCGAGCTCGCGTTCGTGCTCGGCCTCCTCGCGGTCCAGGCGGCGGGCGCCCTCGTCGGCATGTGCTTCGCCTACTTCTTCGCCCGCTTCTTCACGGTCCGCGCGACGCTCGCGACCGCCGCACCGGTCGTCGCCCTCCTCGCGTGGGGCCTGATCGTCACCGGGCTCGTGCGTGGCCTCGGCGCCCCAGTGCTCGCCATCGAGGTCGCACCGCTCGTCGCGACGGTCGGCTACGGCATGCTCCTCGGCGCTGCGATCCCGGTTCGCGGCGAGGTCGCCTACCCGGCCGGGTCGCCCTCGACGTAGAGCTCGGGCTCAGCGCGCGGCCCGCGGCCCGGGAGCCCCGCCACCCAGTCGCGAAGGGCGCTTTCGGCGGTGCTGAAGGCGATCTCGTCCCACGGGATCTCGTCGGGACCGAACGCGCGCACCTCGCTCGTCTCCGCCGCCGGCTCCGGCCGTCCGCCGACGACGGCCGCCTCGAAGGCGATCGTGACGATCCCGGCGTGAGGGCGCGAGTAGACGCCGACGAGCCGGCCCACCTCGACGCGCAACTCGGTCTCCTCCTCGGTCTCGCGTCGCGCGCCCTCCTGGACCGACTCGCCGAGCTCGAGGAAGCCGCTCGGGTTCCCCCACCTGCCGAGTGCGGGCTCGATGGCGCGGCGCGCGAGGTACACCCGCCCGGCGTCGACCGGCAACGTTCCGACCACGATGCGCGGGTTCCGCCACGTGACGTGGCCCTCGTCGCAGACGAGGCGCGGGCGGTGGTCGGCCTCGAGGACGCGCTGCGCGACCGGCCGGCCGCAGGCCGGACAGAAGCGGGGCTCCTCGCCCAGGGTGAGCGGGTAGGCGGCGTCCGAGTCCGGTGACGGCATCGGTCCATCCTAGCCGTGCCCATTCGTCACCGGTTCCGTGACACAAGGCCGCAGGCCCTCATCGGTACAATTCGAGGCCCATGGCAGAACCCCTTCCGCAGGTGCGCCTGCAGAACTCCCTGACACGTCGGACCGAGGTGCTCGAGCCGATCGAGCCCGGGCGCGTCGGGATCTACACCTGTGGCAGCACGGTCTACAAGTACGCGCACATCGGCAACCTCCGAACGTACCTCTTCGGCGACCTGCTGCACCGAACGCTCGAGTACCTCGGCTACGAGGTGCGCTACGTCAAGAACATCACCGACGTCGGGCACATGCGCGACGACCAGCTCGACGCGATCACCGGCGACAAGATGGAGGAAGCCGCCGAGACCGAGGGCAAGTCGCCGGCCGAGATCGCCGAGTTCTACACGCGCGCCTGGCTCGAGGACGAGGCGCTGCTGAACATCCTCCCGGCGGATGTCATGCCGAAGGCGACCGAGCACATCGGCCAGATGGTGTCGCTGACCGAGCAGCTGCTCGAGCGTGGGCTGGCGTACGAGGTCGACGGCACGATCTACTTCGACGTCAGCGAGTTCGCCGACTACGGCAAGCTCTCCGGACAGAAGATCGAGGAGATGCACGCCGGCCACCGCGTCGACGTCGAGTCCGACAAGCGTGACCCCGAGGACTTCGCGCTGTGGAAGCGCGCCGGCGAGCGTCGCCTGATGAAGTGGCCGTCACCGTGGGGCGACGGGTTCCCCGGGTGGCACATCGAGTGCTCGGCGATGAGCCTCGAGCACCTCGGCGAGCGCATCGACATCCACACCGGCGGGATCGACCTGAAGTTCCCGCACCACGAGGACGAGATCGCCCAGTCGGAGGGCGCCCTCGGCCATCCGGTCGTGAACGTCTGGATGCACGGCGAGTTCCTCACGATGGACGACGCGAAGATGGCGAAGAGTGCGGGCAACATCATCCGCGTCGCGGACCTCCCCGCCCTGGGCTACGAGCCGCTCGCGTTCCGCTATCTGGCGCTGACGGCGCACTACCGGTCGAAGCTCGACTTCACCCAGGACGCGATGCACGCGGCTACATCGGGCCTGGCGCGATTGCGGCGCGCCGCACAGGCCGGCAACGGCACGCAGGTCGACCTGTCCGCCGAGCCGATGGCCGCATACCATGCGCGATTCGCCGACGCCATCGCCGACGATCTCGCGGTGCCGCGCGCGCTTGCGATCGCCCACGAGGTCGCCGCGGCCGACGACCTCGACAACGGCCAGCGGCGCGCGCTGCTCCTCGATTTCGACCGCGTGCTCGGGCTCTCACTCGACGTACCGGTCGAAGAGGCTCCCCTGCCGGAGGGTGCCGCGGACCTGCTCGAGCGGCGCGCCGCCGCCCGCGCGGCGCGCGACTACGCGACCTCCGACGTCCTGCGCGATGAGCTCGCGGCGATCGGCGTCGAGGTCCGGGACACGCCCGAGGGCCAGGAGACGACGGTCCGACGATAGCCCGCACACGAGCGGACCGGCCGGGGGCACCCGGCCGGTCCGTGCTGCGCGCGTCGCGGATCAGACGCTCAGGAACGTCCTCGACACGTCCGGCACGGCGGTGCTCGTGCCATTCGTGGTGTCCGTCAGGACGATGTTCGTGTACGTCACCCCCGCGAGCACCAGGCGCTGGCCGTTCGGGCAGGAGAAGGTGCCCGGGCCGAGCGGTCCGGCCGTCAGGCTGGCCGTGACCCGCCCGTTCTTCGACTCGAAGCTCCCGCCCGCGGAGACCTCATCCGAGAAGGACTGCTTGTTCGCGGCGCTCGGGTTCTTGCCTCCGCCGTTGATACAGGCCCACAGCGAGGTCGCGTCGGCCGTCAGGACGTAGTCGATGTTGCCGTTCCCGACCCCGCGCTCGTCGAACGACACGACGAGCGCACCGCTGTTGTTGACCGAGCTCGTCGCTGAATGGAACTTCGCGGCGACCCCGAATACCGTGCCGGCCGTGAGCACCAGCGCGCTCAGCACCGCGAGGAGGATGCCGGTCTTCCGTGTCATGGAGCACACACTCCTTTCTCGGCGAGAGGCCGAGTTGCAGAGGCCGCAACTGGCGGCTCGTGCGCAGGGCTCGGATTCGGCAGCGAATCGAGTCCACACGATCGATCCCCCGGCGTGGCCGTGGACTCCGCCTTCAGGGCTCGGACCTGAACGGCTCCCCGAAGCGGGCCCCGACGGTACCCGGCGAGCTAGTGATTTGTCGTGTTAGAAAAGTGCGAAGCGGGGTCGTCTGGTGCGGTTATGGCGCACCGAGCGTGGCGGCCAGGCCGATCTCGCGAGCTCGCGCCGCCGCGGCCTTGCGACCGGAGACCCCGAGCGCCCGGTAGAGCCGCGTCAGGCGATATCGCACGGTGGGGACGCTGACCTTCGTCGCGTCGGCGATCTCCTGGTTCGTCAGGCCGAGGACGAGGTAGGCCAACAGCTCGGCCTGTGTGACCGTGAGCCCCTCGCGGGACGCGGCGAGCACCACGTCGATCGGGATTTCCATCGGACCGATCGCGCGGGTCAGACCATCCCGAATGGCGACGTCCGCGGCACCGGCTGGCGCGGCCGCCAGGACCTCAGAGACCGCGATCGCACGCGCGTCGACGCGGAGCGCCCAGTCGGCGAGGAGGCCGACGACCGCCACCGCGGCGACATCAGCGACCGCTCGAACCAGCTGCGAATCCGAGATCGCGGACGGCATGACCAGCGCCACGTACCCGAAGGCGAACCCCGCTGCCCAGGTCGCGCCACTGTGCCGGCGGGGAACGTGCGCCGCCCACCACGCACCCGCGAATGCGAGGAACAGATAGGCAGACGAGGGCGCGCCGGTGCCTGCGACCAGGATCGCCGTGCCGGTCGCATCCAGCAGCAGCGTGCTCACCGCCAGCGTCCGTCGCACGCTCGCCACGCGGAGGGCGCTGAACGCTGCGAACATGGCAAGCCCAAGGGCGATACCGGGCGTGCCGGGCGGGCTGCCGGCTGCGAGCAGGAGGGACGTTCCCAGGAGGGCCGCGACATGGCCGAGCAGCACGCGGCGGGTCGCTGCGTCCAGCTTCGAGATCGCCGTCGAGCCGTCGCGAGCCCCGCGCGCGCGAAGGAACGTCCGTCGCGCTGTCCCCTGCAGCCCTGCCACGTCCTCGCCCGACCTCAGCTCGGATTCAGTCGACCGGCGGGCAGCCGTGCCTGATGGCATGCATCGTAGCCCCGGCGCTCGCGGGTGAACAGAGCGGTGCGGTTCGGTGCGCTACGGGCCCTACGATCGCTGCCCACGCTTCGCCTCGCAGTCCGTTTCAGACGTGGTGAGAGCCCGGCCGGAGCCGGTTCGAACCGGTCAGCGAAACCTCGGAATGCGAGGCCAGTGCGGCCGTCGCGAAGATCAGGAGCATCGCCGCGACGGACACGCTCAATGCCAACCAGCGCGGCTTGGCGCGGGGGCTTGACTTCGACAGGGTCATTCGCTGAATCCTCCGTTGGCGCCACCTCCCAGGCGCGAACTCCGTCGTTTCGGCGACGGTGCCGTTGCGCGGCTTCGGACGCGCAGCTCCCCTCCCAGCGGCGAACACGCTCGCGCGGGAGTGCGCGGTGCATCGAGAGCGGGGCAGTACGCACCGGGGCACGGCGCTTCACGGCTATGGGGCGCGGACAGCAGCGCCATGGCACATCGACGCCGGCACCGCGATCGCAGTGCGCGTCGGGCCGGGTGCTGGACAGCTCGGATGCCCGGCTGCGGGAGGCTAGTACGAACGTACTAAGGGATCAATAGGACCGTTGCGCCGATGCAACGACTCATTCGTGGCCTGCGGGACGTCAGGCGCCGGACGTCGCGGTGCCCCGATTCACTTCAGCGACGACGGTCTCCGACTCCGGCTCGATCGGCACCGCGATCCATCCGTTCCCGATCGCGACGACGACCGCGTGCGTGCGGTCGGAGCTGGAGAGGCGTTGCAGGATCGAGCGCATGTGGTTTCGCACCGTGCGCTCGCTGATGCCGAGCGTCTCGCCGATCTCGCGGTTCGTCTTGCCTCGGGCGACGTTGACGAGGATCTCGAGTTGTCGATCGGTCACGGGACGCGAGGGGCCGCTCTCCCTGGTCGCGGGCGTCGCTCGGGAGCCCCCGGCCGAGACATCGGGTCGGCTCAACGGATCACTCCGTGGGCAAGTTGGATGGGCGCGCGTTCGTAACAGTAGCCCGCTGGGCCCCGGAACACCAGCAGAGATATCCACGAATTGTGCTCACGCACCAGTTCGTGGAGAACTCTCGCCGGGCGGCCTCGGGGCATCAGCACGCGCTCGACCGCTCGGCCGCTGCGATCCGACGCTCGGTGGCTCGCGTGGCGCGCCCGATGCGCTCGACCTGGGCATCCGTCAGCTCGCTTCGCCACCGCTCGTCCAGCCGGATCTCGGTGACGGGGACGAGGCGGGTCCGGTTGCCGAGCACATGGAGCTCGCGGTCGCCGGCGGTGGCTCCAGCCAGGCGTGCCGGGTCGAGATCGAGGAATCGCGCGATGCGACGGAGCACCGCGTCGGGATCGGTGCACAGGTCCTCATAGCGCACCACGAGCCTGCGGTCCTGCGGCAGTGCCGCCATGGCGTTCAGGATCGCGGCGTTGACCTTCGCCCAGCGCACGGCTGCCGCGCGCTCGTCGCCGCCGTCACGTCCCCGACGGACGGAGGAGTACACGACGCCGCGCGGATCGCGGACGAGATGGATGACCCGAAGGTCCATGCCGAGCCAGTGGCGCAGGTCGCGAGCCCGCATCCGTTCCTTCGACGTGTCGACGAGCACGCGAGCTCCGGCGACGTCGAGGATCGCGGCAGCGAAGTCGCGGTTCCTCCGCCCGATGGCCGCCATCCGATCACGGTGACGCGGGATGCGAGCGGCGACCCAGTCCCTCACACGCTCGACCGGCGACAGGCGAAGCGATCCGTAGAGCAGCCTGCCGCCGAGCGTTCGTGCCGGTGGGTCGAATCCGAGCTCGAAGTTCGCGAGGCGAAAGTCGGGGTAGCCCGCCCGTCGCATCCGTTCGGCCACGTCGACCCAGAACGGGCACTCGGCCATGAGACGGCCGCACGAGCACTGGAACGTGCTCATCCGCGTCTCCCGGCGCGCGGTCGACGTCTCGCCGATCGCCGCGATGTCGGGATGGGCGTTCAGGAGCATCGCGAGCAGCGTCGAGCCCGAGTACGAGGAGCTCGCAACGAGCGCGTATTCCCGTCGTCCCGGGTCAGTCACGGTCCGTCTCCCCGCTAGTCGGTGTCCTGAGCGGGTCGGATGATACCGAGCGAGAGCCGTCGCGCCCCGGCGATCGAACCTGGCCGGAGGAGGCTCGCCCCACCTCGGTGCGATACGCTGCGCGATCCGTCGGGAGTGGAGGTTCGCGTGGAGAAGGCATGGGCGGTCGTCATCGGTGGCGACCACCAGGGGCTGGGGATCGCCCGCAGCCTCGGCCGTCGCGGCATCGGCGTGGCCGTCGCGGACGACGAGATCTCGGTGGGTGCGGTCTCGCGCTTCGTCCAGCGACGCTTTCCGTGGCCCGACGGCGACGAGCGCCAGGTCGACTGGCTCGAGTCGCTCGCCGACGACCACGGGCTGCGCGGAGCCACGGTGTACCCGACCCGAGACGAGACGGTCGCGCTCCTCGCCCAGCACCACGAGCGGCTGAGCGAGCGATTCGTGCTCGTGACCCCGCCCTGGGAGGTGACGCGCTGGGCCTACGACAAGCGGCTGACCTATGAGCTCGCTGCGAGGATCGGCGTCGCCCATCCGGGGACCCACTACCCGGCACGACGCGAGGATGTCGAACGCCTGGACCTGCTGTTCCCGGCGATCCTCAAGCCGGCGATCAAGGACCACTTCTACAGCCAGACCCTGACGAAGGCCTGGGAGGTCACCGATCGCGCCAGCCTCCTCGCCCGGTACGACGAGGCCATGCTCCTCATTCCGGGGGACGAGATCATGATCCAGGAGGTCGTGCCCGGTGGCGGCGAGTCGCAGGTGTCGTTTGCCGCGCTGTGCTCCGGCGGCGAGGTGCTGGCGTGGGTCACCGCGCGGCGCACCCGACAGCATCCGATGGACTACGGCCACTCGAGCACGTTCGTGGAGACGATCGAGTGCCCACCCATCGAGGAGCCCTCGCGCGCGCTCCTGTCGGCGATGGGCTACTCCGGCCTGGTCGAGGTCGAGTTCAAGCACGACCGACGCGTCGACAGCTACAAGGTCCTGGACGTGAACGCGCGAACCTGGGGCTGGCACACGATCGGTCGGAAGGCGGGCGTCGACTTCCCGTACCTCGCCTGGCGGCTCGCCAACGGCAAGCCGGTCCCGCGCCGGCGCGGGCGCAGCGGCGTGCGCTGGATGCGCGGAGTGACCGACGTCCCGACCGCCCTGCGCGAGATGCGCCGCGGCCGCCTGTCTCCGGGCGATTACCTGCGGTCGTTCGGCGCGCCACTCGAGCTCTCGGTCCTCGCCGTCGACGATCCCCTGCCCAGCCTCGCGGAGCTGGCGCTGCTGCCGTACACGTTCTGGAAGCGTGGATTCTGAGACTCCTGTGGTAACGTGGGCCGCCCCGTGACGCGTCGTCCGGGATCGGCCGCGCCATGAGCGCGGCCGAGCGGGTCCCCGCCGGCCCATCGCAGCGGCGGCCGAGCGAGCGAGCAGTGGCAATGGACGCCGTCCACGAGCAGGCGACCGCCTTCGACGACCGGGCAGGGACCGCACACCTCGAGGTCGTCGAGGTGGAGGCGACGCGCGAGCCACGGTGGCGCGCCTTCGTGCAGGAACGGCCCGAAGCGCTCGTGTATCACCATCCCGCGTGGATCGAGGTCCTGGCGGAGTCCTACGACTACGCCGAAAACAGCCTGGCTGCCATCGACCGCGACGGTGCCCTGCGCGGCATCCTTCCGCTGTTCCGGCGCCGGGGCCTGCTCAGCGGTCGCCGGCTGACCTCGCTCCCGCACACGCCTCATGCCGGGCCGATCGGCGACACCGATGCCGTCGCGGCCCTCCTGAACGCCGCCGTCGATCTCGCGAGCGGCGACCCGCGGGTCCGGCTCCAGATCAAGAGCCCGCGCGCGGACCTCGCGACGCTGGCCCCGCGGATCGAGCGGGAACCGTGGGAGCCGACGTACGTGCTCAGTCTCCCCGATGACGTCGAGGCGCTCCGCTTCGGATCGTCGCGGAACCACACGCGCGTCAAGGGGAAGGTCACCCAGGCGACGCGGAAGGGAGTCGCCGTGCGGTCGGCCGAGTCGGACACGGACCTCCGCGCGTGGTACCGCCTCTACCTCGCGACGATGCGTCGCCACGCGGTCCCGCCGCGACCGTATCGGTTCTTCGAGGTCGCGTGGCGGGTGCTCCGCCCGCCGGGCATGATGCGCGTGCTGGTTGCCGAGCAGGGAAGCGGGCCGGCCGCGACGCTCGTCGCAGGATCGGTCTTCCTGTTGGCGAACGAGACCGTCATCTACCGCTTCAACGGCTCCCGGCGCGAGCTGCTCAACCTGCATCCGAACGACGCGATCCAGTGGCACGCGATCCACGAGGCCACGCGTGAGGGCTTCCGCCGCTACGACTTCGGCGAGGTCGAGATCGGCAACGAGGGCCTCGCGATGTTCAAGTCGAAATGGGGCGCGGTGTCTGAGCCCCTCTTCCGCTACGGCTACCCGGCCGCTCACGAGCTGGAGCGTGGGGTGCTGCGACGGAACGGCCTGGTCCGATCCGCGGCGCAGGCCGTGTGGCGACGGCTGCCGCTCTCGGCCACCGAGGCCATCGGCGACCAGCTCTACAGGCGGCTGTGACGCCGCGGTCACCCGGTGGCGACGGTCGTCTCATCGCGCTGCTCGGCGGCACGACGAGCGCCGGCGACCTCGCCACCGCGATGCGCCACCTGCTCGTGCCGAACGCCCTCGTCGACGGGCCGGCGCTGTCGACCTTCGAGGCGGCGTTCGCCGAGCGCGTCGGTCGGCGCTGGGGGTTCGGTTTCCTCGCGGGCCGCGTCGGCCTCTACGGCATCCTCCAGGGCCTGGACATCGGCCCCGGCGACGAGGTCCTGGTGCAGGTTCCGACCCACGTCGTGGTGGCGAACGCCATCCGCTATGTCGGCGCGCGTCCGGCCTTCGTCGACTGCAGCCTCGAGACCTTCAACCTCGACCTCGACGCGGCCGAGGCACGCGTCACGCCGCGGACGCGAGCGATCGTCGTCCAGCACACGTTCGGCGTCCCGGTTGACATGGATCGCGTGGAGGCGTTCGCGGAGCGACACGGGATCGCCGTCATCGAGGATTGCGTCCACGCACTGGGCGCGTCGTACGGCGGCCGGCCGATCGGCAGCTTCGGGCAGGCGTCCTTCTTCAGCACCGAGGAGACGAAGACGATCTCCACGACGATGGGGGGCATGGCCGTGACCGATGAGCCGGGGCTCGCCGACAGGCTGCGGGCCTTCCAGGCCAGCTGCAGCGCTCCGCCGGCGTCGCTCGTCGCCCGCTACGTCCTGAAGCTCGCGGCGTACCACGTGCTGACGGAGCCGCACCTGCACCGGGCGACGCGGGCCGCCTACGAGGGACTCGGCCGCAGGAATCCCCTGCCAGGCCCGACGGTCGCGGCGGAGCGTGCCGGGCGCCGGCCACCGGGGTACGCGCGGCGGCTCGGAAACGCCCAGGCCGTCCTCGGCCTCCGCCAGCTTCGGCGGCTCGATGCGAACGTCGCTCACCGCCGCCGGATCGCCGAGATCTACCGATCCGGGCTGTCCGACGCCGGCGTCGCCGGCCCGCGTGCGCCGGACCGCGCCGAGCCCGCATTCGTGCGCTACCCGGTGTGGGTTGCCGACCGCGACGATGCGGTCGCGCGCCTGCGTCCACGCGCGGTCGCCGGGACCTGGTTCAACTCCGTGCTCGGCGAGTCGAGCGACCCGGCAGCCGTCGGCTACGAGCCGGGCTCATGCCCGCGCGCCGAAGCGGCCGCCCGTCACCTCGTCAACCTTCCGACCCACCTGCGCGTGTCGGTCGACGATGCCGAGCGGCTCGTCGAGCTCATCCGGCCGCTGGCCGAGGACCCGCCCGCAGCATGACCGCGACGCCTTCGGAGGCAGGTGCCGGAGCGTTCCGGACGACCGCGCCGTTCGCCTTCTTCGACTACCTCCGCGTCCCCTACTCCCCCGACGCCGTCGTCGCCCCCGAGCTGCACGAGGCCGGGCTCGATGCGGCGATTCGTCCGGGCGAGGACCCGTGGCCGGCGCTCATCTGGCCCGCCACCAGCGCGCGACTCGCAGCGCCGAGCGCGTTCCGGTGGGACGAGATGCGCCTCGTCGGGAGCCTGATGCCCGACCTGTCGTCGGTTGTCGAACGGCTGCCCGGGCGGTGGGAGGCCGCGGACCGCCTGCACGATCCGGGCGGCTCGACGATCGCGAACATCTGGCGCGAGGCGGGCGGGAGCGTCCTCCTGCCGTTCGACCCGGGCGAGGTGATGCGGAGCTTCTGGACGGAGGCGTATCGCGAGCACGGACCGGGCGGTGGACGGAGGCTCCGTCGCGTGGCGCTGCGGGCGTACTACCTGCTGCGGCCGCTCATTCCGCGGCGCATCCAGATCGCGATGCGGCGGCGCTACGCGCGCGCCCTAGAGCTGCCGGACTTCCCGCGCTGGCCGGCCGAGGCGTCGCTGCACGACCTCTATCGGCGGCTGTACGACCTCGCACGCGAGGTTGCCGGGACCGAGGTGCCCTGGATCGGGTTCTGGCCGGGCGAGGCCACCTGGGCGGTCGTGCTGACCCACGACATCGAGACCGAGGCGGGGCGCGACGCCGTCCTGCCGATCGTGGAACTGGAGCGGGCGTCCGGGTTTCGGTCGGCATGGAACGTCGTCCCGCGACGCTACGAAGTCAGCGATGCGTTCGTCGCGTCCCTGGTCGATCGCGAGTGCGAGGTCGGGCTGCACGGGCTCTACCACGACGGCCGCGACCTGGCCTCGACGCGCCACCTCCTCGAGCGGCTGCCGGAGATGCGCGCCGTCGCATCGCGGATCGCCGCCACGGGCTTCCGGTCGCCGGCCACCCAGCGCGCGCCCGAGCTGATCGGCATCCTCGGGTTCGATCATGACTCGTCCTATCCCGACAGCGATCCGTACGAGCCGCAGCCGGGAGGCTGCGCGACCTGGCTCCCCTACGAGATCGGGGACACCGTGGAGCTGCCGATCACGCTGCCGCAGGACCACACCCTGTTCGTCATCCTCCAGCACGCGGACGAGCATGTTTGGCTCGAGAAGCTGGACGTGCTGCGGCGGCGCGGCGGCATGGGCCTCGTCCTCACCCACCCCGACTACCTGCTCGATCCGGTGATCCGCGCTGCGTACGCCCGTCTGGTGGCGTCCCTCGCGGCCGACGGTGAGGCGTGGCGCGCCCTTCCGAGCGAGGTGAGCGCCTGGTGGCGCGCTCGCCGCGCCTCGACGCCGGTGCGGGGCGACGGCGGGTGGCGGATCTCCGGGCCGGCGGCCGGCGAGGCCCGGCTGCGGCTCGACGCTCCGGACTAGGCGGGCGAGGCTCCCGCGCCGAGCTGCTCGGCGGTCGCGTTGACGGCCTCGATGACCGTCGTGACCTCCTCGTCGGTCACGGCCGGATGCACCGGGATGGAGAGCACCTCGTCCGTGAGCTGGTCCGTGACCGGATAGCTGCGATCCGCGTCGACCAGCTCCGCGAGGGCCGGCTGCCGGTGCAGCGGCAGCGGGTAGTAGACGCCGCTGTCGACGCCACGCTCGCGAAGCAGCTCCATGAACCGATCGCGCTGCGGCACGCGGAGGGTGTACAGGTGGTACACGTGCGTCGCGCCGGCGCCAACGCGCGGCGTGCGGACACCGCGGAGCTCGCGGTCGTAGCGTGCCGCGATCTCCTGGCGACGGCGATTCCGCTCGGCGAGCCGCGGGAGCTGGACGAGCCCGATCGCCGCATGGATGTCGGTCATCCGCGCGTTGTAGCCGACTTCCTCGTGGTGGTAGCGGACGCGCGCCCCATGCGACCGCAGCCGCCGGATGTGGTCGGCGAGCTGTGCGTCGGACGTCGTCACGACGCCGCCCTCGGCGGTCGTCAGGTTCTTCGTCGCGTACAGGCTGAAGCAGCCCGCGCTGCCCCATCCCCCGCACGGGCGGCCAGCGATCGACGCGCCATGGGCCTGGCACGAGTCCTCGACGAGATGGATGCCGTGGCGGTCGGCGATCTCCTGCAGGTCCGGAAGGCTCGCCGGATGCCCGTAGAGGCTGACCGGCATGATCGCGCGGGTCCGCGGCGTGATGCGGGCTTCGACCTCGTCGGGATCCATCGTGAAGTCGCGCTCGCGGATGTCGACGAACACCGGCCGCGCGCCGGCATGGAGCACCGCGCTCGCGCTCGCGAAGAAGGTGAACGGGACGGTGATGACCTCGTCGCCAGAGCCGATGCCCAGCCCGAGGAGGGTGAGCTGGATCGCGTTCGTCCCGGAGCTCGTGGCGACCGCATGGGGCACGCCGATGAACTCGGCGAAGCGCTGCTCGAACTCGGCGACGATCGCGCCCTCGGCGAGCTTCCCGCTCTCGAGCGAGGCGCCGATGAGTGCGAGCGCCTCCGCGCGCTCCTCGGGGGACAGGGTTGGCCGGGCGAGTGGGATCATCGTTGCTCCTGGAGGGCAGCCGTCGGGCGGCTCGGGCCGAGGGACTCGACGAGCGCATGATAGCGCGCCGCCTCGTCCTCCCATCGGTGAGCGCTCGAGAACTCGCGGATGCGCAGGCCGAGCTCGCGCCGCCGCTCCCCGTCGGCGAGCAGGGACTCGATCGCCGCCCGCAGCGACTCCGCGTCGCCCGGCTCGCAGTACGCCACGGCGTCGGGACCGAAGTAATGCTGCACCGCCGACGAGCGCGACGCGACCGACGGCACACCGAAGTAGGCGTACTCCATGAGCTTCGTCGGCACGATGCCGTCGGTGAACACGTCGCTGCGGTACGGGACGACCCCGATGTCCGCCGACGAGATGAGGCCGCCGAGCTCCCGGGTCGGCAGCCTCGTGGTGCTGAAGGTGACGACGTCGTCGAGGCCGAGCCGCCCTGCCTGGCTGCGCAGGGAGTCGAGGAGCTCGCCGACGCCGTGGAGCGTGAGGTGCAGCGGGTAGCTGCTCCGCAGCGCCGCGACCGCGTCGAGCAGCAGGTCGACGCCCAGCCGGTGCGCGAAGGTGCCGTGATAGAGGATCCGGATCGGGCCGTCGTGGTCCTGACGCTCGGGGGGCACCCCGAACGGCGCAGGATCCGGCAGGTTCATGACGACAGAGACGCGATCGGCCGGAGCTCCGCGCTCGATGAGCGTGCGACGCCAGGGATCGGACACCGTGATCACGCGGTCGGCGAAGGCGACCGCCAGGCGTTCCTGCAGGCGGAGCGCGCGCACCGTCAGGCTCGACATCGGCGTCCCGAACCGGCTCGCGAAGAACTCGGGCATCAGGTCGTGCAGGTCGAGGATCACGGCGGCCCCGGTGAGCTTCGGAACGATCGCCGCGAAGACGAGGAAGTCCGGGACGTTGTGGGCCTGCACCGAGCGATATCGCCGCCGCCGGTGGAGGCCGGCGAGGCGAACGGCCGCGCGCACGAAGAACGAGAGGTACTCGCTGAGCTGCGTCATCCGGCCGGCCCCGCCCCGTCGTCGAACCGGAAGCCGGTGGACGGTGATCCCGTCCTCGACCGTGGTGCCCGGGCCGTACCCGGCGCCCTCCTCGCAGATGACGTCGACCTCGTAGCCGTGATCGAGCAACGCCCGAGCCTCGCGCTCGACGCGAATGTCGGGCCAATGGTTCTCGACGACCATGCAGTGGCGCGGTCGCCCGCGCCCGGTCGATGGCTTCGCCATGGGTTCCCCAGCGATGGAGGCTGATGGCGCGCCGGCCGCGCCGCTCGGAGCGCTGCATGGTACACGCGCTTCCGCGCCCCCCCGCCACGCCGCTATGCTCTCGCGGTGACCCGAGCGCCCGCTGCCGAGCCTCGTCGTGTCGTGGTCGTCGGCAAGAACCGAGCGGCCGTGGCCGCGCTCGAGGTGATCCGGGCGGCGGGCGACGAGCTGGCGTGCGTGGTCGTCGACCCGGCAGATGCCGGCGAGGACGGCTGGCAGCCGTCCCTTCGTCGTGCCGCTGCGTCAGCCGAAGCGCGGATCGAGGCGACCTCGAACCTCAACGATCCGGCCTTCGTCGAGACGTTGCGCTCGCTCGAGCCCGACGTCCTCGTCTCCATCCAGGCGGCGCAGATCATGCGACGCGCGCTGCTCGAGACGCCACGCATCGGCGCCGTGAACCTTCACTTCGGGCCGCTGCCGCGGTATCGCGGCGTGGCCCCGATCGCCTGGGCCATCATCAACGGCGAGGACGCGACGGCCGTCACCCTGCACGTCATGGATCCGGGGATCGACAGCGGTCCGATCCTCGCCGCCGCCACCGTGCCGATCGGGCGTGACGAGACCGCACGCTCGCTCTACGACCGCTGCACCGAGGCGGCGATCGACCTGTTCGCCACGGAGTGGCCCCGGATCCGGGGTGGGGCCCTGGACGGCCGGCCGCAGGACGGTGCGAGCCTGTACTACAACCGGCACTCGATCGACTTCAACCGGCGCACGATCGGCTGGCAGCGCGACGCGCGCGACATCGCGAACTGGACCCGCGCCCTGATCTTTCCGCCCATGCAGCTGCCGCACGTCATGGTCGATGGCACGCAGGTCGACGTCGGGGCGGTGAGCTGGGACCGCGAGCCGCACGCCGCGCGGCCCGGCGAGGTGCTCGAGGCGGCCGACGGACGGGTCGTTGTCGCCGCGCCCGGCGGCCGCGTGATCCTGTGCGAGCTCTCGCGCCAGGGCGCGCCGCTCAGCGAACAGATGCTCGCCGAAGCCGGCCTCGCACCGGGCGCCGTCCTCTCGTGACCGGCGTGCGCCCGTATCATCCGCACCTGCGGCGCACGAGGCGTCCTGGAGGAGCTGCATGAGGATCGTGGTCCTGGGTCTCGGCTACGTCGGCCTCGTCACGGCCACCGGCCTGGCGCGGCTGGGCCAGACCGTGGTGGGCGTCGACACCGATGAGGCGAAGCTCGAGGCGCTGCGCCGCGGCGACGCGCCCTTCTATGAGCCGAACCTCCAGGGCGAGCTGACCCAGCAGCTCGCGGACGGGCGGCTCGAGGTGACGGGCGATGCCGTCGCGGCCCTCCGCGGTGCCGACTTGGTGATGATCTGCGTCGGCACTCCGTCGCGCCCGTCCGGCGACGCCGACCTCGCGGCGGTCGACGCGGTCGTCGACGTGCTCGGGCGTCACCTCGATGCCGGCACCGTCGTCGTGCTGCGCAGCACGGTGCCGGTCGGCACGACGCGGCGCGTCGAGGCGATCCTGAACGAGGCCGTCGGCGATCGGCTGGACGGCGGCCACGTCGCGGTCCTCGTCAACCCGGAGTTCCTGCGGACCGGCCGTGCGCTGGAGGACTTCCTCAGGCCGACGCGGGTCGTCATCGGCACGACGACGGCCCCCGGTCCGGAGACCGACCGGCTCGCGGCGCTGTACCGGGCGTTCGACACCCCGATCCTGGTCATGGACGCGGAGAGCGCGGAGCTCGTGAAGAACGCCGCGAACTCGTACCTCGCGACGCGGGTGAGCTTCGTCAACGAGCTCGCGACGCTGTGCGAGGCGACCGGCGCGGACGTCGAGCACGTGATCGCAGGGTTGGCGACCGACCCGCGCATCGGAGCCGAGTACCTGCGCCCGGGCCTCGGGTACGGCGGGTCGTGCCTGCCGAAGGACGTGCAGTCGATGCTCGCGATGGGCCGCGAGCATGGCGTGCCGCTCGAGCTTCTGGCGGCGACCGATCGCGTGAACGCCGCGCTGCCCGGCCGCATCGTCGAGCGCCTGGGCGGCGTGCTCGGCTCACTCGACGGCACGCGCATCGCGCTCCTGGGCCTCGCGTTCAAGCCGGACACCGACGACATCCGCGAGTCGCCCGCTCTCCGCGTGGCGACCGAGCTCCACGAGCGCGGCGCGGAGGTCGTCGGCTGCGATCCGCAGGCAGCCGAGCGCGCGCGCCGCGCCCTGCCGTGGCTGCAGATCGCCGACGACCCGATCTCGGCGATGCGCGACGCGGACGCCGCCGTGCTGGCGACCGAGTGGGCGGAGTACGTGACGCTCGACCTCGCCGCCGCGGCGGGGGCGATGCGCCGGCCGGTGCTGCTCGACGGCCGCCACGCGCTCGACGCGCAGCGCGCCTCCGATGCCGGGCTCGTCTATCTCGGCGTTGGCGAGCCGGTCGACCGCGAGGGCCCGACAGCGGATCGGTACCAGTCGCAGAATCGCTGAATCCCGTCCTCGAACGAGACGCGCGGGGCCCAGCCCAGCAGGTCCGCGGCCCGGCTGATGTCGGCGAACGTCGCCGCCACGTCGCCCGGCTGCGGTGGTCCGCTCCGGCGGTCCGCGCGAGTCCCGAGCGCTCGCTCGAGCTGATCGACGACCTCGATCGTGCTGACCGGGCGCCCGCTTCCGACGTTCACGACGAGCCACGGGTGGTCGGTCGACGCGAGCCGCGTGAAGGCGTCCACGACGTCGTCGACGTACGTGTAGTCGCGGGTGAGCGCACCGCCCCCGAACAGGACGACGGGCTCGCCGTCGAGCATCTGCCGGGCGAACGTGCAGATCGCGAGGTCGGGGCGCTGGCGGGGCCCGTAGACGGTGAAGAGGCGCGCGACGCCGACGGGGAGGCCGGTCGCCGCATGGTGCGCGTGGACGAGCGCCTCGCCCGCGACCTTCGTGGCCGCGTACGGCGAGAGCGGCAGGCCGCGCGCCTGGTCCTCTCGGAACGGCCGCCGCGGGTCGTCGCCGTAGATCGAGCTCGAGGACGCGTAGACGAGCCGCGCCCCGGTCGCGGCGGTCGCGGCCAGGGTGTGCTGAAGGCCTCGGACGTTCACGTCGATGTAGCCCTCGGGATCGGCGAGCGACGGGCGAACCCCGGCGCGCGCCGCGAGGTCGAAGACCACGGTCGGAGCGGCGGCCCGGAACGCCTCGTCGACCGCCGGGCCATCCCGCGTGTCGACCTCGACGAGCTCGAACGCAGGATGCCGGAGGGCATCGGCCACGTTCTCCCGCTTGCGATCCGCCGGGTAGAAGGCGTCGAAGCTGTCGACGGCGACGACCGACCAGCCCTCGCGCAGCAGTCGATCCACGAGCGTGCTGCCGACGAAGCCCGCGCCGCCGGTCACGACCGCACGCCGGCCGGCGTCGCGCGTGCCGTCGGCGCTCGTCGCCTCCATGCCCGTCAGCTCAGTACGGCCAGAACGGGTTCGGCGCCGGGAAGCCGTCGCCGTTCCACCACGTTCCCTGCCGGTCGCGGACCTCGGCGATGAGCTCCTCGTCGACCTCGTCTCGGATCGGGAGCGTCGCGCCGGCCATCTCGAGGACCGCGCGGTAGCCGTCCTCCGCGCCCGCCGCCGTCACGGACAGGCCGCCGCAGCGCGGATCCTGGGCGAGGGCGGCCTCGGGGGCGCCGATCGTCGCCTCGAAGCCGTCGGCAACGTTGCCGGCGATGTAGACCGAGTCATCGCGCGATCCGTCGTCCTTCCACTCCTGGGTCCTCCACAGGTTCGTCGTCTGCCGCAGTGGCCCCGAACGGTACCAGCCGTTCACCACGTTCAGGCTCCTCGGATTGCCGTTCGCCGAGTCCTCGCCGAAGTTGTAGTGGGTGTTTTCGACGAGGTCGACGCACTCCGCGCCCTGCACGGCCGGCCCGCGCTTGTCGCTCGTGGTGAACAGGTTCCGATAGAACGTGACGCGCTGGGCGTGGCCCCCGCGCTGCTCGGCGACGTTCGCGGCGTACGCGTGGCCCCCGTCCGGTCCGCTCTCGGAGTGCGCGGACTCGGACAGGCCGGGGCCCATGATCGAGTACTGGACCGTGACGTCGCTGACGTCGCCGAGGATCGTCAGCCCGCCGACGTCGGGCCCCCAGCTCATCGACACGTGGTTGATGACGACGCCGTGGATCGGGTCCGTCCGGCCGTTGACGGTGAGGCCGTCGATGTCGTCGGGATTGCCGTCGACCCGGTCTCCCGGACGGAACCGAACGTGCTGGACCACGACGTCGCTGGCAGAGATGTGGACCGTGCCTCGGATCGTCACCGGGCCCGCTGCGGTCGACCCGTCGATCGTCAGCTGGCCGTTGCCGATCGAGGTCTGCGGGATCGTGAACGTCGCGCCGCTGGCGGGGACGTCGAAGCGAACGATGCGCCGATCAGCGGCCGTGAGCGCGTCGACGAGCTCGTCGCTCGTCCTGACGACGGCGATGCGGCCGCCGGCGCCCCCCTGGACCGATGCCCCGTACCCGACGACTGCCGTCACGTCCGGCGGCGGCGTGGGGGCGGGGGTGCCGGAGACGACGGCGCGCTCGGACGCCGACGGGCTGGGCGGGCCCGATGGGCCGGCCGTGCTCGTTGGGCTGGGGGAGCTCGAGGGAGATTCGGCACCGACCTCGCCGGCCCCGGGCCGCGCGATCAGCAGCCAGGCCAGCGCGGCGGCCCCGACGATCGCAACGACGAGCAACGTCGCGACCAGCGGTTGCCGCGGGCGTCGAGTCCCCGATCCGTCCGGCACGTCAGCATCCCCCCGCACGGGTCCGGGCTCGCTCAGGACTCGAACCGCTCGAGCAGGTGCTCGGCATTCCTCGCGACGTCGAACCGCTCCGTCACGAGGCGCCGCCCGCTGCGGCCGAGCTCGGCCAGGTGGTCGCGATCGGCGAGCAGGCGGGTCACCGCATCGACGATCGCGGCTGAGTCGTGCGGCTGAACGAGCATCCCGGTCTCCTCGTCACGAACCGCCTCGGGAATCCCGGAGACCGGCGTCGAAATGACGGGGAGCTCCATCGCCATGGCCTCGAGGATGACGTTTGGGATGCCATCTCGATCGCCATCGGCGGCGACGACGGATGGTAGCACGAAGGCCGTTGCCGCCCGATAGCGGTCGAGGACCTCCTCGTGGGGCAATGCGCCGCGCAGGACGACCGAGTCGCCGACGTCGAGCCCGGCGATCTGCGCTTCCAGCTCCGCACGAAGCGGCCCGTCGCCGACGATCTCGCACCGGACGCGAACGCCGTTCTCCAGCAGTCGCGCGCACGCCTCGATCAGGTAGCGCAGGCCCTTCTTCTCCTTCAGCTGCGCGACGGCCAGCAGGATCGGCGGATCCGCGCGCTCGCCGGGCGTCGGTTGGTACCGGGCAAGGTCGAGCCCGTGGTAGAGGCAGATGACCTTGGACGTGTCGGCGGCGCGAACCTCGCCGACCAGGTGCGCGCGGTTGTAGTCCGTGCAGGTCGCGACGAACGTCGCGCGCTCCACCTTCTCGGCGAGCATGAACGGATCGCGGTAGATGTCGTTTGCGTGCGCGGTCGCGCTGTAGCTCGTGCCGAGCAGCCTCGCGGCGATCGCGGCCACGGTCGCCGCGCGGTCCACGAAGTGCGCGTGCACGTGCACGCCCCGCCGGTCGCGCAGGCGGTAGGCCGCGCAGACGCCGGCCGAGATGTAGGCCAGGCTCCGCACGCGGGATGCGCCGCGATGCGGCCGTGTCAGCAGCCAGCCGGCCTCCGCGAGCAGGGCGAGCGGCCGACGCAGCAGCCAGAAGCCGAAGGCTCGTGCGACGTCGAGCGCGGGCGCCGGGAGGAGGTAGCGGACCTCGCGCCGGATCGGCTCCTGCTCCGGCGAGAGCGGGCCGTGGGGTCGCCGGATCGAGACGATCGCGATGTCGGCGCCCCGTGCTCGCAGGGCGCCGATCTCGCGGTCGATGAACGTCGTGGTGAGCTGCGGATACGTGCCGACGACGTAGCTCACCCGCACCCCTGTCCCGGCGCTCATCTCGCCGCGACCTCGCGACCCGCGATGCGCGCGTACAGCTCGGCATGGGCGCGCGCCTGCGCCGCGGCACTGAACGCGTCGACCACCCGTTCACGGCCCGCTCGGCGAAGGCGCTGGGCGAGGTCCGGGTCGTCACAGACCTCGCCGATGGCGGTCGCGAGAGCTGCCGGATCTCCGGCCCGGACGAGCAGGCCGGACCGACGATCCTCGATGACCTGGGACGAGCCGGCGACCGTGGTGGCCACCGCCGGCAGGCGGCTGGCCATGGCCTCGAGGAGCGCCATCGGCAGCCCCTCCCACAGGGACGCGAGCACGAAGATGTCGCTCGCCGCCAGCAGCGCGCCGACGTCCCCACGCTCTCCCAGAAGGTGGATCCGCTCCGACTGGCCGCTCGTGCGCACGGCCTCCTCGACGGCCGCCCGCTCCGGGCCGTCGCCCGCCAGCAGCAGGTGGACGCCGGGGCGCTCCGCCATGACACGGCGCATGGCCTCCACGAGGACGACGTGCCCCTTCTGGCGATAGAGCTTGGCGACCGAGATCACGACCGTGTCGGCTGGACCGATGCCCAGCGACGCGCGCAGCGCGTCCCGGTCGCCGCCGGCCGGGTAGCGGTCGACGTCGATGCCGTTCGGGATCGTGACGATCCGATCCCTCCGCACGCCGAAGCGGTGGACGATCGAGTCGGCAACCGCCGCCGAGACCGCGACGAACGTCGCGCCGCGCCGGCTGCCGGCGCGGTACAGCGTGCGGTAGCCGAGCCGCTTCGCGGAGAGCGACCATCGGTGACCGGGCAGCTGGTCGGCACGGAGCTCGACGTTCGCGTTGTGGACGGTCCAGACGATCCCGCGCAGCGGCGGAGTGCCGGCCGCACGCCAGGCCAGGAAGTCGAGGCTGCGCAGGAGGTGGGTCTGGAGCACGAGCGGTCGGTGCCGGCGGATCGCCTCGACGAGCGCGGCGCGGATCCGCGAGAGCTCGCGGGCGGCACCGAGCGGGTGACGGATCAGGCTGCGCGTTCGGCGCGGCAGGACCTCGACGCTCACGCCGGCGGCTTCGAGCGCCGCGCGCAGCGGCCCGTCGCGGAACGTGACGACCACGGCCTCCCAGCCGGCCGAGGGCAGGTGGACGGCCAGCGTGCGGACCACCTCCTGCGCTCCGCCCCGCTCGAGGTTGGCGACGAGCTGCATGACGCGGCGCGGCGACTCGCCGGGCGGCCCTCCCCCGGTCACGCGGACCCGGGCGCGCCGGGGCCGATGCTATAGTCGCTCCCCCCTCGGATCAGGCAACGTGAGGCGCTGCGCGCGTGATCATCAGTCATCGACATCGGTACGTGTTCGTGGAGCTTCCGCGGACCGGTTCGACGGCGGTCCGGCACGAGCTGCGCGAACTGTACGACGGTGAGCCGATCCTCCGGAAGCACGCCACCTATGACGAGTTCCGCCGGCAGGCCTCGCCGGACGAGCTCGCGTACTTCAGCTTCTCCGCCATCCGCAACCCGCTCGACGACGTCATCAGCCGCTATCACAAGCTCCTGACCGATCACAAGGACCGGTTCACCGATCCGCGCCAGCGCGCTCGGCAGCGCCCGCTGAACCGGCTCATCGACGACCGGATGTATCGGTTCCTCCAGCGTCCCGACGCGGACTTCCCGGCGTTCTTCATGCACTTCTACGTCCTGCCCTACGACACGTGGGCGAGCCTCTCGCACGAACGGCTCGACTACGTCATGCGCTTCGAGCGCCTGGCCGAGGACTTCGCCACCGTCCTCGATCGGGTCGGGATCGAGCCCGTCCGCCCCCTGCCGGTGGTCAACCGCACCTCCCGCCCGCGCGGCATCGCGGAGCTCTATCCGCCCGAGACGCGCGGGCGCGCGCGACGGGTGTTCGGCCCGTACATGCGGCGCTGGGGCTACCGCTTCCCGGACGAGTGGGAGATCGAGCCTCCGACGGCCGGCGAGGAGGCCCAGTACCGCACCTACAGCCTGCTGGCCGGGCTGTACTGGCGCTACCTGCGCCCGGTGATGTCGAACGACTGAGGCGCCGGCGGTCAGCTCAGCTCTCCCCGCACCATCGTGTGCGCCTGCGGGTCGCGGCCGACGATGTCGTAGGCCCGCTCCCGTAGGCGCCACGCGCCGAGCTTCGCGACGTTGAGCGGCCAGCCGATCGCCGCGTAGCGGAGGCGGCCGAGCGGCTTCCAGCCGACCGGCTCGCGGGCGTATCCGTGGCGCTCCATGACGGTCCCCGCGAGCGAGTCGACGAACGCGATGTCGGTCGGCGAGAGCACGGAGCGGAACTTGCCGATCGAGGAGGTCGAGATCGTGCCCTCCGGCAGCGAGCCGTACGAGCTGTTCCCGCCGTCGCGGAACGCGTCGGCGCCGCGCATCTCGAGCATCGATTGCACGAACGGCTCGCCGATGAACGCGCACAGGTCCTCCATCGTCTCGACCGGCCGCGCGGCGAGGTCCTCGTAGCGCACGAACCGGTACCGGTCCGGCCAGCGGCGGACGTTCGCCTCGCCCCGCGCCATCGACTCGAGCCACGCCGCGGTCGCCGTCCCCGCTCCGCCGTGTCCGCCGGTCCAGCGACGGATGACCGACGCGTAGCGGTCCCTCGGGTCGCGGACCATGTGCAGGATCGCCGCGTCGGGGAAGTGCTCGAAGACGCGCGCCGCGTAGCGCTCGGTGTTCAGAGACTTGTCGCCCCAGCGGGACCTCCCCAGCCGAGCCGCGTGCTGCTCCTCGAGGAGCGCGAAGAGGCGGCCGTAGCTCCGCGGTCCCGCGACGAAGTCCGACCGCAGGCGATCGAAGTCCGGCTCCAGCCGCCGATGCCGCCGATACCGCCGCATCGTCGCCAGGCAGCGGTCGAGGTTCGCGTCATCGCCGAGGTCGCCGTATCGGCCGTAGAAGAACGACCACCAGTTCGTCCGGCGCGTCATCGCGATGTTCGGATGCGACGCGAGCAGCGCATAGAGGAGGCTCGTTCCCGTTCGCTCGAGGCCGGCCACGAACACCGGCCCGGTGGCGCTCACCCGGAGCCCTCGGGTCGGACCGATGGCGAGCGCGCCTCCCGCGCGCTGCGCGCCGCGAGCCCGGCGAGCTCGACCGGATGCCACGCGGCGACCGACGTCCGGCGCCCTGCCGACGGGTAGTCGACCGCGCGCATCGTCGCGCCGGCCCATGCCTCGATGAACGTCACCTCTGCCCTCCGCAGCTCCGGCAGCTCCACCCGCTCCCTCGACCAGCCCTCGAGGATCTCGGGCTCCATGTCCAGCCCCAGGAACGCGAGGACGCGCTCCAGCTCGGCACTCGGCCGATCGTCGAGATCCTCCGCTCGAACGAGGAGGTACCGGCGAGGATAGCCGCTCGCGTGGGACCGGCCTCGCCGGACTGATGCGATCCAGCTCGCGGTGGTCGACCCGACGCGCCCCGCCCGGCGAGGCTCGTCGGCGAGGATCGAGGCGTAGCGAGTCCGAGGGTCCCGGACGAGGTGGACGATCCGGGCCGACGGCAGCATCCGCAGCACCCGCCGAGCGTGGCGCTCGATCTCGGCGTCCTGCTCGCCCCAGCGGGGCTTCCCGCGCCCGCGCGACCGTGCGGCATACAACGCGGCGTACAGGCGAGGTGCCGTGCGCGCTCCGGCGTCGAACTCGTCGGCCCAGCCATCGGCCTCGGCGACGAGCTCGCGCGTCTGCCGCCCGTCCCGCAGCCAGTCCAGGCACCGGGCGAGCGCCGCGTCATCGGCCAGCTCTCCGTAGCGATCATCGTCGCGCGTCCACAGCCCGACGCGCCGGACGAGGTCGAGCGCCGGGTGCGCGCCGAGCGCGCGCCGCAGCCGGGTCTTGCCACTGCGGTCGAGGCCGGTGATGAAGACCGGGCCGTCACGGTCCATCTAGGCCGCGACGGGCCGGTTCGGACGCCGCCCGAGCCAGCGCGGAAACCGGTAGGCGAGCGCCTCGCGGGCCCACCACCCGTACATGCGCAGGCCGTCGACGACCCGGAGCCGAAGTCCGGCCGCCCCGCCGAGGCGAACGCCGTCGAGCGCGTACCCGAATGACGTCATCTCCCTCCCCGCGCGCTCCTGGATGAACGCGATCTCCGCCGGCGTGACGTGGGCGGCGTACCCGCCGATGAACGCCGGCGAGATGAGCGCCCCGGACGCCGGCCGAGCGTCGGGCGGCAGCGCGTCGATCGAGGCCTGGAGCTTGGCTCGGTAGGTCGGGACGGCACCGAGCTCGAGCATCGGCGGCTCGAAGGCCTCCCCGAGGACGTCGCAGACCTCGCGAAGCGTGCCCTCCGGATCGCGCACCAGAGACTCGTATCGGAGGAGCCGATAGCGGTCGCTGTACCGCTTCGCGTTCCGCCGCCCGAGGCGGACGGAGAACAGCCAGCGCGCCGTCGCGCCGCCCGCCCCGAGCCGGCCGTCGGGCCATCGCACGCGCGACTCGGCATACCGATCGCGCGGGTCGCGCACCATGTGGATGAATCGCACGCCGGGATAGCTCGCGAAGATCTCGTCCGCGTACCGCTCGACGAGGCCGGTCTGATCGCCCCAGCGAGGCTTGCCGTTGCGGGCCGCATGCTGCTCCTGGACCAGCGCGAACAGCCGCGCGTACGTTCGCGGGCCCTCGGCAAACGCCAGCATCACCTCGTCCGGATCGGGTCGCAGGAAGGCGATGTGCTTGTAGCCGAGCATCGCGGCCAGGCAGCGTCGGGCGTTGTCGAGATCGCGAAGGTCCCCGTGCTGCCGGTAGAACAGCGGCCACAGGTTCGAGCCGACGACAGGGATCGAGATCCGCGAGTGCGACGCCAGCAGCCCGGCCAGCAGCGTCTTCCCGCAGCGATCGGGACCGCCGATGAAGACCGGGCCGCGCTCCTCGCTCATCGCGCCGCCCCCACGAGGCGAACGAGGCCATGGTGGCCGTCCGCGATCGCTCGGGCGAGGTCGAGCTTCTCAATGGCCTCCGCGCGCCACGCGTGCTCGCCGGACTCGACGTGACGGCCCCAGGCCACCGCCGCGCGACGGAGGGCGAGGAACGAGGCAACGTCGGAGATGGCCGCAAGCTCCCGGTCGGGCAGGGCATGGCGGCTCCGATAGCCGTCCACGAAGGCGCGTGCCGCACCGTTCGAGAACCCGAGCCGGCCCGCCGCAAAGCGCGGGATCGCCGTCGCGAGGTCGGTGACGAGCCAGTCGAGGCGCGCGAGCTCGAAGTCGATGACCGCGACCCGTGCTCCCCGCCTGACGAGGAGGTTGTATGGGCCGTAGTCGCCGTGGATCAGGCCGCGGGCGGGGTCGTCGGCCGCGAGTCCGGCATCCAGGGCGGCGAGCCGAGCGCGTGCCCACGATCGCGATCGGGCGGTCGATGCCGCCCCGTCCGGCGCGCCCTCGAGGGCCAGCAGGTCGAGGTACGAGCCGATCTCGCGCACGCGAGGCCCGGTCATCGACCGGAAGCCCGTCTCCGGCTGGTACGGCGTCTCGATGCCGGCGAGCGCCGTGTGCAGCGCGCCCAGCGTCGCGCCCGCGAGGAACGCGGAGCGGCCGCGGTTGCCGGGCAGACCCACCAGCGCATGCAGCGGCCGGCCGTCGATGACCTCGAAGGCCGCCCATCGGCGCCCTTCGCCGTCGCAGACCACGAGGCTGCCGTCGGCGGCCGGAACCGGCCGAGGTGCGGGGAAGGCGTGCGCGGCGAGCGCCCCGAGGACGAGATGCTCGCTGTCGACCGACTGCGGGTCGACGCTCGCCTTGTAGCGCTTCACGATCACGCGTCCCGCGACGGCGCTGGCGACGAGGACGGTGTCACTGCGTCCGCCCCGGCCGACCGCGTGGGCGCGCGACGGATCCAGCGCCCACGCGTCGCGAACGACGGTCGGGATCGCCATCCCGTCGACCGGCCGTCGCCGGTCGGCATCGCGCCGGCCGGGGCGGCCGATCGATACGCCCAGGAGCGGCCGGTAGTGGGGGCTCGCGAGCGGCCCTCCGCCGACATCCGCCCGCGTGAAGCCGAGCTCGTCGAGCGCTCGTCCGATGTCGCCCTCGCCATCAGCCGATGACAGCGTCGTCCATGCGACGCGCGCCGCCAGGTGCTCTCGGGAGGCAGCCAGCGCCGCGTCCGCCCGCTCGACGAAGCGGCGGAGGCGTGCGTCGTCGGCGCCGCGGAGGCGCTCCGGGAGCCCGGCCTCGCGCGCCCGAAGCCGCGCGACGGCCTCGGCGGTCGGGACGCGGACCTCGAGCACGGCATCGGGCAACGGGGCCGCGTCGAGATAGCCCCGGATGGAGCCGGCCGGGGTCGAGGGCCGCCACGCGTACAGGTTCACGACCCGGTGAACCGGCCCCTCGTCGATGACGACCGCCTCGCCCGCACGGAGACGCGGGCGCACGAACCGCTGTGCGGCCACGACCCGCAACGCGCGCCTGGCGATCGCGGCGCGGTGGCCAGCGGGTACGGGCAGGCGCCGGAGGGCGTCGATGAGCGCGAGGGCGAGGCGCGGAGCGACGATCGGCAGCGCGAGGGCCGCCGGCGCCTCGACGAGCAGCGCGCGCGTCCCCCGCCGATACGGCGGACGGACCCCGAGGATCCGGAGGAGGCGCCCGCGCGTCGAGCGCGCGACGGCCGCGTCGATCGCCTCGGACACCGTGAGCGGCGCGAACCCGCGGCCGCGCAGCTCCTCGATCACGAGGGGCGCCGTCGTCGTCTTCCCGGCGCCGGGCAGTCCGACGAGCTCCAGGACCCGCGCCGGAGCGGTCACCGGCCCCGACTCGGGTAGCCGAACGCCCTCAGCGAGCGGCCGAGCGAGCTCGACAGCACGAGATCGGCCCATCCCGGGATCGTGGAACGCCAGCGATCGGCGGCTCCCGCGTCGATCCCCGCCTCCCCCAGCCGCGTTCCCTGGCTCACCACGCTCTGCCGCGCGATCATCTCGGGCTCATATGCGACGCCGACGAAGTCACAGACGCCGCGCAGGGTCGGCTCGGGGTCGCGCACGAGGTCCTCGAAGCGGACCGCCCGATATCGGGTCGGGAAGCGCGTGGCGTACCGCGACGCTCGCGCCGAGGCCTCGACCCAGGTCAGCACGGTCTGCACGAGGAGCGTGAGCTCGAGCAGCCCGGGAACGAGCCGGACCAGGCGGTACGGGCCGTCCGGCGAGCGGCGCTGGCGGCGCAGCTCGCTCACGAACACCGCGCGCGGATCGCGGACCATGTGCAGCACGCGGCCCGAGGGAAACCAGCGCAGCAGGGTCGGCACGTGGCGGAGATGAGCCGGCGTCTTCTCGCCGCGAACGCGCGCGCCGCCCCGGCGCTCGGCGTAGAGATCCAGCACGGTGGCGAAGACCGCGCGGTCGTCGGTGCCGGCCGCTCGAAGCCGTGCCGCCAGCTCGTCTCGCGGGACGGCACGCACGAGCCACGTCCAGAGCCGGCTCGGCCGCCGCGCGCCGGACTCGCTCGGCATCCGGTCGTAGAGGAGCTGCGCGATCCGCTCGGCGTCACGCTCGGCGTCGCCCACGCGGTCAAGCTTCGCAAGCCGATCGCGGACCCCGAAGCCAGGGACGAGGTGCCCCATGAAGTGGCTCTCGGGACCGATCGCGACGTCCGGCGCCGCGTTCAGGAGCCGGCGCATGAGCGTCGTCCCGCTTCGGCTCAGGCCGACGACGAAGAGGTACTCCGCGGTAGCCGGCTCCCCGTCGGCGGCGCGCGCTCCGTCGCCGGTCATATCCGGGCCGTGCGCGCCGGCAGGGCGACCGTGAGCTGTCGCTGGCGGTCGATGGCGACGGCGATGAGGCCGAGCGTCAGCCACCACAGGCCGGTCGCCCACGCGCTGCTCTGGACCATCTCCATGAAGTTGCACACGAGGAACTGGTCGAGCAGCGCGAGCCAGAGGAACAGGACGAGCCGGCGGTTGTACGGTCCGGCATCGGGGAGGAGGTGCCGGCGCCTCACGCTGAGCCACAGCAGGCCGACGAGCGGAGCGAAGTAGAGGGCCGTCGCCGGAAGGCCCATCTCCACGGCGAAGTTCAGGTACGTGTTGTGGGCGCTCCCGCCCGTCTCGAGCGGGATGTCGGCCACGCGCGTCTTGTACTGCTCGTCGAAGTCCTCGAAGCGGGCGAACCCGAACCCGAGCAGCGGCCGGGCCTCGATCATGCGCACCGCGGCGACGTTCGTGATCGCGCGTGACTCGACGGTCGATGTCACGCCTGCCCGTTGCTCCGCGAGGTCCGCCTGGTCGGCGAGCGGTCCGCCGAGGAGCACCAGGCCGACGGTGGCAACGGCGACCGCCGGCCACAGGAATGAGCGCCCGTAGACGAGGCCAAGGACTGCGATGACGGCGCCGGCGCCGAGCCAGCTGCCGCGCGACAGCGAGAGGAAGACGACGAGCGCGGATGCCAGCAGCACGCCGGCGAGCGCGAGCTTCTCGAGCGTCGGCCGCATGCCCCACATCCGGTGCAGGACGAGCAGGCCGAACAGGACGATCGTGACGGTGAACGGCGCCGGTCCACCGAGGGTGCCGGTCGTCCTCGCTCCGGCTCGATCCAGCCAGTGAGCGGGAAGGATCTCCGGTGCGATCCAGCTCATCGCCCCGATCCCGATCTGGAGGACGACGACGAACAGCCCGGCGGCCACAAGCAGGGTCATCTGCTTGCGATCCGGCGAGATGGCGCGGACGAGCCAGAACAGCGCGATCGGCACCAGGAGCTTGTCGTGGAGCGACGCGAGGGACCGCGTCCCGTCGGCGCTGAACGCGAGGACGTTGAAGATCGCCACGACCACGAACGCGGCCAGCGCCACGTCGTACCAGGCGAGCCGGAACAGGGACCGACGCAGCCCGGTGACGTGGTAGACGTAGACGAGGCCGATGAGGAGCACGATCCCGGCGCGGTGCAGGACCCACTGCGTCGTGGACACGGTCGCGGACTCTCGCGTCACGACGAACGGGATGAGGACGAGCCACAGCAGCAGGCCCTTGAACGGGTCCTGGATTACGAGGACGGCGAGGGGAACCGCCACGACGGCCGCCGCCGCGTACTCGTATCGGCCGATGAACAGGAAGTAGGCGCACAGCGGCGCGATGATCAGCGCAAGCGCGACCGGCCAGTACCACGCCAGGCGATTCGCCTCGATCGTCCGGAACGAGTCGACGAGAACGTTCCTGGCAGTCATCGCGTTCGACCGTTTGACATGGGCACGCTCGGCTGGAGCTGGATCGGTGGGTTCGGATCGTGAACTCTAGAAGCGGAACCCGTGAGCAGCAAGCGGCGCATCGGTCACCTGGGCGGATACCCGAAGCGCTTGAGCTCGGACCCCGTGGCAAGGCGGAACCAGCCCAGCCCGATCGCCGAGACCTCCTGGCGCCAACGCGTCGCACGCGCCTCGTCGAAGCCGCTCCCGTCGTGACGGCCGGCGCTGAAGCTCGAGCCGACGACGTCGATCTCGGCGATCATCGCCGCGTCGAACTCCACGCCGAGGAACTCGCAGACGCGACGCAGCTCGCGCTCGGGACCGGCCACCAGGTCCTCGTAGCGCACGAGGAGGTAGCGCTCGCCCAGCGTCCGCCGATAGCGGCGATGGAGACGCGCAGCGCGCAGCCAGGCGACCGTCGTGCGCACCGCCTCGACCGGCGCGAGCAGCGGGTCGATGATCGCCGCCGGCACCCGCGTCAGCCGCGCCTTCGGGCCCCAGCGGCCCTCGCGAACCCGCCGCAGCTGCGACGCGTAGATCGCCCGGGGATCGCGGAACGTGTGGACGATCCGCGCGCCGGGAAACCAGTTGTCAAGGGTCGGGACGTCCGACAGGTGCTCGGGGGTCTTCTCGCCGGCAAGGCGCGCGCGCCCTTCGCAGCGACCGGCAACGTAGAGCTCGAGGAGCCGGCTGAAGACGCCCCGCTCGGTCAGGCCGGTTGACCGGAGCTCTGCCTGCAGGCGCTCGTCGGGGACGTTGCGCCGGATCCAGGGCCAACCGTCCTCACCACGCAGCTCCGCCGAGATCCGGCGCAGCGCCTCCGCTCCCGCGTCGCCGCCGCTGCGCGCCCGGTCGAGCAGCCGAGGGAGCCCGATGCGACGGCTCCACGCGAAGAAGTGCGTCTCCGACGCCAGACAGACGTCCGGCGAGCGGTTCAGGGCGTGGCGAAGCAGGGTCGACCCCGTCCGGGCGCAGCCGACGATGAAGAGGTGATCCTGGGCGCGGGTCGCCTCGCCGATGGCTTGTGCCTCAGGTCCCCAGGATGACGTCGTCGACGTAGATCGAGGCGTTCAGGCTCTTGACGTTCATGATGATCCGGGCCTGGCCGGCGTTGGCCGGGGCGACGATCGTCTTCGTGACCGATCTCCACCCGCTCGTCGACGCCTTGATCTTCACGATGTCGTTGTTCGAGATCTTCCCGCCCGAAGCGGTTCGCCACTGGACGCGGAGGATGAACGTGAAGGCGTCGCTCGTCGCCGGGATGTTCACCTGCGACGAGAAGTCGTAGGTCGTCCCGCCGACGACGGCGACGGACTGCCTCACCTCGTAGCTGCCGTTGTCGGTCGCCTGGTGGCGGCCGGCAAACGATCCTTCCACGACCAGGTCGTCGCTCTGACGGAAGGCGACGTTCTCCGTCCACCCGGTCGGCGCTCCGCTCGCGTTCGCCGACTCGAAGCCGCCGTTCACGACGAGATTGCCCTCGGGCGGCGGCGGATCCTCCACGGCCTGGATCTCGAGCTCGTAGATCTTGCCGTCGTTCTCGAACGGGTCGGCGCTGTTGTCGTTGCCGCGGTCGCTGACGTAGAAGTGCGGCGTTCCGGAGCCGTCGGACGCCGGCGCGATCGCCACGCCGGACAGCGTGGTCGAGTTGAGGAAGCCGAGCTGGAACCGGCGCACGACCGCGCCGCCAACCGTCACCTCGAGCAGCTCGGGGTTGTCGTTGCGGCTCACGGCCCAGAGATGTCCCGTCACCGTGTCGTATTCGAGGCCCTCGGGATCGCGCTGGCCGAGCGCACCCACGTCGAAGCTCGTTCCTGCCGGGTCGTCCCCGGTCCCGACGATCCCGTCGTTGCCCGGGGCGAAGGTCCAGATCAGCTTGTGGGCGCCGTCGGAGACATAGAGCTTGCCGGCCCCGAACGCGACGCCCTCCGCGTCCTTGTCCCCGATCGCGAAGTGGCGTACGACGGTCGTGAACGCCCCTCCACCATCTCGGGCGTACACCCAGATCTGGGAGTTGCTGCCGTCCTTGGAGATGTACAGCTCGTCCCGGTTGGGGTCGTAGCCGACGCCGACCGGCTCCTTGTTCGAGGGAGTCGCGGCGACCGTATTGAACCCCCCGGTCCGGGTGCCGTCGCGCATCGCGATGTTGCCGTTGTAGCCCGGCCACAGCCAGGCCATGTCGGCCTCCTCGATCTCGCCGTCGACGACCATGAGGCGATCGTTGACCGGGTCGTAGCCGATGCCGGACGGGTCGGAGCTCGGCCACCCGGAGGTATCGGTGGTGCGGATGAGGACGGCGATGTCGGCGGCGGCGGCGGCGGACGGGGCGGCAAGGCCGGCGGAGGCTGCTGTGACGGCGAGGGCGGAAGCCGTCAACAGCTGAAGGGCTCGGGCACGCACGGGGATAGACCCCCTCTTACTGATTCGCGCAGTCTGACGTCTCGATGGCCGGATGTCCAGAAGTACTACGCTCAGAAGTAGTACGGGTTCGGGCCGGAGTGACGGACGCCGTTGAAGAACTCGCCCTTGCGCTCGATGACGTTCTTGATGATCCGGCGGTCCTTCTCGTCACGCCACGGCAGGAGCGCCCCGGCGGACGACAGCACCGCGTCGTAGGCGCTGGCGGTGCTCCCCCGCGCCACCGACAGCTCGCCACAGCGGACCGAGGATGCGTACACGAGGTTCGGGCCGCCGCGAGTGCGCGTGAAGCCGTCGGCCTTGTTGCCGGCCTCGTAGACCGCGTCGGAGAAGAGGCTCGGAGCGACCGAGCTCGTCTGCGTGCTGTAGACGTCCGTGGTATCGGATCGGGGTCCGCGCCGGTACCAGTTCGCGACGAGGTTCAGGCTGCGGGGGTTGCCGTGCGCGGAGTGATCGCCCCAGTTGAAGATCACGTTGTTGACGACGTCCATGCAGCGCGCGCCCTGGAATCGCGGGATGCGGGTCGCCGACGTCGTGAACAGGTTGTGCCAGAACGTGATGCGCTGCGGCGCCGGCGAACCGCGGTTCAGCTGCGTGATGTTCGCGGCGTGGCTGTGCCCGCCCTGCGAGCCCGTTCCCTCGGGATGGCGCGACAGGTACAGGCCCTCGCCCATGATCGAGTTCTGGATCGTCACGCGCCGGACGTCGCCGAGCACCGCGAGGCCGCCGATGTCCGGGCCCCACACCATCGACACGTGGTTGACGACGACGTTGTAGACGGGCTGCTGGCTGCCGTTGATCGTCAGTGCGTCGGTCTCGGACGGCGTCGACGTCATGCGATCTCCGGGGCGCAGGCGGATGTGCCGGATGATCACGTCGTGCGTACGAACCAGGAGCGCCTCGTTGCGGATGACGACCGGCCTCGGGGCGGTCTCGCCGGCGATCGTGACGTAGGGGTCCTTGATCTTGATCTCGCTCCTGAGCGAGATCAGGCCACCCACCTCGAAGCGGACGATGCGCCGCCCCGATGCCTCGAGCGCCGCCCGGAGCGAGCCTGGGCCGGAGTCGTTGAGGTTCGTCACGCGGCGGATCGAACCCCCTCTGCCACCCACGGTCGGCTTGCCGTAGCCGACGATCGTGCTGTCCACGACCTCTCCCGCCGCGACGGGGCCAGCGGTGATGCATAGTCCGGGCAGGATCATAACAACGGCCGCGAACGCGACGGCGACCGAGCGGAGCCATGGCCTGTGCCGTCGATGCGGCCTCCGAACGGGCGGCACGAATTCAGGACCGAAGATGGAGGGGGATGTCACGATGAGCCTCGGAATGGGATGTTCCGTGCCCGCTCGGTGACCGCGAGCACCGGGGGATGATAGGCCGGTCGCCCGCGCCCTGCCACGGATCGGCGGCCTCGGCCCTCACCGGTGGCGACGGCCCTCGTCGTCGATCAGCGCGAGGATCGCGCGCCGGCGCTCGTCCCACTCTGCCCGACGAAGGCCGCGAAGCTCGCCGACCTCGGCCCGATAGGTCTTAAGGTCCGCGGCAAGCCGCCGAACGCCGGCCGCGATGCCCGGCGCGGAGTTGTCCACGTGCACGGTGCCGGCGGCGAAGTACGAGCGCAGCAGCGGCCAGTCGGAGGTGATGATCGGCCGGCCGAGGGAGAGGGCCTCACACGCGCCGCGCTGCATCGTGTGGTCGCGCAGGGTCAGGCACATCACGGCGTCGGCCGACGCGAGGAGCGAGGCGTAGTCCTCCGGCGCCAGGTAGCCGGAGAACCGCACGTTGGCGGGCGCGGCGGCGACCGCCGCCTCCCGCCCCAGCGTGCGCCCGGTCACGTGGAAGGTGACGTCGGGCACGAGGGCGGCGGCCTCCAGCGTCGCCTCGAGCGGCTCGTCGCGGCCGCCGCTGTTCACGACCGCGACGTGGAGCCCGTCGCCAAGGTCGACGACGCGGGGCGTCGGGTCGTCGGTCGGGATGTCGGGGACGACGATCGGGCGCGCGCCGGCTGCGCTGAGCGTTGCCGCCCACGCCTCATCGGTCACGGTCACCGCCAGCGCACGGCGCCACACCGCGTGGTTCAGCCATCGCGGCCTCAGCCACCGCGGCCGCTGAAAGGCGTCGCTGTGCGCGTCGATCAGGAACGGGTGGCCGGTGATCGCGCCGTACAGGGCGGCCAGCCACGTCAACGGCGTCGGCGGCGACTGCACGATGAGGAGGGGCGGGCGGTGCCGGACGATCGCGGCGACCGTGCGCAGTACGCGACGTGGGTACTTCATCGGGTCCTTGCGCAGTCCCCGCTGCCAGTCCGCGTCGACGTAGAGCGCGCCCGGCAGGCCGAGCGCGCGGGCGAGCACAGCGCTGCGGGCACCCTTCCAGGCCGGGCCCCAGACCACGAACATGCCGCGCCTGGCGACCACCGAGCGTCGCGTCGTGGCCGGGGCCGGGGTCACAGCCGGTCCCAGACCCAGCGCTTCACCTCGGCAACCACCTCGTCGAGTGGCCGTTCGGCATCGACCTCCAGGACGTCCAATCGGCTGCGATCCATGTCCGCGATGGCGTGTGCCTTCGCGGTGACGCTCTCCGGTGCACGGCTCGCCTTGCGCGAGCGGGCCGTCTCCGCGCTCACCCGGAGGACCACGACGTGGTCGGGCGGCGGGATGCGCCGGTACATCCGCTCCTCGGCCCGACGCATGCGGTCGACGAGGTCGGACCGGCCCGCGGAGCGGAGCGTCCCGATCCGCGGCCCGTCGATGAATCGCTCGCCCAGGCGGACCTCCGCGAGCGGGTACCGATCCACGATCACCACGGTCCCCGCCCGGGCGAGGCGCCGAGCCTCCGTCAGCCGCCGGTGGCGATCGCGCGCGTCGCCGAGATAGCGCACCGCGGTGACGACATCGGCGGCGGCGCGCCCCGGACGCCCGAGGCGTCCTCCGGCCGTGCGGGCGATGCGGGCAACCGTCCTGGCGGCCGCGGTGGGCGGCGACGGGCGGGCGGAGCCGGCGTAGACCATCCGAACGTTCACGCGCCACGCGAGCCAATCCTGGAGCGCGTCGAGCAACGTGCTCTTCCCTGCGCCGTCGACCCCGATGACCGCGATCACGGTCCCGCCGCCGGCCGGTCGCTTGCGACGCCCCTGCCGGCGGCTCGGCGTCCGGGTGACGACGGTCAGCGGCCACGTCCGCACGAGGCGGGCGCCGAGGTATCTGCGCGCGGCCTGTGCTCGAGACAGGCGCTCGTACGGACGAAGCGCTCGCCGCACGCGGCGACGAAGGCCGATGAGCCGCATGGCGTCGCGCGGCTCCTCGTTCGCGACGGCGAGAAGCTCGGCGACGACGGCCGGGTCGAGACCGGGCACGAGCTCGCCGGCGAGGCGCGCCACCTCGTCGGGGTCGACGCGATCGGCGAGATCGCGGAGCTCTCGCAGCGAGTCCGGCGGGATCCCACCCCGTCGCCCGAGGCGAAGGGCGTCCCGGATGGCGTCGGTGTCGCGGTACTTCAGCAGGGTGCGGACGGCCAGGATCACGAGCTCGAGCTCCGGCGGCGGCACGCGGATCCCGTCGACCTCCCGGCTCGCCGCGATCAACGCGCGCTCGATCGGCAGCCGATGGTTCTTGACGTACTGCTGCCCGAGCAGGAGCTCGGTGTACACGTGGAGATGCACGAGGCGACCCGACGCGGCATCGAGGCCGATGAAGTCCTCGACACCGGGGTACCGACGGCTCGGGTGCGAGATGAATGCCTTGAATCCGAGCTCAGCGACGAGGGAGCGAAAGCGGCCAACGTCCGCCGCCTCGACGAGCAGGTCGAGGTCGGTGCGGCCCGCCATCGCGCGCCGGATCGTCGTCGTGCTCTTCCAGTGCGTGTAGCCGATGCCAGCGTCTCGCAGCGCGTTCAGCAGCCCGCGAACGATCGCGAGGGGGCGATCCTCGTCCGAGGCGTCGGCGGCCGCGACCGCGTCGAGCGACCCCGCGCTCACTGGGTCGTCCCCACGCTCGTGCGCCTCGCCCGGGATCGGCGCGATCGGCGGCTGAGCTTCGCGCCCACCCGCTGGAGGACCGCACGGTCCTCGTCGCTCAGTCCCAGCGTGCGATGAACGAGCAGGTAGACGACGAGCACGAGCGGGACGCCGAGCGCGAGCTGAAGGATCGGCAGCCCCGGATCGATCGTGAGCGCGACGACGGATCCCGCGGCGGCAGCGGCCACGGCCGCGACGACCGGCTTGGCGAACGAGGCGTCGTACGGGACGGAACGCAGGAGATAGGCGGACTCGGCGAGGCGGAGGAGGTTGACCACCGCCGTCGAGCCGAGGACAGCGATCGCGGCGCCGGAGACGCCGAGGATCGGGATGAGCGCGACGTTCAGCCCGATCGCCAGCCCGACCGCCACCGTCGAGTTCAGCAGCTTCAGCATCGTGTAGCCGGCCATGTCGAGCATGGCGCCCGACGTCCCGGTCCCGGCGTTCACGAGGCTCGCGAAGGCGAGGATGACGAGGGCCTCGCTCCCCTCCGTGAACTCCGCCCCGAAGATCGCGAGCAGGCTCGAGGCGAAGAGCAGCACGATGATGAAGAAGGGCAGGTTCAGGGCGAGCGTCCACTTCGACGTCGTGCGGTACAGCCGGCGCACGCCGTCGCTGTCGCCCCGATCGTGGAGGTCCGCGAACAGCGGCATCGACGAGCTCACCACCGATGCGTGGAACATCGTGCCGAGCAGGTTGAGATGGTTCGCGATCCCGAACACGCCGACCGACGCCAGGGAGCTCAGCGTCCCGAGCATGATGGCCTGGATGTTGCCGCCGATCGCGTTCACGACGTTCGAGAAGTACACCGGCAGCGAGAAGCGGAGCATCTGGCCTGGCTCCCGCACCGCCGGCCCGACCGCGTCCACGGTCCCGAGGCTGCGCCGCAGCTGGAGGAGGAGGAGCGCCGTGGCGACGAGGGTCGCGAGGACCGAGGCGACGAGCGCCGTCTCGGCCGTCAGCCCAACGAGGGCGAGCAGGCCGATGAGCAGCAGCCGGCTCGTCGGCTGGCCGATCTGCTCCGCCAGGACGGCCAGATGGATGCGCCGCAGGCCCTGCAGCGAGGCCGCGAGCTGGGCGTTCACGACCATGAGCGGCACGAGCAGCGCGACGATCCACGCGACGCGCGTGAACTCGGGCTGGCGCAGGACGCCGTCGGCGATCGGCTCGGCGAGGACGAACAGCCCGATGCTGAGCGCGAGGGCGACCGCGACCGGCACGACGACGCCGACCTCGAGCGTGCCGCGCACGCGCGACCCGTCGCTCCGCCCGGAGTACACCGCCGCGTAGCGCACGATCGCCGAGTCCATCCCCAGGGCGGCGAACGCGGAGATCAGCGTGGCGAGCGTGAACGCGAGGGTGTACAGCCCGTAGCCCTCGGCGCCGAGCACGCGCGCGAGGACGAAGGCGATGACGAACCGGATCCCCCAGACGTAGAGCCGGCCCCCGAAGGCCGCGCCGCCTCCCTTCGCGGCGGCCAGGATCTCGCCGTCGACGCGGTCGCTATCCGCCACGTTCGGCACCGGCGGGGACGACGCCCGGCGCCACGCTCCGCTGGATCTCGTTGCGGGCGAGCTGCCGCTCCGCTCGTCGCACGAGCTCCTGCTCGCCGATCCGGCTCCTGCCGTTGTACTCGAGCTGGGCGCTGACGCAGTGCAGGCGGATGGCATCCGCCGCCTGCTCGGCGGGCCGCAGCCGGTCGTCGATGGCGCCGCGCAGCACGTCGACGACGTTGCGCGCCGGCTCCGCGGTCGTGTCCGGCATGAGGACCGCGAAGGTGCTGTCGTCGATCCGCGCCGCGACGTCCTCGACCTTGCTGTGGGCGTCGAACACGGCCGTCACGATCCGCAGCACGTCGAGTCGAGCCGCCGAGGGCAGCGTGTCGAATGCGCTGGCCGGGACGATCCGGAGCAGCGCGAGGACCATGGGCTGATTGCCGCGGCGGACCCGGCTCATCTCCTGGCGCAGCCGCATCGTGAGGTACGCCCGGTTGTATGCGAGCGACTCGCTGTCCACGATCTCGGGCGGCTGGGGGCGGCCCAGGCCGCGCAGCCAGCGCACGGCCAGCACCAGGCCGGCGCCGAGCGCCAGGCCCACCACCAGGCCGAGGGCGACGTTCAGGATCAGGCCCGACGGCACCGGGGTGGCCTCGTTGGCGGCGTCGAGCAGGACGAGCTCGAAGGCGTCGTTGACGCCCTCGATGTAGTCGAGCAGCACGACGCCGGTGGCGTTGGCGTAGCGCTGCGCCAGCTGCGCGTCGGCCGAGCGGGCGGTGACCTCCAGCACGGTGGTGCCGGGACGGACCTGGCTCTCGATGCTGACGTCGGGGGCATCGGCCTGCAGGCCCAGCTCGGCGCGCACGCCCTCGGCCACGTAGCTGCTCATCGCGATCTGGGCGAAGGTCTCGGCGATCTCGCTCTGGCGGCTGATGAGCGTCATCGCGCTCAGCACGTCGCTGCGGAACGACGGCGTGGGCGCCACCACGTAGGTCGAGGTGGCGACGTAGGCGCGCGGCTGCAGGAAGGTCAGCGCCACGCCCAGCCCGACGGTCAGGGCGGTGGTCAGGACGAGCACCCACCAGCGGGCACGGAGCGCACTCAGGGCGGCGCGAAGGTCCAACGGCTCAGTCCAGCGGTCTGCGAAGGGGGCGCTATGGTAGCCGCTCGCCCACGCCCTGCCAAAGGCCGGCGACGGCTCCGGACTCTCCCTCTGTGCTCGCCGAGGCCCCGTCGGGGATGCCGACGGGGATCGACCCGTTCACCGGCAGCGCGAGCCGATCCCCGCTCGTGCCGAGGTGGACCGTGCTGCCGGTTCGTGCGGACAGCTCCGCCGCCGCGAGGATGCGCACCGCTCGCAGACCGGCATGCCCATCGACGTCGGGCCGGCCGCCCGTGAGGATCGCCGCGGCGATGTGGTCCGCCTCGACGGCGAGCGCCTCGCGATCGTCGAGCCGCGGCGCACGAACGTCGCCGGTGCGGTACGACACGAGCTGCCGGTACACCTGCTCGGCCTCAGACTCGTGGTCGATCGTCACGCCGCGGTCGTAGACCAGCAGCTTCTCGGAGGGCTGGACATCGTCGTACACGACCATCTTCCGCGACCCGCCGACGATCGTTCGGCGGATCTTCGCCGGCGCCAGCCAGTTCACGTGGACGTGGGCGATGACCGACTCGCCGAAGCTCAGCGTCAGGTAGGCGAGGTTCTCGACGCGGCTCCCCGCGTGCGAGACCGCGACCGCGCTGACCTCCGTCGGCATCATGCCGCCGAGGAGGTAGTCGATGATGCTGATGTCGTGGGGCGCAAGGTCCCAGATGACGTTGATGTCGGACTGGAACGCGCCGAGATTGATGCGCACGCTGTCGATGTAGTAGAGCTGGCCGAGCTCCCCGGTCGCCGTGATCTCCCGGAGCTTCCGGACGGCGGCCGAGTAGACGAACGTGTGATCCACCGCGAGCAGGACGCCCTGGCGCTCGGCCGCGTCGACGAGCTCCTCGGCCTCCTCCACGCTCGTGGTCATCGGCTTCATGACCAGCACGTGCTTGCCGGCCGCGATCGCCTCGCGCGCCAGCACGTGGTGCCATCGCGACGGCGTCGCGATGCACACGAGGTCGACGTCCGGGTTGAGGATGAGCTCTCGAGCCTGGGCGGTCACGAGCTGGACGCCGTACCACTGGCCGATCTTCCGAGCCCGATCGATGTCGACGTCGCAGACGGCGACCACGCGCGTCAGCTCGGACCGGGCGAAGTTCCGCACGAGGTTCGGGCCCCAGTATCCGCAGCCGATGACGCCGACGCCGATCGGCACCTGCCGGTTCATCGGGAGCTCCCGTCCCGGCTGATCATCGCACCGGGCGTGCGTGCCAGGATCGACAGGTCACGCCCGATCGACCAGGATCGGATGTACTCGACGTCCATCCGGCACATCTCGTAGTAGGGAAGGCGATATCGGTCGGCGACCTGCCATGCGCCGGTCATGCCCGGCCGGACCGTCAGGCGCTCGAGCTGCCAGGGCTCGTAGTCGTCGACCTCGTACGGCAGCGGCGGTCGTGGTCCGACGAGCGACATGTCACCGCGCAGCACGTTGAGGAGCTGCGGGATCTCGTCCAGGCTCGTGCGGCGCAGCCATCGCCCGACCGCGGTCGTCCGCGAGTCGGACGCCAGCTTGTAGACCGTGCCGTTCCCGTTCGTCTCCACGCCGTCGGCCGGGGGCCGAACCATCGAGCGAACGAACGAGCGGTGCGGGTCGACGCTCACGCCATTCCGCATCGACCGGAACTTCAGCATCGTGAACGAGCGGCCGTTCAGGCCGATGCGCTGCTGGCGGAACAGCACCGGCCCCGGCGACGACACCTTGATGAGCGCGGCGATGACCAGCCACACCGGGGAGGTGATGGCGAGCAGCGCCGTGGCACCGACGATGTCGATCAGGCGCTTCGTTCGTGATGCCGCGGCCGGGGAGAGGTCCGCCTGCGGGGCCGAGCTCCACGGCGTGGCTGGCATTGCCGCGACGCGAGCCGTGGGCACGGGCGCCTCGCGCGGTCTGGTTCTCGTGGTCGCCATGTCATGCTCCTCCCCCTCGATGTCGGTTGGCAGCGTCCGGATCGAGATCGGCACCGTGCCCGTGGTTGCCGAGGAGTCGAGTAGCCGGGTCGCGTTCATCGGTTTGAATGGATGGGTCCGACTGGCGGATCGGCCTGCCCGAGCGCTGGCCGGTCGCGGCGAGTCGGATGTCACCGAGCGGTCTCGGAAGGCAAGAAATCTGCCCCGCCTCGACCGCTCGACGAGATACACCCAGTCGCCCCCTTCCTGCGGCGTCTCCCTACGCCGCGGACTCGTCAGCGTTGAGCGGGCAGCCGGCCTCGTTCAGCGCCTCGAGTGTGTCGTGCAGGCTCGAGATCATGTCCGGGGACGCGAACGCCGCGTTCACGGCATTGATGAGCGCGGGGACGTCCCAGCCGGGCGGATTCGCCACATCGGGATGCGCCAGGTTCAGCAGCGCCGCGACCGAGTGGCGGACCAGGGCGGCGGTCTCGCCGCCGCTGGCGCTCATCGCGTCGAGCAGCGTCAGGCCGGCGAAGTCCGACGGGGCGCCCGCGAAGACGGACCCGTAGGTCGCGCCCGGCGAGTAGCCGGTCGGCGCCCACGCGCCGGTGTTGTTCTTCCAGAAGCCGGGCGTACAGCCATCACAGGCGGACGCGCTGGCGGGAACGGCGAGGATGAGACCGAGAACAAGGGGAAGGACAAGGAACCGACGACGAATCGGGCGCATCTGGAGACTCCTAGCTCGGGGTGGAATCGTGCCGGTACTATGTAGTACGAAAGTCCTAAGGTCAACGCTTCGTCAACGATCTGGTGCGTCGCGTCACCAGTTCGGAACGAGGACCCGGGTGGGACTCGTGGCGCGATCAGGTGACGTGCGCTAGGCTGGCGCCCCCCGGCCGCGCCGAGCCCTCGGTCGGGACCTCGAGGACCTTCCCGATTCCTGCCGCGAGCTGCCCAATCACCCATCGCATCGGCCGCCGACGGCCGGCGCGCGCCGCGCTCGCGCTCGTGGCGCTCCTGGCGCTGAGCGCGTGCGGTTCCCAGCCGTCACCGACGCCGGCCGCCCAACCGGCCGGCTCGTTCACGCCGGACGAGATCGTGCGCACGCTGTCGACGCGGCAGCTCAACCGGATCCTCGGCCTCGAGGGAACCCTTCCCGTGACCCTCGATGAGTTCGTCGCGGCATGGAACGAGCAGGCCGACGCGAATCCCGAGGTCCTGCTCGGGATCACCGCATTCGCCGAGGGCGAGGACGGCCACGTCACGTACCAGCTGTTCGAGTACCTCCGTCTCGAGGGCGTCGTGAACGACGACGGCACCCTGCGGTCGATGGCGCTTGTCGACCAGACGACGTTCATCGACCCGGCCGAGGTGTTCCGGTCCAACCGCGGCGACGCGATGGCGTTCATGCCGCTGCGAGCCGCGTTCGCCCGATACTTCTTCGGCCGCGCCGTCGACCCCGCGCTCAGCCCGGAGGCCCAGGGCCGCCTCGTCGTCGACGTCATCGGCACCGACGATCCCGAGGTCCTCGGCACGTTCGGCGACGATCCGGTGGACGTCTCGAGGGCCGTGAACGGGATCCTCTACCGCTTCGCGTCGGACCGCAGCGGCAACGTGTGGTTCATCGCGCGGACGGACGACGGGTCGGCGACCACCGGCGGATGACCGGGGATCGCGTCGCCTGACCTAGCGACCGAAGGGCCGGCTCCCGATCGTGCCGAGCAGGCTGGTGACGTCGCCGTGGCGAATGCCGGACCCGACGAGCTGCTCGGCGCGCTCGAGGAGCGCGAGCTCGCTCTCGGTCTCGCCGGCGTAGTCGACCGCGGCGCTGATGCACCGGACGTTTGCCTTCGCCGGAGCCAGGAAGCCGAGCCGGGGCCGCTCCTCGATCGTGTTCCGCACCGCCTCGACCCAGGCGGCGACGTCCGTCGTCGTCCGATCCCGCAGGATGATCGCGAACGTGCCGTCCTCGATGCGTGCGGCCAGGTCCTCGCCGCGGTTCGTGTCCTCCATTGCCGCGGTGACGATGCGCCGCATGTCGAGACGGACGCTGGCCGGGACGGAGTCCATCCCGCCCGGCGGCAACGTGCGCAGGAGGGCCAGGACCATGGGCCTGCGGTCTCGACGCACGCTCCCCATCGCCTGGCGCAGCCGAACGCCGAAGTAGGCGCGGTTGTAGTCCAACGACTCGCTGTCCACGATCTCGGGCGGCTGGGGGCGGCCCAGGCCGCGCAGCCAGCGCACGGCCAGCACCAGGCCGGCGCCGAGCGCCAGGCCCACCACCAGGCCGAGGGCGACGTTCAGGATCAGGCCCGACGGCACCGGGGTGGCCTCGTTGGCGGCGTCGAGCAGGACGAGCTCGAAGGCGTCGTTGACGCCCTCGATGTAGTCGAGCAGCACGACGCCGGTGGCGTTGGCGTAGCGCTGCGCCAGCTGCGCGTCGGCCGAGCGGGCGGTGACCTCCAGCACGGTGGTGCCGGGACGGACCTGGCTCTCGATGCTGACGTCGGGGGCATCGGCCTGCAGGCCCAGCTCGGCGCGCACGCCCTCGGCCACGTAGCTGCTCATCGCGATCTGGGCGAAGGTCTCGGCGATCTCGCTCTGGCGGCTGATGAGCGTCATCGCGCTCAGCACGTCGCTGCGGAACGACGGCGTGGGCGCCACCACGTAGGTCGAGGTGGCGACGTAGGCGCGCGGCTGCAGGAAGGTCAGCGCCACGCCCAGCCCGACGGTCAGGGCGGTGGTCAGGACGAGCACCCACCAGCGGGCACGGAGCGCACTCAGGGCGGCGCGAAGGTCCAACGGCTCAGTCCAGCGGTCTGCGAAGGGGGCGCTATGGTAGCCGCTCGCCCACGCCCTGCCAAAGGCCCCGGCCGAGGAGCGCCTCGACGCGGTCGACCTCCGGGGCGAACAGGTCCTGAAGGCGCTGCCGCGTCGCGGCGGGCATCTCCGGGCGAGCCGCCTCGCGCACGTTGGCTCGCTTGGCCCAGGCGTGCAGCGACTTCCGGACCCCGGCCGGAACGGTCCGGCTGATGATCCTGCGCGGCAGCTCCGGCGGCCGCGCGAGCAGATGCCGCATGCGCTCGCTCCGGAGCTTCCGCGACGCGTTCACGACCTCGAAGTCGCTCGACTCGAGGGACCGATCGTCGCCGAGGCCGAGGAACGCGAGCGCCTGGCGATAGCCGGCGACGGGATCGGCGATGAACTCCTCGAAGATCGCGACGTGGACGCGATCCCGGCCGAAGCGGTCGAAATAGCGCTCGAGCTGCTCGCTGTACCGGGGCACGGTCGAGTAGAGGAGGCCCTGCGGCAGATGGGCGTGTGGCGGGATCCGCCGGCCTTCACGGCGGAGGGGCTCGGCGTCGAGCGCCTCGCTGAAGTCCGCGATGTCCTCGTTCCCGTTCGTCAGATGCTCGGCGTGCAGGGCGTACAGCATGTCGACCGGGTTTCGAAGCATGACGAGGATGGAGGCGTCGGGCGCGAATCGATGGATCTCCTCCGCGGCGCGCGTCGAGTACAGGTACCAGACGTACGCGGTCCCGACCCGGCGCGCATCCCCGGCACCCGCGAAGTACGAGAGGTAGCCGTCCTGCGTCAGGGGAACCCGATCCCGGATCTCCAGGTCCGAGCCGAAGAAGCGCAGCTCCTTGCGGTCCGGCAGGTAGACGTCGGGATGGCGGCCGAGATACGTGTACAGCGCCGTCGTCCCGCACTTCGGTGCGCCGACGATGAAGAAGTCCGGCCTCCGCTCCCCGATCATCGGCGGAAGCCTACCCCACGCTCGGCGCGGGCCTGTGGCTCAGGCCTCCGACGGCTGGCGGGCCGCGGGCGCGCTGAGCATCTCCGGGAGCTGCGCGACCAGCTTGGATCGCGCCCACATCGGTCCGAGCCCGGCCGCCCGCGCGTCGGCATGCGCCTCGAGGTCCGTGTGGGGCCCGAACAGCACGACCCTGACGCCGCGATCGCGGAGCCCGGCATCCCAGCCGGGGCGGCGGGAGGCCCAGTCGACGAGGATGAGGTCGAGATCGGGCGGCAGCTCCGTTGGATCGTCGACGCGGACGACGTCAGCGCCGGCAGCGACGGCGGCCGCGTCGATGCGGCTGAACAGCATGAGGTCGGCGACGACCGCGCCGACCCTCATCGAGCGTCGTCGTGGACCGGCTCCGATGCGTCGTCGACGGGCTCCGGCACCGGATGCACGCCGTTCCCTGACGCGTGGCCGTTCAGCGCGCTGGCCTGGTCGAGGACGAATCGAGCGATGCGGATCGGATAGATCCCGACGACCACGGGGGCATTCACCTCGACGGAGAGCTCGACGCCGACCTCGTCGCGCTGCCAGAGGTCCTGGAGCTTCAGGGCCTCGCGCTCGGGCAGGCCGATGTACGCCGACGTGCCGTTGCGCGCGATGTGGCTCATCGCATCGGCCTCGAGGCCGAACCGCCGGCGGATGTCGGCGACCGAGATGTATGGGCGTGATGTCAGGTAGCGGCGGAGGCTCGAGGTGCTCGGCCGTTTCGTGGCGGACATGGGCTGTGGCGAGCCAGTCTACGCCCCTGCCGTCGGCCGCGCATGGGACCGGGGCGCTCCCGCTACCGTGCCGGCGGACGGTCGCGAGGAGGAGTCCAGCGTGGCTTGACAGGCGGGCGGACAATCCGGCTGACCGGGCGTTCGGCCTCACCCAGCGC
>CBFGTN010000011.1:0-47595 GCA_965652075.1 uncultured bacterium
GCCTTCGCCGCGCTCGGCGTGGCCGCCGGCTTCGCCTTCGTGGCCGCCGGCTTCGCCTTCGTGGCCGCCGGCTTCGTCGCACCCGCCTTCGCCTTCGTCGCGGTCGCGGGCTTCGCCGGGGCGGTCGTCTTCGCCTGGTTCGCCACCGCCTTTGCCGCGGGGCGCTTGATCGTCGTGGTGGTCGCCACGGGCCTACTTCCTCCTCTGGCCGGCCACTGCGGCCGCCGGATTGATCGCCTGCTCGAGCTCCTCGCGCTCGAGATGCAGAACTTGGAACTGGCGTTCGAGCTCGCCGATGTCGTCGTTGTCGCCGTCCTGGGAACCGACGCTGATGAGTGCCTGAAGATCGGCCAGCCGCTCCTGTACGCGCTCCTTCCGCAGCCGCAGAAGGACGACGCGCAGGGCATCGCGGTCCGTCTCCGGGTCCGCCCGCACGCCGCGTGCCCGTGCTGAGGCCAGCAGGTCGCGCGCCAGCCCCGCCGTCGCCGGGTCGAGCGTCCCCACGAACGCCTCGAGCTCCGGCCGGCCCCCCGGCGCGACGACCGCCGCGCGCCACGCCGCCCACAGCGCCCGCGCGGACTCGTCGCGGAATGGCAGCTCGGGGCCTGCCGCCTGCTCACCGGCGAGCACGGGGTCCACGAGCAGCAGGGTCAGTGCCTCGCGCTCGAGCGGGCTGACTCGCGGGCCGTCATGCTCGGCGGCCGGCTCGACCGGGATCGGGCGGACGGGCACCGGGCGGGGACCGCGGGCGAGCTCGTCGCGCAGGATCCGCTCGTCGATGCCGGCCAGCTGGGCGAGGCGCGGGACGTACGAGTCGCGCTCGACCCGGTCCGGGATCCGACGGAGCAGGTCGAGCATCCGCCGCGTATAGGTGCTGCGGCCGTGGGGCTGACGGAGGTCCACCTCGCTGGCGGCCCGCTGCATGAAGTACGGAAGCAGCTCTTCCGCCGCCTCGACCGCCGCACGCCAGCCGTCCGGATCGGTGCGGATCAGCTCGTCGGGGTCCTTGCCGGCGGGGATGCGGATGACCCGCACCTTGCTGACGACCGGGCCGAGCTCCTCCAGCAGGCCGCGCTGTGTCGCCGCCTCGCCGGCGAGGTCGACGTCGTACGCCAGCGCCACCGCATCGGCATAGCGGTTGGCGAGCTCGACCTGCCCGGCCGTGAGCGCGGTTCCGAGGCTGGCAACGACGTTCTCGAATCCGGCCTGGTGGGCGGCCATCACGTCGGTGTAGCCCTCGACGATCACCGCGAGCTTCTCGCGCCGGATCGCGCCCTTGGCCAGGTCGATGCCGTACAGCGTCCGGCTCTTGTCGAACAGCGCGGTGGCCGGCGAGTTGAGGTACTTCGGGCCCTCCGCGTCGGGAAGGATCCGCCCCCCGAGGCCGATGGCTCGCCCGCTGGCGTCGCGGATCGGGATGATGATCCGGCCGCGGAAGCGGTCGTAGACGCCCCCACGAGTGGAGGGGCTGGCAAGGCCGGCGTCGGACAGCTCCGCATCGGTGAAGCCCTTGGCTCGCAGGCGCGTGCTGAGCGCCTCCCACGTGTTCGGCGCATAGCCGATGCCGAAGCGCTCCTGGGTCTCGGCGCTGAGCCCGCGCTCCGCAAGGTAGGTGCGCGCCCGCTCCGCCTGCCGCGCCTGGAGGAGCACTTCTCGGTACCACGCGATGGCGGCCTCGAGCGCCTCGCGCAGGCGCCGCCTGCGTCGGTCCTCGCCGGCCGACCTCGCGCTCAGCTCGACGCCGGCACGTTCGGCGAGGCGGGAGAGGGCCTCACGGAAGTCGAGCCCGTCCCGACGCATGACGAACGTGAAGATGTCGCCGTGCTCACCGCAGCCGAAGCAGTGCCACGTCTCGCGCTCGGGCGTCACGATGAAGGATGGCGTCTTCTCCGCGTGGAACGGGCAGAGACCCTTCTGGATCGTCCCGGCGCGCTTCAGAGCGACCGTCTCGCCGACGATCTCGGCAACCGGGAGCTTCGCCTTGATCTCGGCGACGATGCCTGAGGATGAGGTCGTCCCGCCCGCTCGGGGCCCGGGGGCGGTTGTCAAGTGCTTTGTCAAGATACCAGGACCAATTCTAGCCGATTGTCAAGGTTTGGGCAATGGTTTGCGCACACTGCGCGTCACGCCAGCGCGTGAGTACACTCGTCTTCACCGCACCGGACCGCACGGAAACGCATGTCGGACACCGCCCCGACGCCACCGCCCGAACCATCCACCGCCCCGCCGGACGAGGGCGTGCTGCGCGATGCCTTCCGCGAGCTCCACGGGCGCCGACTGCACGGGTTCGCTCTGCTCCTCACGCTCGGCGATCGGCCCGCCGCCGCTCGCCTCGCGACCGAGGCCCTCGCCGCCGGTGCCGAGCGCGTCGACGAGCTTCGCCACCCTGAGCGCGCCGCGGCCTGGCTGAGACGGCGCGTGGTCGACCGCGCCCGCGTCAGCCGGGGTGTGGCGGCCGACCCCGACGTCGTACTCGACCTCGGTGCCGACGAGGCGACGGTCACCGCGCTCGCGAGCCTGGCTCGCCTCGAGCGCGCGGCCCTGATCGCGTCGACCGTCGAGCGTCTCGATCGGCGCGACGTCGCGACGATCGTGGGTCGCGACGGATCCCGGCTCGACCAACTCCTCGTGCGTGCCCGCCAGTCATTCATCCGGCTCCATGCGGACGTGACGACCGACGAGCCACCCGACGGCCCGGTCTCTGCCCATGTCCAGGCGCTGGCGCGGCGGGCGATGGCATGAGCGACCTGCACGACGTCTTCACCTCATGGCTCACCGCCGGCGCGCGCGACGAGCTCCCGCGCGGGGTGGCCGTCCACGCATCGGGCTGCCCGGGCTGCCGGCGCGCCGCCGGCGCGATCGACGCACTGTCGATGATCGACCTCGGCGCTGCCGAGCTGCCGCCCCTGGCGATTCCGAGCGGGCGTGGTGCCCGGCGCGGCGGGCTGCTCCGGGCGATGGCCGCGTCCCTCTCCGTCGTGCTGGCCGTCGCCGCCGGCGTCGTAGCCGCCGGGGCGGTCATCGGGAACCCGTCCGAGTCGAATGTCGCCGACGCGACGTCGACGCCCGCAGAGGGGGTCCTCGGCGGGCAGGGCGGACCGCCGCAGACCGAGTCCGAGAGCGCGAGCCCGAGTCCGAGCGCCTCCGAGACGCCGCGTGACGAGCCGTCCCCGAGCATGACGCCGGTGCCGGGCACTCCGCAGCCGCTGCCGAACCCGACGATGGGGGGCGGCCCGCCGCCGCTGACACCCGCCCCGGCCGCGGCGCCGACGCCTCGCCCCGCACCCAGCCCGACGCCTCGACCGACCCGAACCCCTGCGCCCACGGCCCCGCCGACCCCGACGCCGAGTCCGACGCCCGCGCCGACGCCATCCCCGACCCCGACCCCCCTACCGAGCCAATCGCCCTAGGCCGACCCCGGCCTACTTGTCGCGCAGCTCGGTCGACGCGATCGCTGCCTGCGCCGCTGCGAGGCGCGCCACGGGCACGCGGAACGGCGAGCACGACACGTAGTCGAGGCCGACGTCGTGGCAGAAGGCGATCGAGGCGGGGTCGCCGCCGTGCTCGCCGCAGATCCCGATCTTCAGCGCCTTCTTCGTCGCGCGGCCCTTCTCGACGCCCGTTCGCACGAGCTGACCGATCCCCGCGGTGTCGAGCACCTGGAACGGGTTCTCGGGAAGGATCTTGCGGTCGACGTACTGCATCAGGAACTTGCCCTCGGCATCGTCGCGCGAGTAGCCGAACCCCATCTGCGTCAGGTCGTTCGTGCCGAAGCTGAAGAACTCGGCGTGTTCGGCGATCTCGTCGGCGGTCAGCGCGCCGCGCGGCACCTCGATCATCGTGCCGAACTTGTAGGTCACCTGCTGGCCCGACGACTCGACGATCCGCGCAACCTCCGCCTCGAGGATCTCGCGCGTCTCGCTGAGCTCGTTCACGTGACCGACGAGCGGGATCATGATCTCCGGGAGCGGCGTGCCGCCCTCGCCGGCCACGCGCGCCGCGCCCGCCAGGATGGCGCGCGTCTGCATCTTCACGATGTCGGGCACCATCAGGCCCAGGCGAACGCCGCGCAGGCCGAGCATCGGGTTCTGCTCCACCATCGCCTCGACGGCGTGGAGCAGCTCCTCCTTCTCGGCGAGCTCGGCCTCGAGTCCGGGTGCGTCCGCGCCGGCGTCCGACGCGGTCGACGGCCGTGCCTCGCGCCGGATGAGCTTCATCGCCCGTGCAGCGTCCTTCTTCCCGAAGATGCGCGTCAGGCCCTTCTCGAGCGCGGGCGTCACGCGGTCGCCAACCGCATCGGTCCGGCTGCCGCCGGCGAGCTCGATCGTCGTCCGCAGCCTGGTGACCTCGGCGATCAGCTCCTCGTGGCTCGGCAGGAACTCGTGGAGCGGCGGGTCGATGAGGCGGATGACGACTGGCAGCCCGTCCATCGCGCGGAAGAGGCCGGCGAAGTCGTCGGTCTGCAGCCGCTCGAGCTCGTCGAGGGCCGCGTCGAACGTCGCAACCGCCTCGCGCTCGGCATCCGACCGGTCGGAGTCGGCCCTGGCCTTGGCCGCCGTCGCGGCGTGCGCATTGAGGATCATTCGCCGCACGGTCGGCAGGCGGTCCTCCTCGAAGAACATGTGCTCGGTCCTGCACAGACCGATGCCCTGCGCGCCGAAGGCGCGCGCGCGCTCGGCATCACGGGGGTAGTCGGCGTTCGCCCAGACCTGCAGCCGCCGGACCTCGTCGGCCCATCCCAGGAGCGTTGCAAGATCGTGCTCGTCCTCGAAGCGGGCCTCGATCGTCGGCAGCTCGCCGGCGAAGATCTCGCCGGTCGTGCCGTCGATGCTGATCAGGTCACCTTCCTGGACCGTCTGGTCGCCGGCGCGCATCTGGCGCTTCGCGTAGTCGATCCTCAGCGCCTCGGCACCCGCGACGCATGGCAGGCCCATCGAGCGCGCGACGACTGCCGCGTGCGAGGTCGCGCCGCCGCGCGCGGTCAGGACGCCCCTGGCGGCGAGCATGCCGTGCACGTCGTCTGGCGACGTCTCGATGCGGACGAGGATCACCGGGTTCCCGGCCTCCTTGGCGGCGACGGCCCGATCCGGGTCGAAGATCGCCTGCCCCACCGCCGCCCCTGGGGACGCGTTCAGTCCGGTGCCGAGCAGCCGGTCCGCGACCTTTGCCTTGGCCGCCTCGTCGAAGCGCGGCAGCAGGAGCTGGACGATCTGGGCGGGGTCGACGCGCTGGAGCGCCTCCTCCTTGCTGATCACGCCCTCGTTGACCATGTCGACCGCGATCTTCACGGCCGCCGGCGCAGTCCGCTTCCCTGAACGGGTCTGGAGCATGTAGAGCGTCCCGCGCTCGATCGTGAACTCGAGGTCCTGCATCTCGCGGTAGTGGCCCTCGAGCCGCTTCGCGATCTCCTCGAACTGCGCGTAGACCTCCGGCAGCTCGTCGCGCATGTGGCTGATCTTCGACGGCGTTCGGATCCCGGCGACGACGTCCTCGCCCTGCGCGTTCGTGAGGTACTCGCCGAAGATCTGCCGCTCGCCGGTATTCGGATCGCGGGTGAAGGCAACGCCCGTCCCGGAGTCGTCGCCCATGTTGCCGAACACCATCGTCACGACGTTCACGGCCGTGCCAAGGTCGTGAGGGATCCGGTTGAACTCCCGGTAGTCGTGGGCGCGCTTTCCGAACCACGAGTCGAAGACCGCGCGCACGGCGAGCTCCAGCTGCCGATACGGGTCGGTCGGGAACGGATTCCCCGTCTTCTCCTCGACGATGCGGGTGAAGCGCTCACCGATCTCGCGCAGCTGCTCGGCGCTCAGGTCGGTGTCGAGCTTCGCCTTGGCGCGATGCTTGGCCTCCTCGAACGGCTCGTCGAAGTCCTCCGCCTTCAGGTCGAGGACGATCCGGCCGAACATCGCGACGAAGCGGCGCCACGCGTCCCACGCGAACCGCTCGTTCCCGGTGAGGCGGATCAGGCCCTCGACGGTATCGGGATTGAGGCCGAGGTTGAGGACCGTGTCCATCATGCCGGGCATGCTGAAGGCGGCGCCCGAGCGGACCGAGACGAGCAACGGGTTCTGCGGGTCGCCGAAGCCCTTGCCGGTCTGCTCCTCGAGCCGCTTCATGTGCGCCACGACGTCGTCCCAGAGGCCCGGCGGAAGCTCCTTCCCGGCCGCGTAGTACGCGTTGCACGCCTCGGTCGTGATCGTGAAGCCGGGTGGAACCGGCAGGCCCGCGTTCGTCATCTCGGCAAGCCCGGCGCCCTTGCCCCCGAGCGTCGAGCGCATCGACGCGTTGCCCTCCGCGAACGTGTAGATCAGCTTGCCGGCCTTCGCGCTGGGTGCGCTGCGGCGGCGGGTGGTTCGGGGCTTCCGGGCGGTCGTGGCGGGCTTGCGGGCGCTCGTGGCCATGCCGAAGCGACTCCTCGTCTTCACATCTTGGGGAGCGACGATTGTAGCGCGGTGGCTTGCCGACTCGGGTCAGAGCCAGCCGCGCCAGCGGGCGATGAGCAGCGTGACGACGGCGGTCGCGAGCATGAAGCCGATGACGAACCAGAACAGCTCGGGGCGGTCGAAGAGGCCGATCTTGAAATTCATGCCCATGATGCCGGCCACCACGACGGCGGGGAGCAGGATGACGGATGTCCAGGTCAGGACCCGCATGATGTCGTTCGTACGCTGCGCCGTGCGGGTCATGTGGACGTCGAAGGTGCCGATGAGCATCTCGCGCACGCCGGCGATGGCCGCCGTGGCGCGCTCGAGCCGATCACCGAGATCGGCGAGCAACGCGTTGTCCGCCTCTCCGAGCCCGGGCAGGAAGTCCGGGCGCGCGATCTCGCTGTAGATGTCCCTGTGCGCGGCGGCGACGCGTCGCGCGCGAGCGATCCGCCCACGCATGGCGACGAGCCGGTCGAGCATGTCGCCGTTGCCGCGCAGCGCCTTCTCGTCGAGCCGGTCGACCTCACGCTCGAGGTGTGACGCGGCGTGGTTGAAGCCGTCCACGTGCCAGCCGAGGATGGCGGCGACGAACTCGACGGGGCGCAGCAGCCCGATCTCGCGCTGGTCGCTGATCTTCGCCCGCTGGTCATCCAGCCGCTCGAGCGGGTCGGGATGGCGGGTGATCACCCAGCCCGACCCGGCCAGCACCTGGACCGGCCGGGGGTCGCCGTCGCCCTCGTCGTCGGGCCACAGCAAGGTCAGCTGGGCGGCGCCATCGAGCACGGAGGCGTCCGGGATCGACGCCAGCTCCCGGCCCAGGGCGTCGGCGACGGGATCGGCCAGGCCGAGCGCGTCGCGGACGATCCGCAGGTCCTCCGGATCGTCGCCGGTCATGTCGACCCACAGCAGCTCGTCGTCGCCGATGCGGCCGATCGATCCGGAGCGCAGGTCGACGTCGCGGTCCTCACCGTCGGCTGAAGACAGCAGGGCAAAGATGCTCACCGAGCAAGCGCGGATGCAACCGGCGTGCCGCCGGGTCACGGTCGGAGGCGACGCCCTCCCGGCGCACGGTGGCGCGCCTCGATGAGCGGCCACAGGTCGTCGACCAGCACCCGGTAGTCGCCGCCGACGCGTCGCGCCCGCAGCCGCCCGGTGCGGATGAGGCGCCTGACGTGCTCGGGGTGATAGCCGAGCACCGAGGCCGCGGCGCGGGTCGGCATGTCGAGGGCGGCGACATCGACGTCGGCGTCGTCGCCCATCCCCGCCAGGGCGACGGCCGTCGCCTTCGCCCGATCGGCGACGAGGGCGATCGCCTCGGCCTCGCGGTTGCGCATCGCCGCACCCAGGGCGGCCGCCAGCCGGCGTCGAAGGGTCCCGACCCTCATCGGCCGACCGTGATCCAACCGGTGCGCAAGGCAAGGTCGAACAGCGGGCCGATGCCGGCGACCAGGCGCCCGGCCATCCCGGCGCGACGCCGGTACAGCGTGCGCGCCTTCGTCACCACCCGGTCGCGATCGCGTCCGCGCAGCTCGGCGGCGAGGGCGCGGAGCTCCTCGAAGGCGGCCGCCTCCTCCCCCGCGAGCCAGTGCGCATCGGCGAGCGCCTCCCGCGCCGCCGGGTCGCCCGGCAGCAGCTCCATCGCCAGCGTCGCCGCCTGGAATGCGCCTCGCGCATCGCCGGTGCGGGTCAGCGCCTGCGCGAGCGCGAGCTGGGCGCCGCCGTTCCGCGGCTCGAGCGCGACGGCCCGTCGCGCGGCCTCGACCCCCATCCCCGGCTGGGCGGCCTCGAGGCGCTCCCGGGCCTCGGCGACGGTCCACGTCGTCTCGCGCGGGTCGTTGCGCGCGAGGCGGCCGAACTCCGCCGCGGCGTCGCGATGGGCGCCCTCGCGCGACAGGATCTCGGCGAGGAGCTCGTGGTAGCGCACCTCCTCCGGGTCGAGCCGCACCGCGTCCTGGGCATGGCGCTCCGCCTCGTCGAGGCGGCCGAGGGCCAGGAGCGCTCGTGCCCGGAACTCGTGCGCCGCGTCGTTCCCGGGCGTTTGGGCCAGGACCGCGTCCGTCTCGCGCACGACCTCGTCGTAACGGCCCTCCTCGAGCGCGGCGGCAAGGTCGGACGCGCCGCCGGTCATGCGGGGTCCTCGCGCGGCACACCCTCCCACGTGGAGCGTCCGGCCACCAGGTCCGCGACCCGCTGCGGGATCCGATCGATCGCGACCCGCTCCTGGGTCATCGAGTCACGCTCGCGAATCGTCGCCGCGCCGTCCTCGAGCGACTCCGGGTCGACGGTCACGCAGAACGGCGTGCCGATCTCGTCCTGGCGTCGATAGAGCTTGCCGATCGACGCGGTGTCGTCGTACATCGCCGCCACGAGCGGCTTCAGCTCGGCGGTCAGCCGACGCGCGCGATCCACGAGCTCAGGGCGGTTGCGCAGGAGCGGCAGGACCGCCGCCTTGACGGGCGCAAGCTCGGGCCGGATGTGAAGGACGACGCGCGACTCCTTCGCCAGCTGCTGCTCCTCGTACCCGTCGACGAGGACGGTCAGCACGGCGCGCTCGACGCCCATCGCCGGCTCGATGACGTACGGCACGAGGTGCTCGCCGGCGACGTCGTCGAAGACCTCGAGCTTGCGGCCGCTGACCGCGGCGTGGGCCTTCAGGTCGTAGTCGGTGCGATCGGCGACGCCCTCGAGCTCCGACCAGCCGATCGGGAACTCGTACTCGATGTCGGTCGTCTGCCTCGAGTAGTGGCTCAGCTCATCGGCCTCGTGGGGGCGGAGGCGCAGCCGATCGGCGCTGATGCCCATGACATCGGTCCACCAGCGGTGGCGCGCGTCGACCCAGTACGCGAACCAGGTGTCCTCGTCGCGCGGGTGGACGAAGAACTCCATCTCCATCTGCTCGAACTCGCGGAGCCGGAAGATGAAGTTGCCGGGGGTGATCTCGTTGCGGAAGGAGCGGCCCTGCTGGGCGATCCCGAACGGCAGCTTGCGCCGCATGCTGGTCGCGACGTTGTCGAACTGCACGAACATCGCCTGGGCCGTTTCCGGCCGCAGGTAGGCGACCGATGCCGAGTCCTCGACGGGCCCGACGTGCGTGCTGAACATCAGGTTGAACTGGCGCGGCTCGGTGAGGGTGCCTCGCTGGCCGCAGTTCGGGCACGCGATGTCCGCGGGTGGCCCCTTGAGGTCGTCGGCGCGGAACCGAAGCTTGCAGTTCCGGCAGTCGACCATCGGGTCGCTGAAGCCGGCGACGTGCCCCGATGCCTCCCAGACGCGCGGGTTCATGATGATCGCCGCGTCGATCCCGACGACGTCGTCGCGGAGCGTGACCATGTGGCGCCACCACGCCGCCTTGACGTTGTTCTTCAGCTCGACGCCGAGCGGTCCCCAGTCCCAGAAGCCCGCCAGCCCGCCGTAGATCTCGCTGGAGGGGAAGACGAAGCCACGGCGCTTGGCGAGGCTGGCGATCGCGTCGATGTTCGGCGCAGGCACGGTCGGTCGGCGTCTCCTGATGCGACGGATGTTGCGGCTGGGTGGTCGAGTCTACCGGACCACGCTCGTCCCCGATGGATCGGCGCTTCTTCAGCCACCCGCCGCGACGGCCTCGCGCGCGGCGACCTCCTCGAGGAAGTCGCGCGAGCGCAGCTCGCGCTCGAGGACCGCCGAGACCGTGGCGTGCTGGTGCCGCTCGACCTCGCGGTGCAGCGCCGGCGGGAGCTGGAGCTGGAGGACGCCGACGAGCGGCGAGCGCTGGAGGTGGCGCATGACCTTCAGTGCGTCGGCCGACACGCGGCGCCCGCCGAGCGCGGCGTGCGCGCACGAGGGGCACACGACACCGCCCCCGGCCGCGGAGAAGACGTTCCCGTCCGGCTCGATCTGCGCGCCGCACTCGAGGCACCGCGTCAGCTCGGGGCGGAAGCCCATCGCCTCGAGGAGGTGGAGCTCGAACCAGCGCGCCACGACCTCCCGGGAGACGGCGTCGCCGGCGTCGAGGGCGGAGAGCGCCTGGGCAAGGAGGCGGAACGCCTCGTGCGAGTCTGCCGCGCCCTCGCAGAAGCGGTCCGCGAGCTCGACGACGTACCAGGCCGCGGCCGTCGAGTGCAGGTCGTTGCGCAGGCCCAGGTGCGGGTCCTCGAGCGAGCTGGAAGTCACGACGTCGAAGGTCCGGCCGACGGCGAGGACGAGCTGGACGTCGCTGAACGGCTGCAGTCCGCCGCCGATCCGCGAGCGCGGGCGCCGCACGCCCTTGGCGATGACCTTGAGCTTGCCGAGGCGCGGAGTGAGCACGCTCAGCACCCGGTCCGCCTCGCCGAGCTCCATCGTGCGCAGGACGATGCCCTCGGTCTTGTAGACCCGCGGCCGCGGGCTCATCGCCCGAACCTGCTACATCGGTGTATCATGTTCACCGATGGATCACACCCAGCGACCGATGCCATGACCCGTCTCGTCGAGGAGGTCGAGTACCCTTCCGCGGTGGACATCAGGACCGAGTTTACGCAGATCCTGACCGACATCGAGACCGAGATGTCCGCGGTCCTCAACGAGCGGGGCGGGCCCGCGCGGCCGCTGTACGAGATGCTGGCGTATCACCTCGGGCTCGACGGCAACGCGGAGTCCGGCGGCGGCAAGCGGATCCGCCCGCTGCTCGGCGTTCTGGCCTACCAGTCGCTCGGCGGCGATTATCGCAAGGCCCTGCCCGGCGCCGCGGCGGTCGAGCTCGGCCACAACTTCAGCCTGGTCCACGACGACATCGAGGACGCCGATCGCGAGCGCCGCCACCGGCCCACGCTCTGGGCGCTGTGGGGCGTGCCGCTGGCGATCAACGCCGGGGACGCGCTCTTCGCCCTCAGCCGCCTGGCGCTGTACCGGCTGCTCGATGGGGAGGATTACGACGAGCGACGCGTGCTCGACCTGATGAAGATCTACGACGAGACGTGCCTCGCGCTGTGCGAGGGCCAGTACCTCGACATCAGCTTCGAGCGCCGCGATGACATCGGCGTCGACGCCTACTACGAGATGATCGGCAAGAAGACCGCCGCCCTCCTTGGCGCGTCGGTCATGGCCGGGGCGATCCTGGCCGTCGACGACCCGGAGGTCCACGAGGCGTATCGGCAGTTCGGCAACGACGTCGGCATGGCCTTCCAGATGGCCGATGACGTGAAGGGCACGTTCTGGAGCTCGGAGGAGTCCGGCAAGCCCGAGGCCGGCGACATCCGCAAGCGCAAGAAGACGCTGCCGGTGGTGTGGGCCCTGGAGCACGCCTCCGCCGACGATCGGACGCGGCTGCTCGAGATCTACGGGAGCGCCACGAGCACGACCGAGACGCTCGGCGACGAGCAGGTGGCGGAGGTCCTCGCGATCCTCGAGCGCAGCGGCGCGCGGGATCACGCCGTCGCCGAGGCGCGCCGGTGGCGCGACCGGGCCCTCGAGCACATCGAGGCCCTGCCCTGCCTGCCCGAGGGCAAGCGCGACCTGTCGTCGCTCGTGCGCTGGGCGATCGCTGCCTGATCCGACCGCTACTCGGTCTCGGTCGCCTCGTCCTCTCGCTCGCGCTCGCCCTCCCGTCGCGCGCGTGAGGCGAGCACCCGCGACACGCGCCGCGAGTCAGCGGCCTCGACGCGGATGACGATGTCGTCGCGGAACGGGAGCTCCGCGCCGGGCAGCGGGATGCGTCCGACGCGGTGGACGACGAAGCCGCCCACGGTGTCGTAGGCCTCCTCATCGGGCTCGTCGTCATCCGAGAGGTCGAAGAGGTCGCGCAGGTCGTCCATGCTCACCCGCCCGTCGAGGCGGAACGCGAGCTCGCCGTCGGTCGAGACGTCCTCGATCGAGGACTCCTCGGTGTCGTACTCGTCCTGGATCTCGCCGACGATCTCCTCGACGACGTCCTCCATCGTCACCAGCCCCGCGGTCCCACCGTACTCGTCGACGACGATCGCCATGTGCCGCTTCGCGGCCTGCATCTCGTGGAGCAGGTCATCGACCGGCTTCGAGTCGGGCACGTACACCGGCGGTCGGACGATCTCGCGGATGTCGATCGCCCCGTTGCCGCCGGTGCTCGCCTTCAGATACGGCAGCAGGTCCTTCGCGTACAGGATGCCGACGATGTTGTCGAGGCTGTCCTCGAAGACCGGCACGCGCGAGTGGCCGGCACGGACGACCATGTCGAGGACCTCGTCGATCGGGTCGTGAAGGTTGACCGCGCGGATGCCGATCCTCGGGACCATGACCTCGTGGACGCGCTTGTCCCCGAGCTCGATGACCCCGTGGATCATCTCCTTCTCCTCCTCCTCGATGCTCCCCTCCTCCGACCCGGTCTCGACGAGGATCTTCAGCTCCTCGGTCGACAGGTAGCCGCCCTGCGGCCGCTCCCGCCCACCGAGGAGGCGGACGAGAACGCTGCTCAGGCGCGAGACGAGCCAGACGACGGGCGAGACGACGGCCTGCAGCCAGGCGATCGGACGCGCGACGATGAGGGCCAGGCGCTCGGGGAAGTTCAGCGCCATCGTCTTCGGCACGAGCTCGCCGACGACGATCGAGGCGAGCGCGATCACGAGCGTGACGATCACGAAGGCGATCTCGTCCGCCGCGTCCCGGATGAACGCCAGCGGGATGTCGTTGATGAGCTCGGCCAGGTACCCCGAGAAGGCGGACGCGCCGATGGCGCCGGCCAGGAAGCCGAGGAACGTGATCGCGATCTGGATCGTCGCGAGGAAGCGGCTCGGATCCTCGGTCAGGCGGCGAGCCGTTCGAGCTGCCCCGTTGCCCTCGTCCGCCAGCTGGGTCAGCCGGCTGCGGCGGACGGTGATGAGCGCGATCTCGCTGGCGGCGAAGAAGCCGCCGATCAGGATGAGCAGAACGACAACCCCGAGGTCGAAGACCGGGTTGCCGGTGGTACTACTACCGTCCATGGGGCGGGGCCTGGACCTGCCTCACTGCGGATTCCGTTCCGCCGCGCCGGTGACGGGCGGGTCGTCGGCCGTCTCGCCCGACCTCCGTCGCGTCTCGATCCGGCGGGCCGGAACGCCTACAACGGTCGCGCCGGGCGGGACGTCGCGGGTGACGACGGAGCCGGCGCCGGTCGTCGCTCCCTCGCCGATCGTGATCGGCGCCACGAGCATCGTATCGACTCCGAGGCTGGCTCGGTCGCCGACGACGGTCCGATGCTTCTCGCGGCCGTCGAAGTTCGCGGTCACCGACCCGGCGCCGACGTTCACGTTCGTCCCGAGCTCCGCATCGCCGAGATAGCTGAAGTGATGCTGCTGCGTCCCCGGACCGAGGCGGCTGTTCTTCATCTCGGCGAAGTTGCCGATCTTGCAGCGCGGCCCGACCTCGGATCCCGGCCGCAGGTGGGCGAAGGGGCCGATCTCGACGTCCTCCGCCACGGACGACTCCTCGAGCACGCTTGCCCAGACGGTCGTACGCGGCCCGACCCGGCTGTCGCGCACGTGCGCGTGCGGGCCGATCACCGCGTCCTGCGCGATGACCGTCGCCCCGGCCAGGACCGTCCACGGCTCGATCCGCGCGTCCTGCCCGATCTCGACGGCGGCGTCGATCCGCGTCGTCTCGGGGTCGACGATCGTCACGCCGCTGCGCATGTGCTCCTCGGCGATCCGGCGCTGCATCCGCCGCTCCGCGTCCGCCAGCGCGACGCGATCGTTGATGCCGATCGCCTCGGCGGGGTCATCGGCGACGACGACGGATGCCGGGCAGCTCTCGTCGGCGGCGAGCGCGACGAGGTCGGTGAGGTAGAGCTCACCGGAGGCCGATGGCGCGACGCGCTCGATCGCGTCGCGCAGCCAGTCGAGCTCGAAGGCATACGTCCCGGCATTCACCTCGCCGAGGGCGAGCGTGGCGTCGTCCGCGTCGGCCTCCTCGACGATCGCCGCGACCCCACCGTCGGGCCCGCGCACGATCCGCCCGTAGCCGGAGGGATCGTCCATCCGGGCGCTCACGAGCGCGAGCGGCGTGCCCCCGGCGCGCTGCTCGGCGAGCAGGCGCTCGATCAGCGTCGCCGGCTGCATCGGCGCGTCGCCCATCGTGACGAGGACGACGCCCTCGGAGGCGGCCAGGGCCCCGAGGCCGATTCGCACGGCGTCGGCCGTCCCACGCTGTGGCTCCTGGCGGATGGTCGTGGCCCGGCCGGCAATGGCGGCCTCGACGGCATCCGCCCCGTGACCGATCACCACCACCGGGCGCTCGACCCCGACCGACGCGAGGGTGTCGAGCACGTGGTCGATGAGCGGACGACCGGCGAGGGTGTGCAGCACCTTCGGGATGCGGGAGCGCATGCGGGTGCCCTGGCCCGCGGCCAGGACGATGGCCTCGGGCGCGGTCAGGATGGTCGACACGTTGCGCGATGGTAGAGGTGGCCGTTTCGGAGCGTCAACCGCGGTCGATGACCGCGACGACCTCGATCTCGACGCGGGCTCCCTTCGGCAGATCGCGGACGGCGAACGCGCTGCGGGCCGGGAAGGGTTCGGGCACCTCGCGTGCGTAGACCTCGTTCACCGCGGGCCAGTCCGCGATGTCCGCGAGGAACACGGTCGCCTTGACGATCCGGTCCATCCCGCTGCCGGCCGCCTCGAGGACCGCACGGAGGTTCGCGAGGACGCGCGCGGCCTGGACCTGGACGTCGTCGCCGTCGAGCTCGCCGGTGGCCGGGTCGATCCCGATCTGCCCGGCCGTGAACACGAGGTCGCCGGCGCGGATCGCCTGGCTGTACGGGCCGGCGGCGGCCGGTGCGGCCTGGGTGCTGATCGCCTCTCGCATCGTGGTCATGCCTCCTCGTCGTCGATTGGTTCGATGGCGGCCGGAGCCTCGCGAGTCCGGGTGACCGTGGCGCGCGCGCCCGCGCGTTCGATCGCCCCCGCCATGGCGGCCGCCGACTCCGCGTCGTCGGCCATCGTGTAGATCGTCGGGCCCGATCCGGTCAGCCGTGGCGCGCCACCGGCATCTCGCACGAGCGCGACGAGCGTGTCCAGCTCCGGTCGCAGGCGGCGTGCCGCCGGCAGCAGATCGTTCGGCTCGCTCCCCCACTCGTCGGCGCGCAGCTCCGCGAACACGGCGGCCGTCGACAGGCCGAAGGGCGGGTGCACGAGCACGACATGCATGGCCGATGCCGGCAGCGGCTCGACGCGCTCGCCGATGCCGCCGACGCGCGCGGCGGCGAGCTCGGAGGCGAAGAACGGCACGTCGGCACCGATCGCGGCCAGGTCGGCGAGCTCCGCGGCCCCCGCGGGGCCGACGACGCCGCGCGACGCGCGAGCGAGGCGCCAGGCTGCCGCGGCGTCCGACGAGCCGCCACCGAGCCCCGCCGCGACCGGGATCCGCTTGTCGAGTGCCAGGCACGCGGGGTCTGGTCCGGCGCCGAGCCCCGCACGCAGGCCGCGAACGGCAAGGTTCTTCTCGTCGAGCGGCAGGTCGCGGCCGGCATCGCCGTCGACCCGAAGCCCGCTCCGGCCGGGCAAGAGGAGCAGGCGATCCGCGAGCTCGAGGAGCACGAGCTCGCTGTCGAGCAGGTGCATCCCATCGTCACGACGCCCGACGACCCGCAGCGAGAGATTGAGCTTCGCCGGTGCCTCGAGCCGCAGCGGCCTCACGCTCCGGTCCCGAGCGCGGTCGCCAGGCATGCCCACTCGGCGACGGTCAGGGTCTGGGGACGGCGCTCTGCGTCGACGCCGCAGCCCTCGAGCGCGGCCGCGACCACCTCGCGTGGCAGCGCCAGCTCGCGGGCGAGGCCGTTGTGGACCTGCTTGCGCCGCTGGCGGAAGGCGGCCTGCACGACGCGGTAGAACCGCTCGCGGCGGTCGCCGGCCGGCACGACGGCCTCCGGCCGCCTGCGCAGGCGCAGGACGGCGGAGTCGACCTCCGGCGGCGGCTCGAAGGCCGCGGCCGGCACTCGAGCGACGACCTCCGCCTCCGCGACGTTCTGCGCGAAGACCGAGAGGTAGCTCATTCGGCCGGGCGGTGCGGCGACCCGCTCGGCGACCTCCAGCTGCACGAGGACGACCATGAGCTCCGCGGGCCGGTCCCCCTCCAGGAAGGCGTGGAGGAGCGGGCTGGTGATGTGGTACGGGATGTTGGCAACGACCTTGAACGGCTCGCCCGGGTACAGGTCCCGCGGATGGATCGTGAGCGCGTCCGCCTCGATCAGCTCGAATCCGTCGACGCCCGCGAGCTCCCCGCGCAGCCATGCAGCCAGGCGCGCGTCGAGCTCGACGGCGATGACGCGAGCGTCGGCGGCCAGCAGGCGACGCGTCAGGACGCCCAGGCCGGGTCCGACCTCGACGACCCGATCGCCGGGCCGGAGCTCGGCGGCATCGACGATCGCGTCCAGGGCGGACGGATCGGTGAGGAAGTGCTGCGACAGGCTCTTGCGCGGACGGAGGCGCTCGGCGCCCATCAGGCGGCGCAGCTGCCCCGGGGTCGGCGGCTGGAGCCGCTCCGGCGCGAGCGGATCGGTCACGCCGGGACGAGCCACGGCAGTGCGAGGTTCGGGATCGCCTCCAGGTCGGCGCCGGCCCGGTCCCCAGCCGCGAGCCGGAAGCCGGCGGCCGCGCCGATCATCGCCCCGTTGTCGGTGCACCAGGCCGGGGGCGGCACGAGCAGCGAGAGCCCGTCGGCGCCGAGCCGCGCCGCGAGCGTCGAGCGCAGCGCGCGGTTCGCGGCCACGCCGCCGCCGAGCGCGACCGCCGCGACGCCGAGATCTCGGGCCGCCGCCACGGCCTTCGTGGCCAGCGCGTCGACGACCGCCTCCTCGAACGCGGCCGCGAGCCCGTCCACCGGGATCGCCTCGCCGCGGTCCCGGTAGCCGCCGACCTCGCGCAGGACGGCGGTCTTCAGGCCGGAGAAGCTGAAGTCGTAGGCGCCATCGGTCCGCGCTCGGGGGAACCGCGTTGCGGGCGTCGCGCCCTCGGCCGCAGCCGAGATCGCCGGGCCGCCCGGATAGGGCAGGTCGAGCAGGCGTCCGACCTTGTCGAACGCCTCGCCGGCGGCATCGTCGACGGTCTGGCCGAGCAGCTCGTAGCGGCCGTGGTCGTGCATGAGCACGAGCTGGGTGTGGCCGCCGCTGACGACGAGGCACAGCAGCGGGAACGGCGGTTCGGGTGGGAGCGGCTCCCCCGCCGGCGCATCGGTCAGCCAGTTGGCGTAGATGTGGCCCTCGATGTGGTTCACGCCGACCAGCGGCAGGTCGTGCGCGACCGCGAGGGCCTTCGCGAGGTTCACGCCGACCAGCAGCGAGCCGATCAGGCCCGGGCCGTAGGTGACGGCGACGGCGTCGAGGTCGGCCCAGGAAACGCTCGCCTCCGTCATCGCCGCGTCGAGGGTCGGGACGATCCAGCGCAGCTGCTGGCGGGCGGCGACCTCAGGGACGATCCCGCCGGTGGCGGCGTGCAGCGCGACCTGGCTGGCGACCTGGTTCGCCTCGATCCGGCGGCCATCGACGACGACCGCGACGCCGGTCTCGTCGCACGACGACTCGATCGCCAGGACCCGCGGCCCGCTCATCCCGCCAGCCGCTCGCGCTCGGTCGTGACGACGCCACGCATGCGCGCGTCGGTGAGCTCCGGCGTGGTCATGATCAGCGCGTCCTCACCGTCGTCGCTGTAGTAGCGCGGCCGGCGTCCGGCCTCCTCGAACCCGAACGCGCGGTACAGGCCCTGCGCGGCCTCGTTCGACGCGCGGACCTCGAGCGTCATCCGCCTCGCCCCGATGGCGAGCGAGAGCTCGACGAGGTTCAGCAGCAGCTGGCGGCCGATGCCCTGGCGTCGCCAGTCGGGGTGGACGCTGAACGTCGTGATGTGCGCCTCATCGACCATGAGCCAGATCCCGGCGAAGCCGACCACCGCGTCGCCGGCGCGCGCCACGACGTAGCGCGCCAGCCGGTTGCCGCGCAGCTCCTGCTCGAAGGCGTATGACGGCCACGGCGTCCTGAAGCTCAGGCGCTCGATCTCGTGGACGGCGGGGACGTCCTCGATCCGCATCGGGTCCACGACGACGCGGGCGGTCAGAGCCATCGCACCTCGCCCTCCGCCTGGGCCGGGAGGCCGCGCGGCGCGCGCAGGTAGATCGGCTCGACCCGGCGCGGGTCGTCGCCTTCCGGGTGTTCGGCCAGCCGCGCGGCCGTTGCCCGGGCGATGGCGGCGGCGGCGCGCGGAGCGTGCCCATCGATCCCGAAGGCGGCCGCGAGCTCGGCCGGGACCACCGCCGCGTGGCCGTCCAGGCGGCCGCGCAGCGCGTCGCGGTCGACGATCGTCGGTTCGGCGTCCCCGCGCAGCAGGACGTACGCGTCCCGCGCGCCCGCGCGTGCGATCGCGAGGTCCGCATCCGGATCGGCGTCCAGCCACGCGGACAGGCTCGGAACGGCGACGAGCGGGCGCTCGAGCGCGACCGCCAGGCCCTTCGCCAGCGCCATCGCGACACGCAGGCCCGTGAACGACCCGGGCCCGCTGCCGACACCGACGCCGACGAGGTCGCGCAGGGTTCGACCCTCGCGCTCGAGCTGGGCGAGCAGGCGCGGCAAGAGCTCGGCGGACTGGCGGCGCGGCGAGGTCCACGCATCCTCCGCGACGATGGCACCATCCCGCTCGGCGATGGCGACCGAGAGGTCGGTCGAGGCGGCGTCGAACGCGACGATCATGGCCGTCCGAGGGCCGCGTCGGCCAGGCGTTCATGAGCCTCGCCGCGCGCCGTCCAGCGCAGCGTCCGGACCGATGGGTCGGGGTCGTCGCCGCTGATCGCGATCTCGAGGCGCTCGGCGGGCAGCCATCCGTCGAGGCGGTCGGCCCACTCCACGACGACGACGCCGTCCGACTGCCGCTCGTCGATCAGGCCGGCGTCGGCCGCCTCCTCGGCCTCCCCGAGCCGGTACGCGTCGACGTGGTACAGGCGGAGGCGGCCGACGTGCTCGTTCATGAGCACGAACGTCGGGCTGTTGACGACCGTCGGCACATCGAGACCCTCAGCGACGCCCTTCGCGAGCTGGGTCTTGCCGGCTCCGAGCTCGCCGACCAGCGCGATGAGCGTGCCGGGCGCCGCAACGCGCCCGATGGCGCGCCCGATCGCGCGAGTCGCGGGCGCGCCGTCAGTGCGCAGCTGCCCGCCAGCCGGGGCCGGGGTCGTTCGGTCCATGTCGAAGAGGATAGAGCCGCTCGCGCGGCGACGGGCCTCAGACGTCCGGGCGCTCGAGGGCCGAGAGGTTCGCGAGTGGCACGACGGCCGTGCGACCGTCGTCGAAACGGACGATCCCAGAGCGCGCCGGGATGGGGGCGGGCGTGACCTGGAGGCCGCCGAGGATCTCCTGCAGCTCGCCCGCAGCGCCGGCATACGGCCGCCGATGCGCGACGACCCGGTTGCCCGGGCGCGGCAGGACGCGCCGCGACGGCGGCGGCTCGGCGTCGTAGACGTAGAGGCGCGCCGCGTCGCCGAAGATGCTGGCCATCCGTCCCGCGTGCGCCCGGAACCATCCGAACAGCGCGGCATCCATCCCCACCTTGCCGTAGCCCTCGACGACGATCACCCCGAACGCGCCATCGACCCCGCCCATCTCGCGACGCCGCAGCTGCGTCGCCTCGAAGTCGCGCAGCTCCTTGTCGAGCGCGCCGCCGAGAACGATCCCGGCCACGCCCATCGCGCGCGCACGCGTCAGCGTCTCGGCCGATGCGCGCGATCCGCCCACGATGATCCGTCCGGTCGCCCCGACGTCGATCGCCCCCGCCCTCAGCTCCTCGGCAGGGTCGGTGACGCCCATGAGCAGAGCGCCGTGAACCGCGGCGCCGCTCCCGCCGACGCCCGCGACCAGCGCTCCAGCGACGCGGACCTCGATTGCGTCGCGCGTCACCGACTCCACCTCGCCGCGGACGTGCCCGAGGATCGGCTGTGCGGCACCCAGTGGCGCGACGAGGGCGGTCCCGTCGTCGGGGTCGTAGCTCAGGAAGATGCACGCGCTCGGAGCGAGCACCTCGCGCCGTGGCCCGTCGCTCGCGAGCCGGTCTCCGGCCCCGAGCACGGCCCCCGGGCGGACGTCGATCAGCTCGGCGGCGGCGGCCGGGGCACGTCGCAGGCGCGCGGCAACCTGGATCGTGATGCCGTCCTCGATCGCTCGGCGCGTGGCCAGCACCTCGGCCGGCTCGACGCGGTGGCCGACCTCGACGAGGGCCGTCGCGCCGACGGGGATCCGCACGCGATGCACGACGCTCATGCGCTGACGTCTCCCTCCCGCGAGAACGCGTCTCGCCACCCCGCGAGCACCGCCCGCCGGTCGTCGGCGCGTCGCGGCAGCGCGATCGGCACGCCTCGCCCGTCCAGGATCAGCCCGACCGAGCCCCCCGTGGCGCGAGCGGTGATCCGTGATGTGCGGCGGCTCGCCCCGAGGCCAATGCCCGGTCCGGGCTCGATGACGAGGTCCGCTTCGTGCCCGCGCGCCAGCGGCACGACCTGGACCTGCCCGACGCGAACCTCGGCGGGCGCCGGAGTCGGCCAGCCGGCGCGGTGAACGGCGACGCGCATCGCGAGCTGACCAGGCGAACCGCCGCGGGTGACCACCGACGTGCCGAGGGGCGCGAGCGCGTCGTCGCCCAGGAGCTCGAGACCCTCGCGCAGCTCATCGTCCGGCAGTGAGCCGAGCGGCCCGAGGATCGACGCGGCATCCAGCGCCAGCTGCGTGACGCCGACCGGCCGGACTCCGTCCAGGAGCATCCGGGCGGCGTCAGCCGGGCGCGATGCCCCTGCGACCGTGCGTCCCGCGCCGATGAGGAGGTCGACCGAGCCAACCGGGTCGTCGTCGAACATCGCCGCCAGCAGGACCCGCGCCGCGGCGGACAGGCCGGCGAGCTCGTCGTCGGTCTGCGGGAGGGTCTCCGGCCGAGCGCGCATCGTCTGGACCAGGTCGGCCATCGCCGCGTCGTCACCGGCGTCGCCCGCCAGCCGCGAGACGCGGCCGGCAGCGCCGGGGAGGTGCGCGATCCCCGCCAGGCCACCAGCGGAGTGCAGGCGCGATGCGACGCTGCCATCCGGCTCGGCAAGCGCGCGGATCGCGCTTCGCGCCCCGAGGTCGACGGCCAGGACGCGGAGGCCGCCCGAGGCGGCGATCGCCGACACGGCGCGTGGCAGCGTCGTCGCGGCGAGATTGGCCCGATCCTCGGCTGCCACGGTCTCGCGCAGCAGCGTGGCGAGGTGCTCGCGCAGCGGTGCCCCCTCCTCGCGCTGAGGGGTGGGTCGAGGGTTCGCAACCGCCGTGAGCGCATCGGGCTCGAAGAGCGCGGCGGCCGCGACGGCGAGGCGGGTCGAGCCCGCCCACACGACCGGTCCACCCTCGATCGTACGCGCCGCTGCCACGAGGCCCGCCGCCTCGAGCGCACGCGGGCTGGCGGCCTCGTCGAATCCTCCGGCCAGCAACCAGGCGTCCACCTCCGCTGCCTGGAGGAGCGCGAGCCGATCGGCGAGCGTGCGCCCGTCGTCCAGCGTGACGACCTCCGTGACATCCCATCCCGCTGCCTCGGCCGCCCTCCGCGCCGACGATCCAGACAGCTCGCGGGAGACGGCGACGATCGCGAGCCTGCCGGACTGGCGCGCGGTGTGGCACTCGATCCGATTCGCGGAGGCGAGGATGTCGTCGTATCTGCCCGCGAGGCGGGCGTCGCCCACCGCCTCCAGCTGGTCCACGAGCCGGCGACGAAGCTCGGCCGATCCCCACGCGGTGGGCTGGGCTGCGTGGGCCACGATCCTCCACCGCCCGCGCGATCGCCCGACGACCCCCGCCTTGACCCACGACGAGCCGACGTCGACGAGGAGGGCGAGCTCCGTCCCGATCTCGACGGTCACCGCACCACCCCGAGCCAGTCACCGAGCAGGAACGCGATCCGATCGACGAGGAGCACGAGCCGGGAGAGGAGGAGGTAGCCGAGCCAGCCGCCGATCCCCGCCAGCAGCAGCCAGCGACCCCATGTCGCGGCGGCGCCCAGCACCCGGCCCCGCGGCGTGCCGTGCAGGAAGCTGAGGAGCACGAGCCCGGTGATCGCCGCCGCTGCAGCGCTGGCGAGCGTCGCTGCCAGGCCCGATTCGGGCCGCGCAACCGCCGCCGCGAGCTGCGGAAGCAGCGTGCCGACGATCGCCCCACCCAGCGCGAACGCCGCGAGGGCGCCGATCGCGATCGACAGCGGCACCGCCGCGACGATGCGTGGCAGCCAGGGCGTCGCCGCCGTCACCGCCACGAGGCCGAGCCCCACGACGAGGTCCGGGCGAGCGGCCGGGTCTGCCGCGAGCGGCTCGACGAGCCTCGGGACGATGACCTCCGTGATCGCCAGGAGGGCGAGATAGCCGGTCGCCATGCCGGCCAGCAGATGCTGCGACCAGCCGAACAGCCGGCGCTCCCCGAAGAGGCCTCCCAGTACGACGAGCGTCGCGAGGGCCGCGATCCAGGTCGCCAGCGCGTCGATCGGCTCCGCACCGAAGAGCCCGTTCATGCGGGCTCACGACCCCGGCCGGCCGGCAGCGCGCTGCTCACGCGCGTCACGACCGCAAGGCCGAGGGCGCCGATCGCCGCGAGCAGGCCGATGAGGATCGCCAGTGGAGGCGGCCCGGCGACCGGGCCGACGTCGGTCGAGTCCCGGTAGGCGGCACCGTCGCGCGGGGTCGCGAGCAGCGCGCGCAGCTGGCCGCTCTCGAGGTACGGCGCGAGCTCGGGGAGGAGCACGGCCGGCGCGACCGCCATGAGCGGGATCGCCTCGACCCGAGGCTGGAACTGCTCGACCCAGCTTCGGGGTCCGATGTCGTTGCCACCGACGATCAGGCCGAGGGCGATCGGCTCGTCGCCGAGCGCGGTCACGAGCGCGCCCTCGTCGCCGTCGATGTCGTCCGCGAGCCGCACGAGGGCCGCCTCCGCACCGGGCAGGAACCCGACGTCCGCCACGCGCTGAGGAGCGACGCCATCGGCCAGGAGCCGCTCGCGCTCGGCGACGGCCAGCGCCCGTCCCTCGGGCGTCAGGCTCACGAAGGCCAGGCGCGTCTCGCGCGCGATCAGGTCCGCGAGCAGGGTCCGCACCGTCGGCTGGATCTCGGCGTAGGTCCCGAGGTCGGGATCGAATCCGACGAGGACGAGCGAGCCGGGCGCCAGCTCGCCGAGCAGCTCGTTCACGCCTTCGGCCGCCTGCGGCGCGCCCGCCAGGCGGAGCAGGTTCGTCGTCGGGAGCATCGCGAGCGCGAGGGCGACGAGGAGCAGCGCCGGCCCCAGCCATGGGAGTCGGCGAAGGCGGTCAATCATCGGCGGAGCCGATGCCGAGCATGGTCCGCGCTGCGAAGACGGCGACCAGGACGGCGACGCCGATGAGGATCCCGCGCAGCACCGCGCCGATCGGCATCTCCAGCGCCCAGTCGGCGGCCGAGGCCAACGCATCCCCCGCCGCGCCGGCGATCGGCAGCAGGAGGACCAGCATCACGACCGCGGCGCCGACGAGGACGAGCGCCTCGCGGCCGCCGGTGGCGACCGAGCGACGAGCGGCGGACAGCGTCGTGACGAAGAGCAGCCCGAACAGCGTCGCCGCGATCGGCAGCATCAGGGCGGCCACGAGCCACATGACGGCGGGATCCGAGGCGCCTTCCGCTCCCGGCCGCAGGCCGGCGACGAGGACGATGCCCATGCCGGCGAGAACGAGTCCGGCCCCGACCGGGTCTCCGCGCCGTCGCCACAGGTCCGTCCCGCGGCGCCATGCCAGCGACGCGAGCCCGGCCAGCGCGGCTCCCGCGGCCACGAGGATTGCAGCGTCGACGACCACGCCGGCGAGATCGCCGAGCGACTGGTTGACGACGAGCAGGTCGGCGAGGAGGAGCACCCCGAACACGATGACGAGCGCCGGGATCGTCGGACGCCTCACGGACCCCCGATCCCCAGCAGCAGGTCGGCCGGCTCGATGATGCCGGCAAGGGCGAGGACGCTGGCGGCCGCGAGCACGAAGACCGCCGCGACGAGGAGGCGGTTGGCGGCCATGACCATCGTCCGCTCGTTCGGGTCGGGTCGCAGATCGGCAGCGGCGATGAACAGCTGCGGACCGATGAGGGCGCCGCCTCCGGCCAGGAGCGGCGTCGGGGCCTGGGAGGCCTCGGCCGTCCCCGCGCTGAGCGACCCACCACCGGTCCTCAGGCCCTCGAGGAGCAGTGCGCCCTCCTCCCTGACGCTGCCGAGGGCCATCGCCGCCGCCGGACGTGCGCGAGCCGTCAGGGCGAGCCCGCTGAGCGCCGGCCGTCCCTCTCCGGCGACGACCGTACGGGAGCGTGCCAGTCGCTCGAGCGTCGCGGTGCGCCGGTGGGCCGCGTCGACCGCCGTGTTGGCAACCACGCCGGCGAGCGCGTCGTTGACGAGCACGCGCAGCGGGACGCCGCTGCGTGCGGCGGCGCGCGCCACGTGCCCGAGGAGCGGGAGCGCGGCGAGCGTCTGCAGCCGTCCCAGCGCGTCCGTCGAGCGCGCGATCCCCGCCCCGCCCAGGACGACCACGGCATCGGTCCCGGCCTCAGCGGCAAGCGCCATCGCGCGTCCGACCCCGGCGAGGCCGCCGAGGTCGCTCGTCTGCCACCGGCTGATCGGGCGCGCGACGAGCTGGAGCAGCACGAGCAGGATGCCGAGGACGATCAGGGTCGGCCCGACCTCCAGGCGCAGCGACGACGACCCGAGGACGTCGCCGACGAAGGTGATGAGGCGCTCGAGGAGCTCAGCCGGCGTCGGCACGCGGCCCTCGGGGCGGTCGCGGGTCGAGCTCGTCGGTCAGGCCGTCGAGGCCATGCGGATCGTTCAGAAGCGCGGCGAGGTCGGCCCCGGTTCGTCCCGCGGCTGAAGCGATGAGCGGGCCGAACGCGGCGGACAGGTCGCTGAGCAGCGGAGCGAGGGGACGGTGGGCGTCCACCAGCAGCCGTCCGGGGACCGCGAGCCCGCGCCGCTCGAGCGCGACGGCCAGGCGCCTCGCCGCGTCGTCGCTCACGACAGGGAGGCGCCGGCGCGGACGACGCGAAGCGCGTCGCTGAGGGCCTTGACCTCCGAGGCGTGCGATGCCGCGAGCACCACGGACTCGACCGGCGTGTCTCGCGCGGCGTCGATGATCGTCGGGATGAGGACCGCCGCCGCCTCGTCGGCGGCGAACGTGCCGTACTCGATGCCAAGCGGCGCGACCGCGATCCGTCGCAGCTGGAGCGGAGCCGCGAAGGCGAGCGCGGCACGGACGGCCGACTCCAGGATGCGCGGGTCGGCGATGCGGTCGTGGCCGACCGCCACCGCGTGGATGACGTACGGCGCCGGCAGCTCTCCCCCCGACGTCGCCACCGCCGTGCCGGGCGGGATCGGACCCTGCTCGACCGCTGCCCGCTCGACCTCGTCGCCGGCGCGGCGCTTCACCGCTGTCGCGGCTCCGGCAGTCATGAACAGCGACTCGCTGGCGGCGACGACCACGGCGTCCACCTCGAGCTCTGCGATCTCCCCCTGCCAGACGTCGATCTCGATCGGTTCTGCCATGGCGCCCTGTGCTCCCGCCGAGCGTCGGCCGTCAGTCGGCCCCGAGATGGAGCCGAGGCAGCCGTTCGCGCAGCGCGGTCGTCACCTCGTAGTTGATCGTCCGACGCTCCTCGGCGACGTCGTCCGCGGTGATCCGCGCGCCGTCCTGCTCGCCGATGAGCACGAATTCGTCGCCGTAGGTTACACCAGGCACCTCGCCGACATCGACGGTCAGGCCGTCCATGCTGATCGCGCCGACGATCGGCGCGCGCCGGCCCCGCACGAGCGCGGAGCCGTTGTTCGCGTGGCTGCGGGGCCACCCGTCCCCGTAGCCGATGCCCAGCGTGGCGATCCGCGTGTCGCGAGACGCCCGGAATCGGAGCCCGTATCCGATCGCCTCGCCAGCGGGCAGGTCGAAGATCCGCAACGGCAGCGCCTTGAGGCTGAGCGCCGGCCGCAGACCGGCGCTCACCTCGGCCCATGCCGGCTGGAGGCCGTAGAGGCCCAGGCCCGGCCTGATGGCGCGAGCCTCGCTCGACCCGCCGGCCAGGAGGCCGCCGGTCGCGTTCACGTGGACGAGCCCGGGATCGATCCCGGCCGATCGGATCGCGTCGACGACCCGGGCGAGGCGCATGAGCTGCACGTCGGTGTACGCGTCATCCTCGCCCGCCACGGCGAGATGGCTCATCGTCCCGACGAGCTCGAGCCGCCGGCTCGCGGCGATCCGCGTGGCGAGCCCGATCGCCTCGTCCGGCGTCGCGCCCTGGCGGCCGAGCCCCGTGTCGACCTTCAGGTGCACGCCGATCGATCCCGTGCCCGCGGCAGCCTCGAGCAGATCGGTCGTGCGACCATCGGAGACGATCGGCTCGAGGCCCAGCTGGGCGACGATCGAGGCCTCCGGCGGTCCGACGCCCCACAGCACGAGGATCGGCGCGGCGATGCCGGCCTCGCGGAGACGCAGTGCCTCGTCGACGGTCGCCACGGCCAGGCGCTCCGTGCCGGCCGCGACGAGCGTGCGCGCGACCGCCACGTCGCCATGCCCGTACGCGTTCGCCTTCACGACGGCGATCACCTCCGAGCCGGGCGCGCGGGCGCGCAGCGCCGCGAGGTTCGCGCGGATCGCCCCGTGATCGACCTCGACCCACGCGCGGTGCGGGCTGCGCGGCGCGCTCATTGGGCGCGGTCCGCGCGGAGCCGGCTGATCGCCGCTGGCAGGAACCCGGCGAGATCGCGAGCCATCGTCCCGGTGGTCCCGATGCGCTCGGCCGCGAGCAGGCCCGCCGCCCCATGGGCCGCCACGCCGCAGGCTGCGGCGGCGAGCGGTGACGCGCCCGCGGCCAGCATGGCCCCGATCGCGCCGGCGAGGATGTCGCCGCTGCCGGCGGTCGCCAGCGCAGGGGTGGCGACGTCGGACCGCAGGATCTCTCCGGACGGATCGGCAACGACCGTTCGAGCGCCCTTGAGCACCACGACCTGGCCCCAGCGCTCGGCGGCCTGTCCCGCCGCTGCGGCACGAGCATCGTCATCGTCCGCGTCCGGGGCGTCGGAGCCGGTCAGGCGCGCGAACTCGCCCGGGTGCGGGGTCAGGACGAGCGCGCCGTTCAGGCCCTCCCACCAGCTCGACGACTCGGCGAGCGCGTTCAGGCCGTCGGCGTCGACGACCGCCGGCACGGGCAGCGACGCGATCAGCTGTCGCGTGCGCCGATGGGTGGCCTGCTGCCGCCCGAGCCCGGGGCCGATGACGACGGCGTCGTGTGCGGCCGCCTCGGTCGTCACCCGTCGCCAGCCACCGGGCGCGATCAGGCCGGGCGCCTCTTCGTCCAGGGACGCCCACGTGAGCTCGGGGATCGTCGACGACATCCTGGCGACGACGGACTCGGCGGCCGCGATCCGCACGAGCCCCGCGCCGGCGCGCATCGCCCCGAGGCCGGCGAGCACGGCCGCGCCGGGATACTCCACCGAACCGGCGACAACGAGGACGCGCCCGAAGTCGCCCTTGTGCGCGCGGTCCGGGCGAGGTGGGAGGTTGCGCGCGACCCAGCGCTGCGTGATCGAGCGGACGGCCCCCGCCATCGGCTCAGGTGTGGCGGCGATGCGCGACCGCCACCGCCACCGCCATGTTGCGCTCGTGCGAGATCGAGACCGTCACCTCGTCGAGATCCATCGCGTCCGCCCGCCGGGCGGCGCGCCCGTGCAGGGTGACCTGTGGGGCGCCCGCGAAGTTCGGCAGGATCTCGATCTCGCGCCAGCCGACGCCGCGCACGCCGAGACCGAGGACCTTGCTGATCGCCTCCTTGGCGGCCCAGCGGCCGGCGATGCGGAACGGACGCCGCCCGACGTACGCCTGCTCGCGCTCGGTGAGGACGCGGAGGCGGAACCGGTCCGGGAATCGCTCGAGCACGGCGACGATCCGTTCGATGTCGACCAGGTCGATCCCGATCTCGTGTCGGCTCATGGGCGGGTCGTGGCCGCCTACTCGACCGTCACGGACTTCGCGAGGTTCCGCGGCTGGTCGACGTCGGTACCCCGCGCGACGGCGACCTCGTAGGCGAGCAGCTGCAGCGGAAGCACGGCGATGGCCGGGCTGATCGGCTCCGGCGTCTCCGGGACGTAGAGGACGTCGTGGGCGTAGTGGTCGATCTGGTCGTCGCCCTCGGTGGCGATGGCGATGATCGGGGCCGAGCGCGCCCGCGCCTCGGCCACGTTGCTGACCACCTTCTCGTACACCGATCCGGCGGTCGCGACCGCGACGAGTGGCGTCTCCGGGTCGAGGAGGGCGATCGGCCCGTGCTTCAGCTCGCCGGCGGCGTAGCCCTCCGCGTGGACGTAGCTCAGCTCCTTGAGCTTCAGCGCGCCCTCCATCGCGATCGGGAAGCCGACGCCACGACCGATGTAGATGAAGTCGCGGACACGGCTGTAGCGCTGCGCGAGCTTCTTGATCTCGGGCGCGAGGCGCAGGGTCTCGGCGGCGAGCCTCGGCAGGGTGCGGAGGGCCTGGCCGTACATCCGCAGGCGGCTCTCCGGGAGCGTGCCGCGCTCGCGTGCCAGGTGCAGGGCGATCATCTGCAGGACGAGGACCTGCGTCACGAACGCCTTCGTGCTCGCGACCGCCACCTCGGGACCAGCCTGGAGGTAGATCACCGCATCGGCCTCGCGCGTGATCGCGCTGCCGACGACGTTCGTGACGACGACGACGGTCGCGCCGCGCTCCTCCGCGAGGCGCAGCGGCGCGAGCGTGTCGGCGGTCTCGCCGGACTGGCTGACGCCGATCACGAGGGTGCGGTCGTCGATCGGTGGCGGGCTGTAGCGCATCTCCGAGCCGACCTGCATCGTCGCCGGCAGCCCGACCCAGTCCTGGACGAGGTAGGCGGCGACGTGGGCCGCGTAGCTCGCCGTGCCGCAGCCGACGACGTAGACCCGCTCGGCGCGCGCGAGCCGGTCGGCGATCGCATCGAGCTCCGGCAGCGACACGCTCCCGTCGGGTCCGACCCGTCCCCGCAGCGACTCCTGGATGGCGTGGGGCTGCTCGTAGATCTCCTTGAGCGTGAAGTGCGCGAAGCCGCCCTTCTCGGCGGCGTCGATGCTCCAGTGGATCTCGGTGACGTCGCGGTGCTGCTCGTCGCCGTCGAGCGACAGGATCCGCGCGCCGCCTGGCGTGACGTCGGCGATGTCGCCCTCGTGCAGGATCACGACGTTCTTCGTGTGCTCGAGGATCGCCGGCACGTCACTGGCGAGGAACCCCTCCCCGTCACCGATGCCGACGATGAGCGGGACGTTCATCCGGGCGCCGACGATCCGATCGGGGTGGTCGGTGTGCATCACCCCGATCGCATACGCGCCGCGGACCTCGCGGAGCGCGAGGCGCACGGCCTCGACGAGGTCGGCGTCGCCCTTCGTCTCGATCAGGTGAGCGAGCACCTCGGTGTCGGTGTCCGAGGTGAACCGATGGCCCTCGGCCAGCAGGCGCGCCTTGATCTCCGCGTAGTTCTCGATGATCCCGTTGTGGATGAGCGCGAGCTTGCCGGTGCAGTCGGTGTGCGGGTGCGCGTTCGTGTCGTTCGGCGGCCCGTGCGTGGCCCAGCGGGTGTGGCCGATGCCGGGGTGGCCGGGCGGGCTGTCGCCGTTCAGGTGATCGGTCAGGTTCGTGAGCTTGCCGGCGCGCTTCTCGATGAACACGCGTCCGTCATCGGTCCGGACCGCGATCCCGGCCGAGTCGTACCCGCGATACTCGAGCCGTCGGAGGCCTTCGATGAGGATCGGCGCGGCGTCACGCGGACCGACGTATCCGACGATCCCGCACATGTGACCTCCCTCGCCGTCCCGGCGGTGCTAGCTCAGCCGTGCCTCGGCGAGCGTGGCGAGCTCGCGAGCGATGCGATCGATCTCGTCGGCATCGTCGCCCTCGACCATGATCCTGATCTTGGGCTCGGTGCCCGACGGACGCACGAGGACCCGCCCTCGGTCCCCCATCAGCACCGTGGCGCGCTCCACGGCCGCGACGAACTCGGCGTCTTCCTGCCAGTCTTCCGACCGGCGGACGGGTGAGTTTATCACCACCTGCGGCAGCCTCGGGATTCGGGCGGCCAGCTCGGAAAGCGGGATCCGCGCGCCGCGGACGGCGCGAACGAGCTCGATGCCGGTCAGCAGCCCGTCGCCGGTCGTCGCCCGATCGCGCAGGATGATGTGGCCGGACTGCTCGCCGCCGAGCACGGCATCCTCGCGCTCCATCGCCTCGAAGACGTGGCGATCGCCGACCGGGGTCCTGACCATCGTGCCTCCCGCCGCTCTCACGGCCCGCTCGAGGCCGCCGTTGCTCATGACGGTCGCCACCAGGACGCTGTTTCGGAGCGTGCCACCGGCCAGGCGCTCGAGGGCCAGGATGCCCATGACCGCGTCCCCGTCGACGAGCTGCCCGCGCTCGTCGACCGCGATGAGCCGGTCCGCATCGCCGTCGAACGCGAAGCCGACGTCGAGGCCGGCGGCGGCCACCGTCTCGGCGAGCCGCTCCGGGTGCGTCGAGCCGCACCCGTCGTTGATGTTCACGCCGTTCGGCGCGTCGAAGAGCACCGTCACCTGCGCCCCAAGCGAGCGGAACAGATCCGGGGCGATCTGGCTCGCCGAGCCGTTCGCGCAGTCGACGCCGAGCCTCAGCCCCTCGAACGCCTCGCCGGCGACCTCGCGCAGATGGCGGGCGTACGCGTCCGCCGCGTCGGGGTCTGCCCGCACGCGTCCGAGCTGGTCGTTCGCACGCGCGCGGATGGGCGAGGGATCGTCAATCAGGGCGTCGAGCTCCACCTCGGTCGCATCGTCGGCCTTGCGGCCGGAGACGACGACCTTCAGGCCATTGTCCGGCGAGGGATTGTGCGAGGCCGAGACCATGATCCCGGCCGCGTACCGCGCGTCCAGGCTCGCGTGGACGAGACATGGTGTCGTCACCACCCCGAGGTCGACGGCGTCCGTCCCGGTGGCCGCCAGGCCGGCGGCGAGGGCCGCGGACAGCATCTCGCCCGACCGGCGCGTGTCGCGCCCGACGAGGACGGTCCGCCCCGGCCCGGCCAGCCGGTGCCCGACCGCCCGGCCGAGGGCCAGCGCGAGGTCGGCATCGATGACCGAGCCGACCGGGCCGCGAATGCCGTCGGTTCCGAAGCGTCCCGCCACTAGGGCTCCGGCGTGGGGGTCGGCGGCGGCTGCGGCGCCTGGATCGTCACCGGGACCGAGCCCGGGCTGATCCCGACGAGCTCGACGCCGTCCGGCAGCCCGCCGATGACCGGCGTCAGGTTGTGCGTTCCCGGATCGAGGCCCGACGCGTCGACCGTCGGCGTGACGTCGGCCGCGGAGAGGGCCGACAGCGCGTCCCCCGCGCCGCTGAGCGTGATCGCGAGCTGGTCGATCTGGGGCAGGCACGCGTTGTCGCCCGCGCCGGTGCAGAGGACGCCGACGATGAACGTGCGGCTCGACACCGACGGGCCGATCGTCACGGTCACCGTCACCGACGACGGCTCGCCATCCGCGAGCGTCACGTCGTCGGGAAGCTCGAGGTCGACCTCGAAGCTGTCGTCGGCCGACAGCCCGGCGATGCTGATCGGCGCGGTCGTGACCGAGGTGATCTCGGCGAGCACCTCGGGCAGCCCGACGATCGTCACCTCCGCCGGGTCGACGGCGATCGCCTCGAGCGCGAAGCCGGGCGCCGGCGGCGCGCCGGGCTCGATGTTCGGGCGGACGGCGACCGTGGTCTCCGTCTCCACCGCGCGGACCTCGATCTGCACGGAGACGACCTCCGGATCGACCTCGACCTGCCCGGCCCCCACCGGCTGCCCGCCAACGTCCTCCAGGGTCACCGGAACCGGCTCGTTGATGTTGATCCCCGATGCGGGAATGTCGACGAACGCCACGGCCCGGTCGACCTGGCCGACGACCGATGCTGGCCCGCGCACCTCCACGGTGTCGGGGCTGACCACCGGCTCATCGATCTCGAGGCCGTCCGGGATCGTCCCGCGATCGACCTCGACCGGAACCGACCGGACCGCGACGCGGTCGGCCGCGACGCGGATCGTCTCCGGCACGATCGACAGATCCTCGAGCCCGTCCTTCAGCGCGCGGACCTCGAGGCGCAGCTCCTGTGGCTCGGGGGCGCGGTCGAGGTCGTAGGTGCTCATGTCCACGGTGACGACGAAGTCCTCCGCGGTGACGCCTCCCGCCTGCTCGTTCGAGACCCGGTAGTCGACCTCGACGACCCCGGGCTCGGCACTCAGCACGAACACGTCTCGCGACACGTTGATCTGCTCGACGCGAACCTGGACCGACGAGTCGGTGAACGAGCCGGAGAACACCAGGCCGGTGTAGAGGACCGTCGACAGCAGGACCGCCGACAGCTTCAGATGCCAGTTGCGCGTGATGAGGCCCATCGGTCAGCGCCTCAGCGCGCCGCGATCCGATGCGGCCGACACGACCCGTGCGTCGGGGTCGATCGGCCCTGCGGCCTCCTCCTCGTCGGCGGCGCCGAGGTGCCAGCGCCCGTCGTTCGAGCGACGCAGGAACGGCACCGGCCCCCGTGGCGCCTGCGGGCGGATGAGATTGAAGATCCGTCGCCTGAGCTGGTCCTCGGTGAGGTTTCGCTCGATCCGGCCCCGGATGACGAGGCTGATCGACCCGGTCTCCTCGCTCACGACCACGACGATCGCGTCGGTCTGCTCGCTGATGCCGATCGCGGCGCGATGGCGCGTGCCGTAGCGCTCGGAGTCGAGCGCCGTCTGGCTCATGGGCAGCAGGACGCCCGCCGCGGTGATCTCTTCCCCGCTGATCACGACGGCCCCATCGTGCAGGGCGGTGCCGCGGTAGAAGATCGTTGCCAGCAGCTCCGCGCGCAGGTCCGCGTGGATCGGGACGCCGGACTCGGTCGCGAGGTCCTGGAGGCCGGTCTCGCGCTCGAGCGCGATGAGCGCGCCATGGCGGGATCCCGCCAGGATACGGGCCGCGCGGCTGATCTCCCTCGCAACGCGCTCGGCCTGGGCAACCTCGCTGCTGACGAAGAATCGGTTCACGCTGCCGATCCGCCCGATCTGCTCGAGCGCGCGCCGCAGCTCGGGCTGGAAGACGACCACGACCGCGAAGAGGCCGACGACCGCCGCGGTCTCCATGAGCTGCGTGAGCAGCTGGAGGTTGAGCAGCCTGGCCGTGAGGTAGACCAGGTACAGGATCGACAGGCCGATGACGATCCGGACCGCGCGCGTGCCGCGAATGAGGATGAACAGCCAGTAGATGACGAACGCCACCAGCAGGATGTCGATGATCGACGTCCAGCTGCCCTGCAGGTAGGTCTCGAAGAAGTCGCGGATCGCGTCGATCACGAGTGGCGTTCAGCCTGCATTGCTGCGGCGATTTCGCCTCGGATGATAGCAAGCGCCCCGGCCTTGCAGCCGGGGCGCATCGGTGGGAACGGGTGGGACGGAGCGCTCAGCGCTTCGTGTACTGCGGCGCCTTGCGAGCGCGCTTCAGGCCGTACTTCTTGCGCTCCTTGGCCCGCGGATCGCGGGTGAGCAGGCCCGCCTCGCGGAGGGCCGCCCGCGCGTCGGGATGCGCGGTCAGCAGGGCGCGGGCGATCCCGTGGCGGATGGCGCCGACCTGGCCCGAGACCCCGCCGCCGGCGACGAGGACGCTCGCCGAGTAGCGGCCCTCGGTCTCCGTCACGCGGAAGGGCAGCTGCAGCGCTCCCTCCGGCGCCGCTCCGCCGAAGTACTCGTTCGATGGCTTGCCGTTGACGACGACGCTGCCGTCGCCGGGCAGGAGCCGGACGCGCGCGACGGCGGTCTTGCGCCGGCCCGTGCCGTAGACGTAGTTCGTGCTCACCTGTTCGTCCCTTCCTCGCCTACAGCTCGACCGCGGCCGGTCGCTGGGCCTGGTGTGGGTGCTCTGCGCCGCGGTACACCTTGAGCTTGCGGAACATCGCGCGCCCGAGGCGGTTCTGCGGAAGCATGCCCTTCACCGCACGCTCGATCACGAGCTCGGGCTTTCGCTCGAGAAGCGCACCGAGGCTCTCCTCTCGCAGTCCGCCCGGATAGCCCGAATGGCGGAAGTAGCTCTTCTGGCGCAGCTTGTCGCCGGTGACCCGGATCTTCGCGGCGTTCAGGACCACGACGTGGTCCCCGGTGTCGATGTGCGGCGAGTAGATCGGCTTGTGCTTGCCCTCGAGCAGGGTGGCGATCCGCGTCGCCAGCCGGCCGAGAGTCTGGTCGGTGGCGTCGACCACCCACCAGCCACGCTCGATCTCGCTTGCCTTGACGGCGTAGGTCTTCACGTCTCCTGCTCTCCGGTCATGCCTTGGCTCGCGCCCCTCCGGGCGCCTTCGTCGTTCGTCGTTCGATTGTCGATGTGGCTGATGCGTACACGACGCGCTCGAGGGTGAGCCCACGTGCCGGTGCCGCCCGCCCGTCGAGCGCGCGGCCCGGTCGGTCGAGGAGCTCGGTGACCGATTCCGGCGCGAGCCTGCCGCGGCCGACCTCCAGGAGGATGGCGACGATGCTTCGGACCATCCGCCGAAGGAACGCGTTCGCCGTCACGCGGATCTCGACGAGGTCGCCTCGCCGCGTGACGCGCACCTCGGCGAGCTGCCGGACGGTCGCGCCGTGCGGGTCGCTGCCGAGGGCCGCGAAGTCCCGCTCCCCGACGAGCCTGGCGGCGGCGGCGCGCATCGCGTCGACGTCGAGGGCTCCGTCGATCTCGACGGTCCGATGTCGGTCCAGCGGCCGTGCCGCACCCCCGGTTCGGATCCGGTAGCGATAGACGCGCCACAGCGCGTCCCGCCGCGGATCGAACCCGGAACGGGTCCAGCTCAGCGCACGCACGGCAAGGTCCGGCGGCAGGACGGCGTTCAGCCGTCGCCGCAGCTCGGGCAGGCCGCCCGCCCACGGGATCGCCCGCGGAAGGCAGAATGCCGCGACCTGGCCGGTGGCATGCACCCCGGCATCGGTTCGTCCGGCGAGACGGACGCGAGTCCGCTCGCCGATCAGCCTGTTAAGGGCCTCCTCCAGCTCCCCCTGCACGGTCCGAGCGTTCGGCTGGACCTGCGAGCCGGCGAAGGCCGTCCCGTCGTACTCGATCGTCGCCCGCGCGCATCGTCGCGCCCCGGCGGCCATCGGTCCGTGTCGGTGTTCTGTTCGTCCGGTCCGTCCGCGCTCAGACGAGCTCGATCTGGACCATGGTGGCGGCGTCGCCCGCGCGCTGCCCGAGCTTCGTGATGCGGGTGAAGCCGCTCGGGCGATCCGCGTACTTCGTCGCGATCTCGCCCATCAGCTTCTCGACGATGAGCGGCTCGTGCGGCATCCGGCTCACGAGCTGCCGCCGCGCATGCAGGTCGCCGCGCTTGGCGAGCGTGATCATCCCGTCGACCATGCCCCGGACCTCCTTGGCCTTGGCCTCCGTCGTCTTCACCCGCTCGTAGCGGATGACGGCGACAGCGAGGTTGCCCAGCATCGCGACGCGGTGGTCGTGCGTGCGCCCGAGCTTGCGCCCGGCGATCCGGTGCGGCATCGGCTAGCCCTCGCGATCGAGCTCGGCGGCGGCGGCCTCGTCGAGCTCCGCAGACGCCGGCAGGTCCGACTCGTCGGTGCTCATCGCGGTCGCGTCGGGGCTGATGAAGCCGCGGAGCGCAAGGCGCTCCTTGAGCTCGTCGAGGCTCTTCTGGCCGAAGTTGCGCATCCGCAGGAACTCGTCGTCGGACAGGGACAGCACCTGGCCGATCTTCGTGATGCTGTTGCGCTTCAGGCTGTTGTACGCCCGCATCGGGAGGTCGAGCTCCTCGATCGGCGCGTCCAGCAGGTTGGCGCTCGACGCGACGGGCGCATCCTCGCCGGTCGGCGAAGCGGGGCGCCCGATCTCGGCGAACCGCCCGAACTCGTTGACCAGGATGTCGGCCGCCTGGCTCAGCGCGGCCTGGGCCGTCGTCGTGCCGTCCGTCTCGATGTCGAGCGACAGGCGATCGTAGTTCGTCATCTGCCCGACGCGGGTCTTCTCGACGGTGTAGTTCACGCGGCGGACCGGGCTGAACAGCGCGTCCACCGGGACGACGCCGATCGGCATCTCCTCGGTGTGCTCGGCGGGGCGGTAGCCCATGCCGGTCTCGACGGTCAGGTCCATCTCGATCGACCCGGAGTCGGAGTCGAGGGTGAGCAGGACGAGGTCCGGGTTGACGATCTCGACGTCCGCCGACTCGGCGATGTCGCTGGCGGTCACCGGCCCGGCGCCGCGCTTCACGAGCTTGAGCGTGATCGGGTGACGGGCGAACGAGCGCAGACGAAGCTTCTTGACGTTCAGGACGATCTGGGTGACGTCCTCCTTGACGTTCTCGATCGTGCTGAACTCGTGGAAGACGCCGGAGATCTGGATGCTGGTGACGGCCGCGCCCTCGAGCGAGCTGAGCAGCACGCGGCGAAGCGCGTTGCCCAACGTGACCCCGTAGCCCTCCTGGAGAGGGGTCACCTCGAATCGGCTCATGTTGCCGTCCGCCTCCACCTCCTCGATCCGGGGGGTGGGCGCGGGCTGCGGCTGCTGTGGGGTTTCGAGTTCGATCATGAGAGGAAGATTGACTCCTAGCGCGAGTAGTACTCGACGACGAGCTGTTCGTTGAACTCGGGCGGCATCTGCTCGCGTGCCGGCTCGGCGAGAACGGTCCCCGACAGCTTGGCCGGGTCGCTGCTCACCCACTCCGGGATCTGCGCCGCCTTCATCGTCTCGGCGGCGACCTTGAAGACCTCGCGGCCGCGACGGCTCTCGCGCACCTCGACGCGGTCGCCGACCTTCGTCGCGTAGCTCGGGATGTTCGTCGGACGCCCGTTCACGGCGAAGTGGCCGTGGGTAACGAGCTGGCGGGCCTGGGCGCGGCTCGACGCGAAGCCCATGCGGAAGACGACGTTGTCGAGGCGCATCTCGAGCATTCGGAGCAGGTTCTCTCCGGTGACGCCCTTGCGCTGGTCCGCCTTCTCGAAGTAGTTGCGGAACTGGCGCTCCAGCACCGAGTAGCTCTTCCGAAGCTTCTGCTTCTCGCGCAGCTGGAGCCCGTACTCGCTCACCTTGCGCCGGCGCATCGTGTTCATGCCGGGTGGCGTGCTGCGGCGCTCGAACGCGCACTTGCGGGAGTAGCAGCGGCTGCCCTTCAGGAAGAGCTTCAGCCCCTCCCGCCGGCAGATGCGGCAGACCGCGTCGTTGTATCGGGCCATCGGTCAGACCCTCCGCCGCTTCGGCGGGCGGCAGCCGTTGTGCGGGATCGGGGTGACGTCCGTGATCGCGGTGACCTCGAGGCCGGCCGACTGGAGCGAGCGGATCGCCTGCTCGCGGCCGCCACCGGGGCCCTTCACAAAGACCTCGATCTGGCGCATCCCGTGCTCCATGGCGCGGCGGGCGGCGAGCTCGGCGGTCTGCGCGGCGGCGTACGGCGTGCTCTTGCGCGAGCCCTTGAAGCCCACGAGGCCGGCGCTGCCCCAGCTGACGACGTTCCCGGTCGGGTCGGTGATCGTCACGATCGTGTTGTTGAACGTCGACTGGATGTGCGCGTGCCCGGCGGGCACGTTCTTCCGCTCGCGCTTCTTGCCTCGCTGCTTACGTTCTGCCATGAAACTCCCTGATCACTTCTTGCGGCGGATGCCGACCGTCTTCTTCGACCCACGGCGCTGCCGCGCGTTCGTCTTCGTTCGCTGCCCGCGGACGGGCAGGTTGCGCCGATGGCGGAGGCCGCGGTACGAGCCGATCTCCATCAGGCGCTTCACATTCAGGCTGACCTCGCGACGGAGGTCGCCCTCGACCTTGTACTGTCGGTCGACCACCTCGCGAAGGCGGTTGACCTCGTCATCGGTGAGGTCGCGCACGCGCGTGTCGGGCGACACGTTCGCGGCTCCGAGCACGCGGGACGCCGAGCTCGGCCCGATGCCGTGGATGTAGGTGAGGCTGATGATCACCCGCTTCTCGCGGGGGATGTCGACGCCGGCGATTCGTGCCATGGCCGCGCTACCCCTGTCGCTGCTTGTGCTTGGGGATGACGCAGATGACCATCACGACGCCGGAGCGCTTGATGACCTTGCAGCGCTCGCAGCGCGGCTTCACGGAGGCAGAAACCTTCATCTCATCCTGTACGTGATGCGACCCCGGGTGAGGTCGTAGGGGCTCAGCTCGACGCGGACGGTGTCACCGGGCAGGATGCGGATGAAGTTCTGGCGCAGCTTGCCGGAGATGTGCGCGAGCACTTCGTGCCCGTTCTCCAGGCGCACCTTGAACATCGCGTTCGGCAGGGGGAGGATCACCTCGCCCTCGACCTCAATTGCATCCTTCTTCGCCAAGCGGCACGCACCCTCGTCTCAACTGATGGACATTCGAATGGGGATTGACACACGGAAAGGCCGCCGCTCAGGGCGACCCGCGAACGGAGAGTATACATCACGATCGGCCTCAGGCACAAGGCGCGTCACGCTCGGGCCGTCAGGACCTGCGGGCCGTCGGCGGTGACCGCGATCGTGTTCTCGAAGTGCGCCGCGAGCGACCCGTCCACCGTCCGAACGGTCCAGCCGTCGTCCGCGACGTAGACGTCATCCGCGCCGAGCGTGAACATCGGCTCGATCGCGAAGCACATCCCCGCCTCGATCGCCAGGCCGGTGCCCGGCCGGCCGTAGTTCGGCACCTGCGGGTCCTCGTGCATGGCGCGGCCGATGCCGTGGCCGACGAACGGGCGCACGATCCCGTAGCCGCGCTCGTGGGCGATCGACTCGATCGCGTGCCCAACGTCCCCGAGGCGGCTGCCCGCGCGGGCGGCGGCGATCCCCGCCTCCATCCCGCGGCGCGTCGCGTCGACGAGCTCCTGCACCTCGCGCGGCACGCGGCCGACCGTCACGGTGCGGGCGCAGTCGGCGTGCCAGCCGTCGACGATGCAGCCGATGTCGATGCTCACGACGTCGCCGTCCGCAAGGCGCCGGCGCGTGGATGGGATGCCGTGAACGACCTCGTCGTTGATGCTCGCGCAGATCACGCCGGGGAAGGGCGGGTTGCTGCCGTAGCCCAGGAACGAGGGCTCGGCACCCGCGTCGGCGATCATGCGCGCGGCGATCCGGTCGAGGTCGCCGGTCGTGACCCCCGGGCGGACCTCGGCGCGCAGGACGTCGAGGATGTCCGCCAGGATCGCGCCCGCGGCGGCCATCCGCTCGATCTCGGCCGGACGCTTGATCGTCACGGCACCGGTGCTGCGCATCGTCAGCCCGGCTCGCCGTCGCCGGAACGAAGTCGCGCGATGATGTCGGCGGTCACGGCGTCGATCGGCTGCGTGCCATCGATCCGATCGACGACGCCCTGGCCCTCGTAGTGGGCGACGACCTCGCGCATCGGCGGAACCTGCTGCTGCAGGCGGGCACGGACGACTTCCGGGCGATCGTCGTCGCGCTGGACGAGCGCGTCGCCCTCGCGGTCGCAGCGGCCCGGCACACGCGGCGGCTCGCTGAACTCGTGATACGGCGTGCCGCAGGTGGGGCAGACCCAACGCCCCGACAGGCGCTTCACCAGCTGGTCGTCCGGGACGTCGATGTAGACGACGCGGTTCACCCGCTCCCCCTGCGCGGCCAGCGACTCGTCGAGCGCCCGCGCCTGCGCGACGGTCCGCGGGAAGCCGTCGAGGACGACGCCACGCGCCTTCTCGGGCGTCGCGAGCTCCTCCATCACGAGGCCGATCGTCGTGGCGTCGGGGACGAGCTCGCCACGCTCCATGTACTGCTTCGCCTCGTTGCCGAGGGGCGTGCCGGCCTCCATCGCCGCGCGGAACAGGTTCCCGGACGCGAGGTGCGGGACACCGAGCTCGCGCGAGACGGCCGTGGCCTGCGTGCCCTTGCCAGCGCCCGGAGGTCCGACGAGCAGGACGATCGTCCGCCCGCGTGACGGATCGCTCATCGGATGAAGCCCTCGTAGTGCCGCATCATCATCTGCGCCTCGAGCTGCTTCATCGTCTCGACCACGACGCTCACGATGATCAGGATGCTCGTGCCGCCGAGCTGCAGGTTCTGGGTGCCCGGGATGATCGCCGAGACGATGTACGGCAGCACCGCGATGAACCCGAGGAACAAGGCTCCGCCGAGGGTGATCCGGTTCGTCACGCGCGAGAGGAAGTCCTCGGTCGGCTTGCCGGGCCTGATGCCGGGGATGAACTGGCCGTTCTTTCGCAGGTAGTCGGCGGTCTGGTCCGGCCGGAACTGGAACGCGGTGTAGAAGTACGTGAAGAAGACGACGAGGCTGAAGTAGAGGGCGCCGTAGAGGCCGATGTTGTTCTGGCCGTTCAGGTTCGTGCTGATCCACGTGGCGACGTTCGCCACCCACTCGATGTCGCTGGCCGTGAAGTAGGCGGCGATCTGCGCCGGGAAGAGCAGGATGCTCACGGCGAAGATGATCGGGATGACGCCGGCCATCGTGACCTTGAGCGGCAGGTAGGTCGTCTGCGACTGGTACATCCGCCGGCCGCGGACGCGGCTCGCCGCCTGGATCGGGATCCGGCGCTGGCCCTCGTTGATGAAGACGATCGCCGCGATGACGACGATCGCCACGACGATGAACGGCACGAGGCGCGCGAGCGAGTCCGGCCCGCTCACGATCCCGCCCACCTGCTGCGGGATGCTGCCGACGATGCCGGCGAAGATGATGAGGCTGATGCCGTTGCCGATGCCGCGCTCGCTGATCAGCTCGCCGAGCCACATGAGCAGGATCGTGCCGGCGGTGAAGCTCAGCAGCAGGCTGACGGTCTCGATGCTGAACAGGTCGGTGGCCGGGATGACGCCGTTCGCGCTCAGCAGCACGCTGATGCCGTACGCCTGGGCGATCGCCAGCGGGACGGTGAGCATGCGCGTGTACTGGTTGATGCGATTGCGCCCGTACTCGCCCTCACGGCTCAGCTCGTCGAGCGCGGGGATCACGCCGCGCATCAGCTGCATGATGATGCTGGCGTTGATGTAGGGGTTCACCCCCAGGCCGATGATCGACGCGGCCGCCAGGCCGCCTCCCGAGAAGATGTTGAGGATCCCGAGCAGCGGGTTGTCCGTGAACAGGTTGGCGAGCGCCTCCGTGTTCACGTTCGGGATCGGGACGTTCGTCAGCGCCCGGAAGACCAGCAGGATCCCGAGCGTGAAGAGCAGCTTGCTCCGGATGTCCGGAGCTCGGAAGGCGGTGACGACCGTTTCGATCAAGCCACCGGCTCGCTTTCGCTCGCCTCGGCGGCGGGCTCGTCCTCCTCGGTCTCGGCTGCGGGCGACGCCTCCTCGGCGTCATCGTCGTTGGCAACGGCCTTCGTGCGCTTTCCGGCCGGTGTGACGGGCGCGGCGTCGCCGCCGGCGGCGACGCGCTCGGCGCGTTCGATCCCGGCGCGGCGGCGCTCGGCGCGCTTGCCCTCGGGTCGGCCGGGGCGCTCGTCGATCGGCGCGTTGTCCGGCCACGACAGCAGCTGCGTCGTCGAGCCGGCGGCGCCGAGCTTGTCGAGCGCGGAGCGGCTGAACGCGTGGGCGTGGATCGTGATCCCGGCCGGCGCATCCCCGACCCCGAGGATCTTCACCGGGCGCTTCGTGTCCGCGATCAGGCCGTCGTGCGCGAGCACGTCCGGCGTGACGAGCGTGCCGCGCGCGACGTCGCCGAGACGCGCGAGATTGATCGGCGCGTACTCGACACGGGCGCGGTTGCGGAAGCCGTGAAGCTTCGGCGTGCGGATGTGGAGCGGCGTCTGGCCGCCCTCGAACCATGCCGGCAGGTTGCCGCCGGCGCGCGACTTCTGGCCCTTCGTCCCGCGGCCCGCGGTCTTGCCGCGGCCGGAGCCGTGGCCGCGGCCGACGCGACGCGGCGGCTTCCGCGACCCGGGGGCCGGGTGCAGATCATGGAGCTTCACTTCGAGTTCCCTTCGTCGGGCGCGGCCCCGCCAGCGTCCGCCTCGCTGACCTCGATCAGGAAGGCGACGCGGCGCAGCATCCCTCGCATCTCGGGAGTGTCGGCGACCTCGACCGTCTGGTGCAGCCGGCGCAGTCCGAGCGCGCGGATCGTCCCGCGCGCGGCGGCCTTGTGCCCGATCGTCGATCGGACCCAGGTGACCCTGATCGCCGGCTTCGTGCTAGCGGCCACGGCCGCCTCCCCCGACGTTCATCGGCTCGCGGCGCTCGGGCACCTCGTGCGGCGTGCGCGCCAGCTCGGCGCCGCGCTTGCCCAGCAGCTGCTCTGCGGTCTTGCCTCGCAGCGCCGCGATGTCGTCGGCCGACCGCAGCGCGGCCAGGCACTCCATCGTGGCGCGGACGACGTTGATCGGGTTCGTCGAGCCCTGGGCCTTGCTGAGCAGGTCGCGGATGCCGGCCGCCTCGACGACGGATCGCACCGACCCGCCGGCGATGACGCCCGTTCCGGCGCTCGCCGGCTTGAGCATGACCTTCGCCGCGCCGAAGTGCCGGTGCACCTCGTGCGGGATCGTCGAGCCGACGAGCGGGACCTTGATCAGGTGCTTCTTCGCATCCTCCACGCCCTTGCGGATCGCCTCGGGCACCTCCCCGGCCTTGCCGATGCCGGCGCCGACGATGCCGTTGCCGTCGCCGACGACGACGACCGCGCTGAAGCTGAATCGGCGACCGCCCTGGACGACCTTGGCGACGCGGTTGATCTGGACGACCTTCTCGTCCAGGTTGAGCTTGGACGGATCGATCCGTGCCATTCGCTTCGCTCCTCTCGCTACAGGTTGAGGCCGCCCTCGCGGGCGCCCTCGGCGAGCGAGCGGACCCGCCCGTGGTACTGGTAACCGCCCCGGTCGAGCACGACCGAGCTCACGCCGGCGGCCTTCGCCCGCTCGGCGAGGGCCCGACCGACGGATCGCGCAGCCTCGACCTTCGTGGCGCCGCCGATGCCGCTCTCGCGGCTCGAGGCGGCCGCGAGGGTGCGGCCGGACGCGTCGTCGATGACCTGGGCGTAGATGTACTTCGCGCTGCGGAAGACCGACAGGCGCGGCCGATCCGCGCTGCCGCTGATGCGCAGCCGGAGTCGTTCGTGGCGCTTGCGCCGGAGCGCGTCGCGCGATGGCGTCGTCATCGGTCTCTCCTACGCTCCCCCGACCTTGCCGGCCTTGCCGGCCTTGCGGAGGATCTGCTCACCCGCGTAGCGGATGCCCTTGCCCTTGTACGGCTCGGGCTTGCGCTGCGAGCGGATGTACGCGGCGGTCTGGCCGACGAGCTCCTTGTCGGCGCCGAAGACGCCGAGCCGCGTGGGGGTCTCGACGCGGAACTCGATGCCCGGCGGCGGATCGACCTCCACCGGGTGCGAGTACCCGAGGGCGAGGACGAGCTTCTGCCCCTGCAGCTGCGCGCGGTATCCCACGCCGCTGATCTCGAGGTTCTTCGTGAAGCCGCTCGTCACCCCCGTGACCATGTTGTTGACCAGCGTCCGCGTGAGCCCGTGGAGCGCGCGATGACGCGGCTCGTCGCTCGGGCGCACGATCCGCAGCTCCGAGTCCTCGCGCTCGAGGCGCATCTCGGGGTGCAGCTCGCGCTCGAGCGTCCCGAGCGGGCCCTTCACGGTCACCCGGTTCCCCTCCTGCGCGACGTCCACTCCGTCCGGGAGCGGAATCGGCATCCGTCCGATTCGTGACATCCGTTCGCTCCTTACCAGACGTAGCAGAGGACCTCGCCGCCGAGGTTCTGCTTCCGGGCGTCCGTGCCCGTCATGACCCCGTGGGAGGTGGAGAGGATGGCGAGGCCGAGGCCCCCGAGGACGCGGGGAATCTCGGTCTTGCGCGCGTAGACGCGCAAACCGGGCTTGCTGATCCGCTTCAGGCCGCTCACCACCGGGGTGCGGCCCTCGACGTACTTCAGGCGCAGGGTGAGCCGATCCTGGACGGGATCGGCCTGCGTCTCGAAGCTCTCGATGAAGCCCTCCTCGGCGAGGATGCGCGCGATCTCACGCTTCATCCGCGACGACGGGAGGGTGAGCTCCTTGTGTCGTGCCGCGCTGGCGTTGCGGATCCGCGTCAGCATGTCGGCGATCGGATCAGTCACGTTCATGTCGGTCTTCGTTCATCTCCTCGGCGGTGGTTCGCTCCCGCTCCGTGGCGGAGGCGCCTGCCGCTGATGGTGGCCGCCGACTCCGGCGACCCGTGGTCCTTCGAGCCGCTACCAGCTCGACTTCGTCACGCCCGGCAGCTGGCCGAGCAGGGCCCGCTCCCGGAAGCAGATGCGGCACATCGCGAAGCGCCGCATGTAGCCCCGCGGCCGGCCGCAGACCTGGCAGCGGTTGTGCTCGCGCACGGGGAAGCGCGATCCGCGCTTCGCCTTGGCGATCATCGACTTCTTTGCCATCTGGTGGTCTTCGTCCTTCCTGCTCGCCGTCAGGCGCTCTGGAACGGCATGCCGAGGAGCTCGAGGAGCTTGCGCCCCTCCTCGTCGGTCTTCGCCGTGGTCACGATGCTGATCTCGAGCCCGCGCAGCCGGTCGATCCGGTCGTAGTCGATCTCCGGGTAGACGAGCTGCTCGCGCAGGCCGAGGCTGAAGTTGCCGCGCCCGTCGAACGAGCGCGTGGGGATGCCGCGGAAGTCGCGGATGCGCGGCAGCGCGAGCGCGAGCGTGCGCTCGAGGAAGTCGTACATCCGCTGCCCGCGGAGCGTCACCTTTGCGCCGATCGGCATCCCGGTGCGAAGCCGGAACTGGGCGATGCTGCGCCGTGCGCGGGTCACGATCGGCTTCTGGCCGGTGATCGTCGTCAGGTCGCCGACGGCCGCGTCGAGCGCCTTGGCGTTGGCGATCGCCTCGCCCAGGCCGATGTTCACGACGACCTTCTCCAGCCGCGGGATCTGCATCTCGTTCGCGTACCCGAACTCGCGGCGGAGCGCCGGCACGACGTCGTCGTGGTAGCGCTGACGCAGGCCGTGGTACTCCGGGCGCCGGAACCCGTTCGTCGCGGCAGCGCGCGTGGCGGGCGCCGCGGCCTCGGCCGTCGCGTTCGCGTCGTTCGTCTCGGGCGCGTCCGCGACCTGCGCGGCTGCCTCGGGCTCCGTCGCGGCCGGACGACGGCGCCGGGCCGTCTTCGCCTCGTCGGCGCTCACTTCGCCACCTCGATCTGCTCGCCGCAGTTCTTGCACAGGCGCGTTCGTCGCGCGTGCTCGCCCTCGAGCCGCCCATGGGCGATCCGGGTCGGCTGGTTGCAGCGCGGGCAGACGACCTGCACGTTGCTGATGTGGATCGGCACCGGCAGGTCAAGGATGCCGGCCGGCTGGGTCCGCGAGCGCGCGCGCTGATGGCGGCGCGCCATGTTGATGCCCGGCACCACCACGCCGTAGCCGCGCTTCGTCTTCTCGACGCGGTCGACGGTGCCGCGCTTGCCGCGGTCCTTGCCCGCCAGCACGAGGACGGTGTCTCCCTTGCGCACGTCCATCTACAGCACCTCCGGTGCGAGCGACACGATCTTCATGTAGTTGCGCTCGCGGAGCTCACGCGCCACCGGCCCGAAGATCCGCGTGCCGCGCGGGCTGCCCTGCGCGTTGATCAGGACGGCGGCGTTCTCGTCGAAGCGGATGTGGCTGCCGTCCGGGCGGCCGTACTCCTTCGTCGTGCGCACGACGACCGCGCGAACGACGTCGCCCTTCTTGACGCCCGAGTTCGGCAGCGCCTGCTTGACGCTCGCCACGATCACGTCGCCCACCTCGGCCGTATCGCTCGTCGAGCGGCCGATGACGGTGATGCACTGGAGCGTCCGCGCGCCGGAGTTGTCCGCCACGCGCAGGCGGCTGTACTGGCGAATCACGCCTGCTCCGTCCCGTCGATGAGCTCCTCGTGGGAGCCGCGCGCGACGACCTCGACGACCGTCCAGCGCTTCTCGCGGGAGAGCGGGCGGCTCTCCTCGATGCGCACGGTGTCGCCGACCCTGGCGCTGTTCTCCTCGTCGTGCGCCTTGAACTTGCTGCTCAGCCGCACGACCCGCTTGTAGATCGGGTGGCGGCGCAGCCGCTCGACACTGACGACGACTGTCTTGTCCATCTTGTCGGACACGACGCGTCCGACCTTCGTCCTTCGCTTGCCCTGCATGTCAGCTGGCCTTCTCGGCGTCGGCGGCGGCACGTTCGGCCGCGTGCTGACGCTCGGTCATCACGGTCAGGATGCGGGCGATCCGCTTGCGGGTCGCCGGCAGCCTGCTGTAGTTGCTCTCCTGTCGCGTGGCGATGTCGAAGCGGATCTTCCACAGCTCCTGCTTCGCGTCACGCAGCGCGCCCTCCAGGTCCTTGTCGGAGAGGGCTCGCACCTCACTGATGTCCATGCTCGAGGCCCTCCTTGACGACGAACCGGGTGTTGATCGGCAGCTTGTGGCCGGCGAGGCGCATCGCCTCGCGCGCGATGGGCTCGGGGACGCCCGACATCTCGAACATCACTCGACCGGGCTTGACCACCGCCACCCAGTGGTCCGGCGCGCCCTTGCCGGAGCCCATGCGGACCTCGGCCGGCTTTTTCGTGACCGGCTTGTCCGGGAAGACCCGGATCCAGACGCGGCCACCACGCTTGATGTGGTGGGTCATCGCCCGCCGGGCGGCCTCGATCTGGCGGCTCGTGAGCCAGCAGACCTCCTCCGCCATCAGGCCGTAGTCGCCGAAGCTCACGGTCGTGCCGCCCTTCGCCATGCCGGCACGCCGCCCACGCTGGACCTTCCGGTGCTTGACCCGCTTTGGCATCAGCATCGGTCAGCCCTCCTCCGGCGCAGCGTCTGCCGCATCCGATGCGGGCTCGTCGGCGGCCTTGGACTTCGCGTCGGGCTTCGCGGCCGTCTTCTTGGTGGGCTCCTTGCGCGTCCGCGTCGTCGTCTTGGCAGCCGCGCTAGTCGACCGGCTCGAGGCCTTCGTCGCGCGCTTCGCCGCCGGCTTGGCGGCGGGCTTGGGCGCGCTCTCCGCCTCGGGCTCGGCCGCGGTCTCGGCGGCGACGGCCTGCCCAGCGACCTCCGGCTCGGGAGCGGCCTCCGCGGGCGCTGCCGCGTCGGCATCGGCCTCCGGCGCGGACGCGGTCTCCGCCTCCGGCTCGACCGACGGCGGAGCCGGAGCATCGGCGACGGCGACCGGAGCGTCTTCGGCGACGGCGGCAGGAGCCGCCTCCTCGGTCGGCGCCACCGGCTCAGCGGCCACGGCAGCCTCGGACGCTGCGGGCGCGGCGACCGCGACGGCGGCCTCCTCGGCCACGGCGG
>CBFGTN010000012.1:0-42059 GCA_965652075.1 uncultured bacterium
ACGCGCGCTCGAGCGGGAAGATGTATCGGTCCAGCCAGGTCAGCAGGTCGAGCCCCGCCCCGAGACCCGCGTTCGGCAGCTGCGGCAGATGGGCATGCAGGTCGACGAGGCCCGGAAGGAGGACGAGCGGGCGCAGGTCGATGGCGCTTTCCGACGGGGCGTCGTCGCGCCACCGCTCGACCCGGACGATTCGGCCGCCGGCATCGACGTCGACGAGCCCGTCGTACTCGTCGAGCACGCCGCCGTCGGCCAGCGGTGAGAGCAGCCGTGCGCGCAGGGCGAACGGGCCGGTGCCCGGAAGATCGGCCATCCGGCGCGATCGTACACGGCGGATCTGGCCTCGCCGCGTGGGCCCTGAGCCAATGGCGACGGGGTGCGTCACGGATTCAGCCGGGACGGAGTACCCTAACCGCCTACCGTTAGGAGGCCTCTCATGGCCAATGGCACTGTCAAGAAGGTCGTCGCCGACCGCGGCTTCGGTTTCATCACCGGCGAGGACGGGAAGGACTACTTCTTCCACCGCGACGGGCTGAGCGACTCGGTCGACTTCGACCGGCTCGTCGGCGGCGAGAGCGTGAGCTTCGACGTCGAGTCCAACCCCCGTGGTCCCCGCGCGACGAACGTCAGGGCGACCGAGTAACCTCGGCTTCCCCGTCGCATAGGCGGCTGTCGGTGCCCAATCGGGCGCTCGCCAGCCGCTTCTTCATGTCCGGCGCAATCGTCGCCGGACTGCTCGTGCTGTCCGGGGTCGTCCTCGTCGTGGTCCGGCCGTTCGATCCGGTTCGCACCGACGTCGTGCAGACGGGCCTCGAGCACCCCTGGGACCTCGCCTTCGCTCCGGATGGCCGGATGATCGTGACCGAGCGCGCCGGCCAGGTGCTCGTGTTCGCGTCGGGTGAGCCCGATGCGGCGCTGCTCTCCTCCACCGTCGTCCCGGACGTCCGGGCGGAGGCCGAGTCCGGTCTCATGGGGATCGCGATCGACGGCGAGGCCGTGTTCGTCTGCGCCTCGCGCGATCCCGGTGGCGACGCAGGCGACCCATGGCGCGTCGAGCTGCTGCGGTCGTCGCTCGCCTCCGACGGGTCGCTGGCGCCCTTCGAGGTCGTCCCGATCGGCGAGGCCGTCGGCGGGCCATCGCACCAGGGCTGCGCGGTCGAGGTGCTGGACGGGTACCTCTGGGTCACGATCGGCGATGCCAACCAGGCCGCTGGCGCCAACCGCGCCCAGGATCCAGAGTCGCCCAACGGCAAGGTGCTGCGGCTCGAGCGCGACGGTTCGATCCCGGACGACAACCCGTTCGGCTCGGCCGTCTACAGCCTCGGCCATCGGAATCCGCAGGGCATCGCGCTGTCGACCTCCGGCCTCGTGCTTGCGGCGGAGCACGGGACCGATGTCAACGACGAGGTGAACGTCATCGTCCCCGGCGGGAACTACGGGTACCCGTGTCTCACCGGAGCGTCCGATCCGGGGCCGATTCCCGACGGATGCGGGCCCGCCTCCGACTACCTGCCGCCGGCATGGGCATCCGGATCGCCGACGCTGGCGACCTCGGGAGCGACGGTCCTCATCGGTTCGGGCTGGGGCGACTGGGAGGGCGACCTCGTGGTGAGCACGCTGAAGGAGGAGGACCTGCGGCGATTCTCCGTCTCGTCGTCCGGCTCGGTCACGTTCGTGGAGACGCTGCTCGACCGGCGGTTCGGCCGGCTCCGAGCGGCCGTCATCGGTCCGGGCGGCGCGCTCTACGTCTCGACCTCGAACGGCCCTGGCGACCGGATCGTGCGCGTCACGCGCTGATGCAGGTCCGCCTGACCACGACGGGGCGCCGGACCGGCAAGGCCCGTGCCGTCACGCGGCTGTGGAAGCTCGTGACGCGCGAGTTCCCGCTGTACGAGACGTACCAGCGGAGAATGACGCGCACGATCCTGCTGTTCGTCCTCGAGGCGTAGCCCGCGGCCGTCGCTCGTACGATGCAGCTGTGCACATCCGCGGTCGGGGGGTGCTCGAGGTCCTCGCGGCGCTCGCCGCCACGACACTGGTCGTCTGGGTGCTCGAGGACACGCTCGGCGTGGATCACGCGAGCAGCATCTACCTGCTCGGCGTGGCCGTCGTCGCGGTCAGGCACGGCACGGCCGCCGCTCTGCTGGCCGCCCTGGGCGCATTCGTCATCTACAACCTGCTGTTCGTCGAACCCCGGTTCACGCTCACCGTCGCCCGCCCCGAAGAGCTGATCACGCTCTTCCTGCTCCTCTTCGTCGGCGTCGTCATCGGCCGGCTGGGGGGAGCGCAGCGCGAGCGCGAGCAGCTGGCGGCGCGACGCGAGCGCGAGGCGCGCGCGCTCTTCGCGATCTCGCGCGAGCTCGCGACGGCGCCAAAGCTCTCGGGCGCGATCGATACGGTCATGGAGCGGGTCCGCGCCGACGCGGGGATGACGCGCGCGTGGGTCAGTCTCGGCCTGAGGATCGCGACCGAGCGCCCGATCGGGGTGGCCGCGTCCGAGGATGCCCTTGGGCCCGTCGGCACGCACGCCGTCCTGCAGCGCGGGCGCCCGGAGGACACGGCGACGTGGGTGCGGATCCACACCGGAGCCGGCGAGCCGGCGAGAGCGGCGAGGTACCGGGTCGTGCTGGTTGCCGACGGCACGGAGATCGGGTCGCTCTGGGCTGAGCGACCAGCGACCCAGGGCGAGCCGACGATCGAGGAGACGCGGCTCCTGGCGACGACCGCCGACCAGGTGGCACAGGCGGTCCGCCGGGACCGGCTGGCGGCCGCGGCGGCGGACGCCGAGGTCGAGCGCCGCAGCGATGAGCTGCGATCGGCCCTGCTCGACTCGGTGTCGCACGACCTTCGCACGCCGCTCGCGGCGATCCGGGCCGCGGCAGGCAGCGTCGCCGACCCGGCGATCCAGCTCGACGACGAGGAGCGGCGGGCGGCCGCGCGGGCCATCGACGAGGAGGCGGAGCGATTGAACCGGCTTGTCGGCTCGCTCCTGGACATGGGACGGATCCAGTCCGGAGCCCTCGTGTCCGAGCTCGAGGTCACGCCGCTCGGCGAGCTGCTTGACCCGATCCTCGAGCGCTATCGGCCGCAGCTGGGCGGCCGGCTCACCGTGCGGATCCCCGACGACCTGCCGGCCGTGACCGTCGACCAGGTCTTCCTCAGCCAGGCGCTGACGAACGTCATCGACAACGCCGCGACCCACAGCGCACCCGACGCGCGGATCCTCGTCAGCGCCGATGCCGCAGGCGACGACGTGGAGATCCACGTCGAGGACTCCGGGCCGGGGGTGGCGCCGGACGCGCTCCCTCGCCTCTTCGATCGGTTCTACCGCGCGCCCGGGTCTCCGGCCGCGTCGCGGCAGGGCGTGGGGCTCGGGCTGACCGTCGTCCGCGGGCTGGTGGAGGCGATGAGCGGAACCGTTCGGGCCGCGATGAGTGACCTCGGCGGCCTGGCGATCACGATCCGCGTGCCCGCCGCTCCCGCCGGTCCGGGATCCAGCGCATGACGGGGACCGGTCCCGAGATCCTCCTGGTCGAGGACGACGAGCCAACTCGTCGGATGGTGGCCGCGAACCTGGCGGCGCGCGGCTACCGCGTCGCCGAGGCGGCGGACGGCGAGACGGCGTTGCGTCGCTGGGAGCAGCGGCGTCCCGACCTGGTCATGGTCGACCTGGGCCTGCCCGGCATCAGCGGCCTCGCGGTCATCCATCGCATTCGCGGCGACGGGTCGACACCGATCCTCGTGCTCTCGGCGCGCGACCAAGAGCGCGATAAGGTCGCCGCGCTCGACGCCGGCGCGGACGACTACCTCACCAAGCCGTTCGGCGTCGCCGAGCTCCACGCCCGCCTGCGGGCCGCGATGCGCCGGTCGCTCGGACCGGCCGCGGAGGCGAGTGGTGAGGTCCGCATCGGTCCGCTCCTGCTGGACCCGGCGACGAGGCATGTGGCCGTGGACGACCAGGACGTGAGCCTCACCCCCAGGGAGTACGAGCTCCTCAAGGTGCTGCTCGCGCATGCCGGGCGCGTCGCCAGCCGTGCGCGCCTCCTGCGCGCCGTCTGGGGCCAGGAGTACGCATCCGAGAACCACTACCTGCACGTCCACGTCGCGGCGATCCGCCGAAAGCTCGCCGCGGCGGATCCCGATGGAGCGCTGCGGCGGCTCATCGTGGCGGAACCAGGGGTTGGGTACCGCGTCCGGGACGCCGAGGAGCTCGCCGGCGACGGACCTTGAGCGCTTCTTGAGCGCTGAACGCGGGGTCGTCTAGCCCGCCTCTTGGTGCGCGGTGCGACGGTTGACGCGTGGATACGTCCGGTCACGTTGAACCTGCCCAGATCGGCAGCGTACTCGATTCGCTCCGAGCGGCGATCGACGTCGTCGCGAACGGCGGCGCGACGCGGGTGACGGTCCAGGTGCCGGAAGCGCGACGCCTCCTTCCTGCCGCGCTTCAGCTCGCGAAGCGTGCAGGGGTCCAGGTCGAACTCGTTGAGCCGGCCGATCTCGATGCCGAGCTGACCTTCCTCCCGGTCGCGGTCGCGGCCGCTCGCTGAGGAGCGGATGGCGGAGCGACGCATCGACCCGCGCCTCGAGGTCACCGAGACGCGACAGGGCCGGCGCCCCGGCGACACCTACATCCGGCGCGTTCGTCCGTACGAGGAGCTGTTTCAGCGGGGGGACGAAGGCGAGCTGATCGCCACCGAGCGCACGATCCTCGATCGGCACGGGTGGAAGGTCGGACTGCGCCAGCTCCGCACCTGGCTCATCGGCCGACCGATCAGCAGCGAGCGCGAGGAGCACGAGCGCCTGACGAAGCTGAAGGCGCTCGCGATCTTCAGCAGCGACAACATCAGCTCCTCGGCCTACGCGACCGAGGAGATGATGCGCATCCTCGTCCTGGCGGGGATCGGCGCGATCAGCCTGACGATGCCCCTGACGATCCTGATCTGCGCGGTGCTGGCGATCGTCGCGACGAGCTACTGGCAGACGATCCGCGCCTACCCCAACGGCGCGAGCAGCTACCTCGTCTCCAGCGACAACCTCGGCCCAACTGCCGGTCTCATCGCGGGTGCCGCGCTCCTCATCGACTACACGCTCACCGTCGCCGTGTCCGTCTCCGCGGCGGTCGCGGCGATCACCTCGGTCATCCCGGAGCTGTTCCCCGAGCGCGTGCTCATCGCCCTCGCGATCGTCGCGATCCTCATGCTCGGAAACCTGCGTGGCATCCGCGAGTCGGGGACGATCTTCATGGCGCCGACGTACCTGTACATCGTCCTCATCATCGGCATGGTCGGGATCGGCCTCGCGCGGCTGGCAACCGGAACGTTCCCGGACTACACGCCACCGCCGGAGTGGCTGTCGGCCGAAGGCCCGCTCCAGGCACTGAGCATCTTCCTCGTGCTGCGCGCGTTCAGCTCGGGCGCGGCGGCGCTCACCGGCGTCGAGGCAATTTCCGACGGCGTGCCGGCGTTCAAGCCGCCCGAGTGGCGCAATGCGCGGATCACGCTCGTGTGGGCCGCCGCGATCTTCGCGACGCTCTTCCTCGGCATCAGCTTCATGGCCAGCACGCTCGGAATCGTCCCCGACCCGTCCGAGGAAGTGACGGTCCTCGCGCAGATCGCGGAGGCGATCGTCGGGGACGGGATCTTCTTCATCCTCATCCAGTTGGCAACGGTGCTGGTCCTGGCACTCGCGGCAAACACCGCGTTCGCGGACTTCCCCCGTCTGTCGTCGTTCATGGCGCGCGACGGGTTCATGCCGCGCCAGTTCGCCTTTCGTGGCGAGCGGCTCGCCTTCACGACCGGAATCGTCGCGCTGTCCGGCCTCGCCGGCCTGCTGCTCGTCGTCTTCGGTGCCAGCGTGACGGCCCTCATCCCGCTCTACACGCTCGGCGTCTTCCTCGCCTTCACCCTGTCCCAGTCGAGCATGGTCGTGCGCTGGTGGCGCCGGCGAGAGGCGGGCTGGGCTCGCGGCCTCGCGATCAACGGCATCGGCGCGCTGACGACCGGCGTGATCGCGCTGATCGTCATCGAGAGCAAGTTCCTGGCGGGGGCGTGGATGGTCGTCATCGCGATCCCGATCCTCGTGACGCTCATGCTCGCCATTCGCAGCCACTACCGCGCCGTCGACGCCCGCCTCCACCTCGAGCGCATCCCGCCGGGCGGCGCGGCCGCCACGAAGCCGATCGTCATCGTCCCGGTCGCGCGGCTCGACGAGCCGGCGAGGCAGGCGATCGCGTTCGCGAACTCGATCTCGCCCGAGGCGATTGCCGTCCACGTCACGAACGACGCGGACGGGGCCGACGACATGCGTCGCCACTGGCCGGACTGGTCCGGCGGCGCCGAGCTCGTCGTCATCGAGTCGCCGTACCGGGCACTCATCGGCCCGCTGCTCGCCTACCTCGACGTCATCCAGCGCCATGACCCGTCGAGGCCGGTGCTCGTCGTGCTCAGCGAGTTCGTGCCGCGCCACTGGTGGGAGAACCTGCTCCACAACCAGACGGCCCTGCGCCTGAAGCTCCGGCTCTTCACGCGGCCGAACACGATCGTGGCCGACGTCCCGTATCACCTGCGTGAGGCGACCTAGGACGGTAGTGGTCGGGGCGAGAGGATTCGAACCTCCGACCCCTTGGCCCCCAGCCAAGTGCGCTGCCAGACTGCGCCACGCCCCGACCGAGCGAGGATCGCGGCCAGTATACGAGCGCCGGTTCCGAGGTCCAACTCGCGCCTGTCGATTTCAGCGGTCTCCGAACGTCGAATTGTCGAGCGGCCGATGACGGCATCGGTCCCGAGCACAATCTGGAAGGAGACCGCATTCCCATGGGAGCCAAGATCATCCACGTCGAGGTCGCCGGGAAGGACGGCCCGAAGCTGCAGAAGTTCTACGGCGACGTGTTCGGCTGGGAGCTCGACACGAACAACCCCGGCGGCTACGGCATGCTGCGCCAGGGCGAGCTGAGCGCCGGCATCGGACCGACGCAGAACGGTGGGGACGGACACGTGACCTTCTACGTCAGCACCGATGACCCGAACGCGACCCTCCGCAAGGTCGAGGAGGCCGGCGGGCGCGTCATCATGCCGCTCACCGAGGTCGCGCCGGAGACCACGATCGCCCTCTTCACCGACCCGGAGGGTCACATCGTCGGCCTGATGTAGGCCACGGACCTAGCGGCCGAGGTGCTCCCGCACCGCCGGGGCGACCTCGGCCGCGAACCGCCGCACCTGGTCGGCGCTGCCGTCGGCGGGATAGATGACGAAGGAGTCGGTGCCGAGCTCGGTCGCCCAGCGCGCCAGCGTCTCGACCCAATGGTCGACCGGCCCCGCCAGCGGCACGTCGCTGCGCTCGACGTCGCCGATCAGGCCGCCGATGTTCAGCAGCCGGGTGATGTCGTCGGGATCGCGCCCGGCGGCGCGCGCCTCGGCGTCGATCGTCGCCGATGCCCGCTTCAGGTCGTCGAGCCCGACGTAGCCGAGCGACGGGATCCAGCCATCGGCCTGCTGCGCGACGAGGCGCAGCCCGCGGGACCGATACACCCCGAGCCAGATGCCGACGCGGTGCGCCGGAGGCGGACCGGCCGGATAGCCCGGAACCGGGAAGAACGGCCCGGGGCCGCGCACGACCCGCTTCTCCGGACCGACGTCGAGCGCGGCCCGAATGATCGCGATCGCCTCCTCCAGCGCGGCGAACGCCTCACGGTTCGTCCGCCGTGGCCGGCCCATGCCCTCGACGGCGTCCCAGAAGTTGCCCGCGCCCAGGCCGAGCTCGAAGCGGCCACCGCTCATCACGTCCAGCGACGCCGCGGCCTTGGCGATCATCGGCGGGTCGCGCATCGCGAGGCTCGTGACGTCGGGGAAGAATCGGACGCGCTCCGTTCGCGCGATGAGGTTGGCGAGCAGGGCATACGTGTCGAGGAAGCGGCGCTGATACGGGTGGTCCTGGATGCCGACAAGCTCGAGCCCGCCGTCCTCCGCCGCGCGGACCTGCTCGACGATCGAGCCGAAGTCGGTCGCGGTCGGCACGATCGAGATGCCGAAGCGAAGCGGGCGCGCCATCAACCCATGGACGACGCCTGCTCGAGCTCGTCCTTCACGCTGCGCGACATGAGCTCGGCGACGGCCGCGAGTGGCGGCAGGCCGTCGAAGACGACCGCGCGCACCTGCTCCGCGATCGGCATCTCGACGTTGTGCTCGGCGGCGAGCTCGAGCGCACCGGACACGGTCGCGACGCCCTCGGCCACGCCCGCGAGCTTCTCCCCCGCCTCGGGCCACGGCACGCCGGACGCGATGAGCTCGCCGGCGCGTCGGTTGCGCGACAGGGGCGACATGCACGTCGCGATCAGGTCGCCGACCCCCGCGAGCCCGGCGAACGTCAGGGGCTGCGCCCCCGCCGCGACTCCGAGCCGTGTCATCTCGGCCAGGCCGCGGGTGATGATCCCCGCCTTGGCGGAGTCGCCGAATCCGAGTCCGTCGACGGTCCCGGCAGCGAGCGCCACGACGTTTTTCAGGGCCCCGGCGAGCTCGACACCGACGAGATCGGGGTTCGTGTAGACCCGGAAGCGCTCGGACGAGAGGACCGATGCGAGCTCCGCGGCGAGGTCGTGGTCGCTCGACGCGATCACCGAGCCGGCCGGCTTGCCGGCGGCGATCTCGCGTGCCAGGTTCGGTCCCGACAGCGCGGCGATTCGCCGCCCGACGAGCTCCTGCTCCGCGACCTCGCTCATGCGCAGGTGGGTTCCCTCCTCGATGCCCTTCACGACGCTCAGCAGGGCCGCATCCGGGTGGAGGACCGGCGCGAGCCGTCGCAGGGTGCCGCGCAGGTGCGCGGACGGCGTCGCGAGCACGAAGAAGCGATGCGGCTCCGCGAGGTAGCTCTCGTCGGTGACGACGCGCAGGTTCGGCGGAAAGACGATGCCCGGCAGGTACCGCTCGTTCGCGCGTGCACGCTCCAGCCGCTCCGCCGACTCGGCGGAGTGCGTCCACAGGCTGACCGGCCGCTCGGCCTCGGCCAGAAGCACCGCCAGCGTCGTCCCCCACGCTCCCGCGCCGATGACCCCGATCTGATCGGTCATGCGCTCGGAGAATACCCCGGCATCGGCGCAACGAACCCGGGCGTGCCGACGTCAAAGTCGATCATGCAGCCTCAGCCCCGCGACAACGACCTCTTCGACGCCCTCTGCGTGCTCCGCGGCCTGTATGCGCATCGCGGGACGCAGGATCGAGACGCCGGGCTGAGCGTTGCCGCGACGGTGATCTACGGCGAGGGCCTCATGCGCCTCGCACGCCGCCGCGAGGAGCGCGCTTCGCGTCGGGCCCCAGCCGATCACTGATCCCTGGCGGCGGTCACTTCTTTCGGGCAAGGCGCCGGCGCGGACGGGAGCTGCGGCGGGCGGACTCCTCCGACTCGCGCTGGCGAAGGATCAAGCGGATCGGTGTGCCCAGGAAGCCGTGAACGTCGCGGATCCGGTTCTCGAGATAGCGCCGGTAGCTGAAGTGGACGAGCGACGGGTCGTTGACGAAGGCGACGAACGTCGGCGGCGCGACGCCGACCTGGGTGGCGTACAGGAACTTCGGCAAGCGGTTGCGGACGTGTGACGGCGGGTGCTCGCGCACGGCATCCATGACCAGGCGGTTGAGCTCCCCGGTCGGCACGCGTCGGTACCGCTCCTCGGCGACCCGCAGCGCCTCGCGCAGGATCCGCTCGACCCGCTGACCGGTCAGCGCGGAGGCGAACACGATGTCCGCCCACGCGAGGTATGGCGCCTCGCGCCGCAGCCGCTTCAGCCACTGGTCGGCGGTGTGCTCGTCCTTCTCGACCGCGTCCCACTTGTTCAGGACGAGGACGATCCCCTTCCCGGCCTCGAGCACGTAGCCGACGACGTGGGCGTCCTGCGCCGTGTAGCCCTCGGTCGCATCGGTCATCACGATCGCGACGTCGGCCGAGTCGATCGCCTTCATGCTGCGAAGGACGCTGTACCGCTCGATGCCGCGGTCGATGCTCCCGCGCCGGCGGATGCCGGCCGTGTCGACGAGAACCAGGGGCTGGCCGTCGAGCTCGACCGCCGTGTCGATCGGGTCGCGGGTCGTCCCGGGGACGTCCGACACGATCATCCGCTCGGACCCGAAGACCCGGTTCACGAACGTCGACTTGCCCGTGTTCGGCCGACCGACGATCGCGACCCGCGGCGCGCCCATCTCTGTCTCGGCGAGCTCCGCCAGCTCCTCGTCGGTCAGATCCTCCTCCGTGGCCGATGCCGCCGCTTCGGCCTCGGTCGGCGGTGGGAGATGCTCGACGATCAGGTCGGCGAGATCGCCGGTGTTCCGGCCGTGCTGGGCACTGACCGTGATCGAAGGATCGAAGCCGAGGGCGAAGAACTCGACCGCCTCGGCCTCGCGCGCGGGGTTGTCGCCCTTGTTGACGACGAGGATGACCGGCGCCTCGGCGCGACGCAGGCGGTCGGCCACCTCGTGGTCGAGCGGCGCGAGCCCGGCGTGCGCATCGACGACGAAGAGGACGAGGTCGGCCTCCTCGATCGCCACTCGCGCCTGGTCCTGAACCCGCTCCTCGATGCTCGTTCCGGGCTCCAGCTCGAGGCCGCCGGTGTCGACCACGGTGAAGGTCCGGCCGTTCCACTCCGACGTGCCGTAAACCCGGTCGCGAGTCGTCCCCGCGACGTCCGAGATGATCGCCGTGCGGCGCCCGATGAGCCGGTTGAAGAGCGTGCTCTTCCCGACGTTCGGCCGCCCCACGATGGCGACAACCGGCAGCGAGGGCATCGGAGGAGTCTAGCCTCGGCCGCATCGCCTACGATCGGTGCGTGCAGATCGGGATCGCCGCCACGCGCCTGGCCGGCGTTGACGGCGTGACGTTCGAGACCGCGAAGTGGGAGACGGTCCTCGAGAAGGCGGGCCACGATCTGCGTCTCTGTGCCGGCGAGGTCGACGCGCTTCGCTACCAGGCGCGCCTGGTGCCGCCGATGCACTTCACGTGGCCGCCCGCCGCCCGCGCGACCGATGCGGCCTTCGACCCCGACAGTGACCCGGTCGCCGTCCGCGCCGAGATCGACCGGCTTGCCGACCTCCTCCTGCCCGTCCTGCGCGACTGGGTCCGAGTGAACGACCTCGACCTGATGATCGTGGAGAACGCCTGGGCGATCCCGATGCACCTGCCGCTCGGCGTCGCCCTGCGACGGCTCGTGGAAGAGACCGGGCTCCCCGCGATCGGCCACCACCACGACTACTGGTGGGAGCGCGAGCGGTTCGCGCAGTGCGTCGTGCCCGAGGTGCTCGACGAGGCGTTCCCGCCTGACCTGCCCTCGATCCGCCACGTCAGCATCAACAGCATCGCGGCGGGCGAGCTGAAGCGCCGTCGCGGGATCCAGTCGATCGTCGTCCCCAACGTCTTCGACTTCGAACAGCAACGACCTCGCCGTCATCCCGGCGTCCGCGCGCGCCTCCGTCGCGAGCTCGGCATGAACGAGCACGGCCTCCTCGTCGTGCAGCCGACGCGCGTCGTGCCGCGCAAGGGCATCGAGCTCGCGATCGAGCTCGTCGGGCGCCTCGGCGACCCTGAGGCCGTGCTGCTCATCACGTCGCCGGCCGGCGATGAGGGCCTCGACTACCTCGTCGCGCTCGAGCGCCTTGCGGAGCACCACAAGGTCCGCCTGGCGTACGCCGCCGATCGGTTCGCACCGGACCTTGAGGGCAAGCCGCTCCGACCCGCGCACTCGCTCCACGACGCGTACCTCTCGGCCGACCTGATCACGTACCCGAGCCTGTACGAGGGATTCGGAAACGCCCTGCTGGAGGCGCTGTACTACGGCGTCCCGGTGCTCGTGAACCGCTACCCGGTGTTCGTTGCCGACATCAAGCCGCTCGGGCTGAAGCTTGTCGAGATCGACGGCGCCATCACCGATGCGACGGTCGCCGAGGTGACGTCGCTCCTCGCGAACCCGGACAAGCAGCGGGCGTGGGCGCGCCACAACTTCGAGATCGCCCGCCAGCGCCTTGGCTACGGCGTCCTCCGTCGCAAGCTTGGAAGGCTGCTCCGCGAGTTGGTTCCCGAGCCGGTTGCCTGAGGAGGTCGCCGCGCGCGTCCCGGGTGGTGGCGCTCAGGCGGTGCCGAACCGCTCGCGAAGGCGGCCGAGCACCGATTCCCAGCCCTCGCGGATGCTGTCACCCGAGTCGTTGGCATCGTCGAGCAGATGATCGACGGTGACGAGCGTGCCGTCGCCGTCCGACTCGAGGGTGATCGTGACGGGCTCCTCCGGCTCCGAGACGCCGTCGTCCAGCCAGCGCCACGTGAGGTCGAGGCGGCGCGGCGGGTCGAGCCGCACGACCGCTCCCTCGACCCCGATGCCGGCGGCCTCCGATCGGATCGCGTACGCGCCACCGGGGTGGGCGTCGAAGGCGTAGGTCGTGTCCGGAATGTGGGGCCACCACCAGCGAGCGAGCTCGTCGGCGGACGTGAACGCGGCGAAGACGAGCTCGGGACGAGCGTCGACGCGCGTCACGACAACGACGGGTGCCCCCATCGTGCTCAGGCGGCCGTCAGCGCGTAGATGCGGTCCCGGACCTCCTCGAGGTCGACCTCCGGCGTCGACGTCCCGCCGGTGATCCCGATGCGCGGCTTGTCGCGCAGCCAGCCGGCATGCTCGGCCGCGAGCTCGTCCGCATCGGCAACGTGGATGGTCGCCGGCTGGATCCCGGCGCACTTCACGGCCAGCTCCTTCGTGTTCGAGCTGTTCTTGCCGCCCACAACGATCATCGCGTCGACCTCGGCGGCGAGCTTCACCGAGTCGTCCTGGCGGGTCAGCGTGACCGGGCAGACCGTGTTCACGACGCGCATGTCGTGGCATCGGCGCAGGCAGAAGGCGGCGAACTCCTCGAGTTTGTTCGGCAGGATCGTCGACTGGCTGAGGACGCCGATCTTCTTCGTGCGCGGGACGCGCTCCCAGGTGGATCGGTCCATGTCATCCACGACGACGTGGCTCTCCCCGGCATACGAGCGCACGCCCTTGACCTCGGGGTGGTCCTCGTGACCGATGATGCACACGGTGTAGCCGGCCTCCGCCAGCTCGCGGGCCGCCTTCTGCGACTGCAGCACCCAGGTGCAGGTCGCGTCGATGACCTCCAGCCCCTCGGTGTCCTTCACCCGTTCGAACTCGGACTTCGGCACGCCGTGGGCGCGGATGACGAGCGTCCCGCCCTCGACCTGGTCGGCGAGGTCGGCGGTCCGGATCCCGCGATCAGACAGGTCGGCCTTGATGCCGGGGTTGTGGACGAGCTGGCCGAGGGTGGTGACCTCCTTGCCCTCGGAGCGCGCGTGCTTCGCCTTGTCGATCGCGAGGCGCACGCCGTAGCAGAAGCCGGCGCGCTCGGCGATGCGGACGTCGGGTCGGGTTGCGGTGGTCATCGGCTCAATTCTAGGGATCTCGCAGGGACGCGGGTATATACGCCTCGATCGTCACGAGACCCGTCGCTGGTTCGGCGGGAGGAGCGCTTCGATCGTGGCCATGATCCGCTCGGTCCCGTCCGCCAGCGCCTGGCGGTCGATCCGCCCGTCGGGAACGTGGGACAGCGTGAACGGCGCCCCGACCCGCACGAGGACGCGGCTCGGATGCGGGACCCGCGTCCGCCCCGGGAACAGCCGATGCGTCCCGGAGATACCGACCGGCAGGAGTGGCGCGCCCGAGCGCATCGCGAGGAACGCGGCGCCCGACTTGCCGGCCTTCAGGTGCCCGTCCCGGGAGCGCGTGCCCTCCGGAAACAGCGCGATCGGCCGCCCGGCGCCGAGCGCATCGAGCGAGAAGCGCTGCGCTGAGCGATCGCCCTCGCCACGACGGACGAAGTAGACGCCCGACTGGCTGGCGAGCCAGCCGAGGATCGGCCATGAGCGCATCTCGGCCTTGGCCATGAAGTGGATCAGGCGGTTCGTCCGCTTGCCGATCGCCCAGCCCAGGATCTCCGGGTCGAGATTCGAGCAGTGGTTCGACACGAGGATGAACGGGCCCGTGCGCGGGATGTGCTCGTCGCCCTCCACGCGAGCCCCCCACAGGACGCGCGCCAGGAATCCGCAGATCGCCGTGCCCGGCCAGTAGAACCAGCTACGCACCGATCCGCTCCAGGTGCCGGACGATCGCGTCGACGCTGCCGTCGACGTCGAGCTCCCCGGTGTCGACGACGAGCGCGTCGCTCGCCTGGCGCAGCGGTGCCACCTCTCGCCCGGAGTCGGCGGCGTCACGGCGCTGGATCTCGGCCAGGTAGTCGAGATAACGATCCGGCCGATGCATCTCGGCCGCGCGGCGTGCGGCGCGGACCTCGGCGCCGGCGGTGAGAAAGACCTTGAGGTCCGCATCGGGCAGGACGACGGTGCCGATGTCGCGGCCGACCATGACCGTGTCACCACGCTCGGCGGCGGCGCGCTGCACGCCGAGCATCGCCGCCCGCACCTCGGCGTGGCGGCTCACGGCGCTGACCGCACGGTCGATCGCCGGCGTGCGCACCTCGAGCGTCACGTCGCGGCCGTCGAGGCGGACGGTCTCGAGGCGGTCGAGCTGGTCTGGACGCGGCCGCTCCACCTCGATCGCGACCTCGCCGGCCAGTGTCCCCAGCGCCGGCCCGTCGTCGACGTCGATCCCGCGGTCGAGCGCCGAGAGCGTGAGGGCGCGATACATCAGGCCGGTGTCGACGAACGTCGCGTCGATCCGTCGCGCCAGGGCGTGGCCGATCGTGCTCTTTCCGGCCCCCGACGGCCCGTCGATGGCGACCGTCGTCGTCACCGCGAGCGCCGTCCGGACAGCGCGCTCACCTCGCTGCGCCGCAGCCGGCGCCATTCGCCCTCCCGCAGCCCGGCGAGCGTGAGCGGGCCGATGCGCACGCGCACGAGACGCTCCACGTCGCTCCCGACGGCCTCGAACAGCCGCCGCACCTCGCGCTTGCGACCCTCACCGATCGTCACCCGCAGCCAGCTCCCCCGCTCGCTCCGGCCCCTCGCGACCTCGCGTGGCGGCGGGGCGTGCCGTGCCGAATGGAGCCGGGCCGGCCCGTCCTCGAGGGTGATCCCGGCTCGCAGGCGAGCGAGGCCGGCCCGAGACGGGGGCGGATCCACGAGCGCCGCGTACTCGCGCTCGTTGCCGTACCGCGGATGGAGGACTCGGTTCGCCCATTCGCCGTCGTTCGTCAGGATCATCAGGCCCTCGGACTCGACGTCCAGCCGCCCCGCCGGCCACAGGCGCTCACCGCCCGCGTCGACGAGGCTCACCACCGACCGACGTCCGCGCTCGTCACGCGCCGAGCTGAGGAAGCCGCGCGGCTTGTGGACGGCGAGGTGAACCGGCGCGGGGGCCGTCCCGAGCGGCCGCCCGTCGACCTCGATGCGGTCTCGGTCCGGGTCGGCGACATCGCCCAGCGTGGAGCGCCGGCCGTTGACGCTGACCCGACCGTCGACGATGAGCTGCTCCGCACCCCGTCGCGAGGCGAGCCCGGCGCGGGCGATGAGCTTCTGGAGCCGCTCACCGGCCATCGGCAGCGTCGACGAGGGCCGTCAGCTGCGCGGCATCGCTCGACAGCGGCGGGAGCTCCTCGATGGAGGTCAGCCCGAAGCGCTCGAGGAACGTGAAGCTCGTGCCGAACAGCACCGGCCGGCCGGGCGTGTCGCGACGCCCGAGCTCGACGATCAGCCGCCGATGGAGCAGCGAGCGGATGACGTAGTCGGAGTCGACGCCACGGACGCGCTCGACATCGGCACGCGTGCACGGCTGGCGGTAGGCGACGACGGCGAGCGCCTCGAGGGCGGCCGGCGACAGCCGCGCCTCCTCGCGCGCGGCGTAGGCGGCGAGTCGCGAGCCGACCTCGGGGGCGGTGACGAGCTGCCAGGCGCCGTCATGATGCTGGACGCGCAGCCCCCGCCCGCCCTCCTCGAGGTCTTCGGCAAGCGCAGACAGGGCGGCCTCGGCCTGGGTCCGCGGCACCTCCGCGAGCTTGGCGAGCTCATCGGTCTCGAGCGGCCGCTCGGCGATGAAGAGGAGCGCCTCGTAGAACGCGCCGATGTCGTCGGTCATGACGGGATCTCCACGACGATGGGACCGAACAGCTCATCCTGCTCCGCCCGGACCTCCCGGCGCCGGACGAGCTCGAGCGTGGCGAGGAAGGTGACGGCCGCCTCGGTCCGCGACTGGCAGCGGGCGAGGATCGTCTGGAGCAGCACGCGTCCGCTGCCGGCGAGCGCGGCGCGAAGCACCGCGATCTGCTGCCCGATCGTGATCTCGCGGGCGACGACCTCCGGTGGCGGCGGTGCCGGCTCAGGGATCGCGGCGAGGGTCTCCAGGGCGGCGGCGAGCACCGACGCGGGCATCGGCGTTGAGGGGACCTCGGGCAGGTCCGACTCGCGAGGCTCGCGCCGCATCGCCGGCGCGTTCCCGTCGCGCCGGCCGAGCTCGACCGCCGCGTCGCGGAGCGCGCGGTACTCGAGCAGCCGGCGGCGCAGCTCCTCCTCGTCGGGCTCATCCGCCCCCTCCGGCAGCGGCGGGAGCGGCTCGGCGGGCAGCATCCGCTTCGACTTCAGGAAGATGAGCTGGGCGGCGATCGCCACGAACTCGCTGAGCTCCGCCGCGTCGACCGGGTGCTGCGCGAGATGCTCGACGTATGCATCGGCCACATCCGCCAGCGGGACGGTCAGGACGTCGAGCTGTCGTGACTCGATCAGGTGCAGGAGGAGCCCGAGCGGGCCCTCGAAGTCGGGCAGCGCGACCGAGAACGAGGCGTCGCCGATGGGGACGGCCACGCCTCCATCGGTCTCGACCGCGATCGGCTGCATGCGATCAGCTTGCGTCATCGGCTGCCTTCAGCGCCGCCTGCAGCGGCCCGTCGATCCCTGATGCCTGGCCGCGAATGAACGTGCCGGTGCGCGACTCGCAGCCCGCACTCACCGCCAACTCGGCCGACAGACGGTCATGGTGCAGGTAGACGTGGAACGCGTGGCGCCAGGACCGCGGGTCCGAGCTCGCGAGGCGTCTGAGCGCTGCCGGCCAGATCGCCTCCAGCAGGACGCCCGCCACGCGGTGCCAGAGCCGCAGGCGGTGGCCCTTCCCGGCGTCGTGGAGCAGGGCGGCGGCGAGCAGGTCGCGGTCGTCATGGCCCGCCGCCAGCAGGCGGTGCGCGACGTCCAGCCCGTGCCGACGGTCCGCGACCGGCATGCCCTGGAACAGCGCAAGGGCCGGCCCTGGCAGCACCCGCTCGACGAGCGCCTCCTCCGCCGGGTCGACGCGCGCCCGGACGTGCGCGACGAACTGCCCGACCCTATGCACCGGTCAGCGCCTGTGTCAGGGGGATGGCCATGCCAAGGAGGAACCGCAGCGGGCTGTTCGGCAGGACCACGAGGAGCAGCAGCACGATGATCCCGTACGGCGCGTAGCGTTGGACCGTGTACGCGTTCCGCGGGCTCAGGAAGGCGAGCAGCGCGTTGTAGCCGTCGAGCGGCGGGATGGGAATGAGGTTGAAGATCGCGAGCAGCAGGTTGTAGAAGACGACCGCGTTCGCGACGCCCAGGGCAACGCCGCTCACCCCCACCAGGTCGAGGGTGCGGAAGATCACGGCGGCCACGACCGCCACGACGACGTTCGCGATCGGGCCGGCGGCCGACACGAAGGCCATCCCGATCCGTCCCGGTCGCAGCGCCCCGACGTTCACCGGCACGGGCTTGCCCCACCCGAAGCCGGCGACGAGGAAGAACAGCGATCCGACCGGGTCGAGGTGGCGCATCGGGTTCAGGCTGACCCGCCCGAGCGCGCGAGGCCGATGGTCGCCGAGCTGGTCGGCCACGAAGGCGTGGCTGAACTCGTGGAAGCTGATCCCGACCACGAGCGCGATGGCGAGGCCGATCCACTCTTCGATCGTGAGGTCGAGGAACAGCATCGGCGGTCAGGTCAGCCGCGGAAGCAGGTCACCCAGCAGCGTCACCAGCCGCTCGGCGCCGATGCGGCCCATCTCGAGGACCTCCTCGTGCGTCGCCCCTTCGGCCACGTCCTCGGTCGCCTTGTTCGTGATCAGGCTGAAGCCGAGCACCCGCGCCCCGGCGTGGCGCGCGACGATCGTCTCATGGGCGGTGCTCATGCCGACCGCGTCGCCCGCGAAGCCGCGGAGCATGCGCATCTCGGCGCGGGTCTCGAACGACGGGCCGGCGAGCATGACGTAGACGCCCTCGCGGAGGGCGACGCCGGTCCGGGACGACGACTCGCGGGCCGCTGCCTGGAGCTGCGGGTCGTACGCATCGATCATGGCCGGGAACCGGTCGCCGAAGCGATCGAGGTTCGGCCCGCGCAGCGGGTTGTCGCCCGACAGATTGACGTGGTCGGTGATGAGCATGACGTCGGCGGGGTCGAACGCCGGGTTCAGGCCGCCTGCCGCGTTGGTGAGCACGACCGTCCGCGGGCCGAGCGCGAGGATCGCTCGCAGCAGCAGCGTCGACTCGCGATGCGAGAAGCCCTCGTACGGGTGCGCCCGGCCCGAGAGGAGCACGACCGGGACGCTTCGCACCGCACCCGCGATCAGGTGTCCCGCGTGACCCGCGACGGACGATGTCGGCACGTTCGGGATGTCGCCGTAGTCGATCGTCGCCCGTGGCGTCGGGTCGAGGATGCCGGCGACGTCGCCGAGGCCCGAGCCCAGGACGATCGCCAGCTGCGGGCTCGCCAGCGCGGGCTCGTCGTCGAGCCGCGCGCGGATCGCGTCTGTCGCCTCCGAGATGCGTCGATCCAGCTCCGCTCCGTACGCCCCGTCGCGGAGGTCCGCCAGGGTGGCGTCGGGCACTACATGCGCTCCAGCAGGTCGCGCTTCTTCGCCTCGTACTCCTCGGGCGTGATCAGGCCCTTGTCGCGCAGGCCGGCGAGCCGCTCGAGCGTCGCGCCGAGGTCGTCGGCCGCGTGGCTCGCCGCGGGCTCGGTGGTGGCTGGCGCTGGTGTCGGTGCCGGCGGGGGCGCGGCGGTGGCTGGGGCGTCGGGCGCGACCCCGCCACCGTCGTCGTAGACGGCGACCCGGTCGGATCCGGCACGCGGTGGCATCGGCTCAGCGCGCTCCATGGCCGGCGGCTCCTGCTCCCGCTGGTAGCGCGGCGGCGCGAGCTCCGGGTTCTCGAGCATCATCTTCTGGTCGAACATCGCCTTCTTGAAGTCCACCGGGTCGGCGATCATCGGGAAGTCGGAGATGCTGTTTCCCCCGACCTCCTCGGCCGCGGTCAGGATGTCGAGGGTGCCGAAGCCGAAGATCCGGCCGAAGACGCTCTGGTCCAGGCGCGCGTCGTTGATCTTCTCCAGGCTCGTGTCGGTGACGCTCTTGTTCAGCACGCCCTCGGCGCGGATCACCCGGCGGGTCGTGATCAGCCACTCCTGGTTGCGCCAGTCCCACAGCACGAAGCCGATGTAGGCGAGGCCGCCGATCAGCCCGACGAACGCGATGATCGTGACGATGCCGTCGACCGTCTCGTTGTCCAATACGGTCCCGTTGCCTCCGATCCAGAGGACGATCGCGAGGGCGACGATCAGCACCAGGAACCAGATCCAGACCTTGGCGGCGACCGCGAACCAGTGCTGGCGGCTCTCGTGGACGACCTCCTCGCCACGGCTCAGGAGGTTCCGTGCGTAACTCATCGGCTGGTGGGCTCCCGCTTCCGGTTCACGCTCTCGGGTGCGCCCGCGCGTAGACCTCGCGGACGCGCTCGCCGGTCAGGTGGGTGTAGAGCTGGGTGGTGCTGATGCTAGCATGGCCCAACAGGGCCTGGACCACGCGCAGGTCGGCGCCCCCCTCGAGCAGATGGGTGGCGAAGCTGTGCCTGAAGGTGTGCGGCGTGACCCGCTCGGAGACGCCCGCGACCTCCGTCCAGCGCTTGACGAGCCGCCACACCGCCTCCCGGCTCATCCGTCGCCCGCGCTGGCCGACGAAGACGGCTTCGGTCGGGTGCTTCGCCGTCCACTCGGCCCTGGGGCCGACGCGATACCGATGCAGGCGCTCGCGCGCCTCGTCCCCCATCGGCACCCTGCGCTCCTTGTTCCCCTTGCCGATGACGCGAACCTGCTGGTTCGGCAGGTCGACCCGATCGACGTCGAGCCCGACGAGCTCGCTGACGCGCAGCCCGCAGCCATACAGCAGCTCGAGGATCGCGCGGTCGCGGACGCCGATGCCGGTCGGGTCGTCGGGCGGTGGCGCGTCGAGGATGCGCTCGACATCGTCGGCGGCGAGGACGTCCGGCAGATAGCTCCCCGGCCTCGGCGCATCGACGAGCGCGGGGATGTCGCGGGTGGCGAGGGCCTCGCGCAGCGCGAAGGCGTAGAAGCTGCGCACCGCGGCCGACTTGCGGGCCTGGGTGCTGCCCTTCGCGCCGTCGCGCTGAAGCCCGCGCACGAAGTCCAGCAGCGCCTGCGGGTCGTCGCGCCAGCGCGTCCCGGCCACCGCGGCGAACTGCCCGAGGTCGCGGCGGTAGGCCGCGATCGTGTGCGGGGAGAGCCCGCGCTCGACGCGGAGCTCGACGAGGAACGACTCGATGGCTTCCAGCAGGGTCGGGTCAACCACGGCGTGTCCGATCCTTCGGCCGATCCCCACGTGAACGGCGCGTCGCGCCCCATGCGTTCGACACGTCGGGTACTCGCGCGCGCGGGCCGCGCCCGGGCGTGCGACTCGTCCATGGGCGCGGCCGAAGGATCGGCCAGATCGCGCGCGGCCATGCGCTGGGGCGAGGAGCGTTCGATGTATCGGTCACGTTGCGGCGCGGAGCAGCGCCTCGGCGGCGGCGTGCGCCTCGTCCCCGGCCCCCTCGCCGGCGAGCATCGCGGCGAGCTCCTCAGCTCGCTCGTCCGGCCCGAGCGCACGAGCCTCGGTGACGGTCCGGCCCCTCGTCGTGCGCTTGCCGACGACGATGTGCGCGTCGGCGTGCGCCGCGACCTGGGCGAGGTGCGTGACGCACAGGACCTGATGGTGGGCGCTCAGGGCCTTCAGCCGCGCGCCGACCGCGGCGGCGTTCCGCCCGCCGACGCCGGCATCGACCTCGTCGAACACCAGGAGCGGCGTCTCGTCCGCCGCGGCAAGCACGACCTTGAGCGCCAGCGAGAGGCGGCTGGCCTCCCCGCCGGACGCGATCCGGCTCAGCGGCCGCGGCGGCTCGCCGGGGTTCGGGGCGAAGGTGAACGTCGCGCGGTCGGCGCCCGTCGGACCGACCTCGTCCGGTTCCAGCACGACGTCGAACGCCCCGGCGGGCAGACCCAGCGGCGGAAGCTCGAGGTTCACCGCCGTGGCGAGGCGTGTGGCCGCGGCGTCGCGGGCCGCCGTCAGCTTCGAGGCCGCGGCATCGAGGTCGGCGCGGCGTTCGATCTCTTCGGCCCGCAGCCGCTCGCGCTCCCCCTCCTGGCCCTCGAGCCGCTCGAGCTCCGCGGTCGCGGCCGCACCGAACTCGACGACGGCCTCGAGCGTGTCACCGTACTTGCGGCGCAGGTCGTAGAGCAGCGCGAGCCGGTCCTCAGCCGCCGCGCGCGCCGCGGGGTCGAGCTCGACGGCATCGGCGGCCGCGGCCGCGTCACGGGCCAGCTCCCCGGCCTCGGCGGCGATCGCGGCGGCGCGGTCGGCGAGCGACGCGAAGCGCGGGTCGTGCTGTGCCGCGGACGCGAGCTCGCGTTCGGCCACGGAGAGCCGCTCCGTCGCCGCATCCTCGTCGCGGAGGGCGGCCACGGCCGTCGCCGCCGACCGCGCGATCGTCTCCGCGTGCGTCGCCGCACGGAGCTGCGCCTCGAGCTCGCCGTCCTCGCCGGGACGCGGCGCGGCGCCCGTGATCTCGTCGGCCTGGTGGCGGAGCAGCTCGACGCGACGGGCCAGCTCGTGCGCGTCGGTCAGGAGCTCGGCCGACGCCACGACGCAGGCGCGCCACGCGCGGTGCGCCACAGCCACCTCCGCCGCGAGCGGGCCGTGGCCGCCGTACTCGTCGAGCAGGGCGAGCTGCCGGGCCGGCTCCAGGAGCCGCTGCTGCTCGTGCTGGCCATGGATCTCCGCCAGCCGGCTGCCGAGCGACGCCAGGCCGCCGACCGTGACCGCGCGGTCGTTCAGCCTCACGACGGAGCGCCCGTCGGCACCGATCTCGCGCCGCACGATGAGCGAGCCCTCGCCGGCGGCGACGAGCTCGGCGAGCGGGTCGTCGTCCGCGGTCGCCGGGGCGTCGAAGATCGCCTCGACGCGGGCGGCATCGGTCCCGGCGCGGACCTGGTCGGTCGAGGCGCGAGCGCCGAGCGCCAGGGCGACGGCGTCGACCACGAGCGACTTGCCCGCACCGGTCTCGCCGGTCAGGACCGTGAAGCCGGGGGCGAGCGGCAGGCGGACCGACTCGACGACGGCGAGGTTCTCGACGGTCAGCTCGCGAAGCGCCATGCGCTCAGTATCGGCCTCAGTAGGGCAGCAGCGACGCCTTCGTGCGCAGCAGGTCGTAGAACGGCGTGCTGCCGGTCGGCTGGATCAGCCGCATCGGCTCGGGCAGCGCGCGCACCTCGACGCGGTCGCCGACAGCCATCGGCAGGTCGAGCTGGCCGTCGAGGCTGACGAGCGCGCCATCGTGCGACTCGCGCAGCGTGAGGTGGACGACGTGATCCTCACCGGCGACGACGCTGTGCAGCGGGGACAGATAGGCCGCGACCGGGGTGATGACCATGTTGCGGAGGCGCGGGTCCAGGATCGAGCCGCCGGCGCTGAAGCTGTAGGCGGTGCTCCCGGTGGGCGTCGCGACGACGACGCCGTCCGCGACGTAGGTGGCCAGGTGCGAGCCCGACACCTCGACCTCGAGGCGGATCATCCGCACGCGGCTGCCGCGCGCCACGACGACCTCGTTCAGGCAGGCGTGGTCCTCGCCCGTCCCATCGGCCCGGACGAGTCGGACGGCGATCCGGAAGCGGTCCTCGATCGTGTAGTCGCCGGACTGGACCTGGTCGAGCGCTCGCTCGAGATCCTCGGACTCCACTTTGGCGAGGAACCCGACGCGCCCGAGGTTCACGCCGAGGGCCGGCACGCCGGAGCCCCCGATGGCCCGAGCGGTCCGCAGGAACGTGCCGTCGCCGCCGAGCACGCATACCAGCTCGGTCGCCTCGAGCTCTCCCGCGATCGTGTCGAACGCGTCCCCCGGCGCGTCCCAGGCCGTCGCGCCGTTCGCCTCGCACCACGCGCGACCACGTTCGAGGAATGCGGCCGCGCGATCGCTGTACGGGTTGTAGGCGAAGCCGATCCGCTTCATTCGACCTCGTTGGCACCCGGCTGGAGGCTCGCCGCGATCCGGTCGACCGCGCGTCGCAGGTCCGCAAGCTCGGCGGCCAGGTCACTCGGCTCGCGCACCGCGGCATACGACCGATCGAGCCCGGCGGCAATGAACGCGCGCATGAGGCTCGATGGCGACACGCCGCGGGCGGCAGCGGCCTGCTCGACGCGGGCCATGAGCGCGTCGGGCACGCGCAGGCTCACGATCTTCTGCATCGTGTCCGGCGCGGGCTCGTGGACCGCGGGCTCGACGACCTCGACCCCCTCGAAGCCGATGTCGAGCTGCTCCGCGACCGGCGCCGAGCCCCTGCTCCGTCTCATCGCGCTGATCGTAATACGCCCCGTGCTACGTCGGCTCTCCTTCCTCGTCGTCCACGGCATCGACGGCGCTGGTGACGTCGTCCGCCAATTCGTCGTCTCGGCCCTTCTCCCGACGAATGTCGAGTAGGAACTCGACGTTACCGTCGGTGCCGGTGACCGGAGAGCGGATGGCGCGATGTGCGTGCAGGCCCGCCGCGGCCGCCGCCGACGCGACCTGCTCGAGCACGCGCGCCCACACGGCGGGGTCGGTGACCACCCCGCCGCGCGGGACCTGCTCCCTGCCGGCCTCGAACTGTGGCTTCACGAGGGCGACGATGCGACCCGTGTCGGTCAGGAGGTCGCGCACGACCGGCAGGACGAGCCCCAGGCTGATGAAGCTCAGGTCGAGGGTGGCCAGATCGATCGGCTCCGGCAGCTTGCGGAGCTCGCGGAGGTTCGTGCGCTCCATGCTCACGACCCGCGGGTCATCGCGAAGGCGCTGAATCAGCTGGCCGCGTCCGACGTCGACCGCGTAGACGATGCGCGCTCCCCGATGGAGCAGGACGTCGGTGAATCCGCCCGTCGAGGCGCCGGCGTCGAGCGCTGCCATCCCCGTCGGGTCGATCCCGAACGCGTCGAGAGCGTGCTCGAGCTTCGCCCCGGCCCGGCTCGCCCATCTCGGCCGCTCGACCAGCGTCACCGATGCATCGGCCGCCACGAGCTGCCCGGGCTTCAGGCGGCGATTGCCGTCGAGGTCGACCATGCCGGCGTGAATGAGCCCCTGCGCCTCCGCGCGCGACCGCGCGAGGCCGCGGTCGGTCAGCAGCTGGTCGAGCCGGATGCGCGCCACGCGGCGATGGTAGGCGGCGTCAGCCGATCAGGGCAGATCCGCGCGCCAGGAGCCCGAAACCGATGAGTGCGCCGGCCGGAGAGAAGCCCGACAGTCAGGCGGCGGTGACCTTCGTGCGTCGCGACCGCGCGGATAGGCCCAATGCCTCGCGAACCTGGCCGAGGATGCCCGGGCCGTCGATGCGCTGCTGCGCGCGCAGGTCGTCCACGGCGCCGTGATGGACGAAGCCCTCGACGAGAGCGACCTTGTGCACGGGGACGTGCACGCCGGCGCGGTTCAGGGCATCGAGGACGCCGTCGCCGAAGCCGCCCATCGCGGCCGACTCCTCGGCCGTGACGACGAGGCGCTTGCCCGCCGCGTGCTCCGCGATCAGCGTCTCGTCCATCGGCTTCGCCCAGCGGGCGTTGATGACGGTCGCCGCGACGCCATCCGACTGGAGCTCGGAGGCGACCCACCCCAGTCGCTGGACGATCGGCCCGAAGCCGACGAGCAACAGATCGGAGCCCTCGCGGAGCACCTCCCCGCGACCGATCTCGAGCGCGGTGCCCTCGCGGTCGGCCAGGTCCTCGCCGGCATCGCGTGGGTAGAGGACGGCCATCGGCCCGTCATGGCCGAGGCCGGTGACCACGAGGTCGCGCAGCTCCTGCTCGTCCTTCGGTGAGCCGATCGCGAGGTTCGGGAGCGACCGCATCGCCGGGAGCATGAACATGCCCTGGTGGCTCGTGCCGTCCTCGCCGACGAGGCCGGATCGGTCGAGCGCGAGCAGGACCGGCGCGCCGTTCTGGCAAACGTCGTGGACGAGCTGGTCGTATGCGCGCTGGCTGAACGTCGAGTACAGCGCCACGACCGGGCGCAGGCCGGCGAGGGCGAGCCCGGTGGCGAGCGCCACGGCGTGCTGCTCGGCGATGCCGACGTCGTGGAAGCGCTCCGGGAAGTGGTCGCAGAAGCGCTGCAGACCCGTGCCGGTCGGCATGCCGGCGGTGATCGCGCAGATCCGCGGATCGGTCTCCGCCAGTCGGACGAGCTCCTCGACGAACGTCTGGGTGTACGTCTTCGGCTTCCGCTTCGGCTCGGTCTCGGGTGGCAGCGGCTCCTCGGTGGGGTCGATCAGCCCGAGGTCGATCGGCGGGAGCGACGCCCCGTGGAACGACATCGAGTCCGCCTCGGCGGGCGCGTACCCGCGCCCCTTGATCGTCTTGACGTGGACGAGCACCGGGGCCGAGATCTGGAACGCGGCCTCGAAGGCGCCCTCGAGCTCGTCGAGGTCGTGGCCGTCGAGGACGCCGATATAGGTGATCCCGATGTCCTCGAAGAAGCCGACCTTGGCCCACGAGCGCTTGAAGCCCTCCTTTGCCCACGCCAGGACGTCGTAGGCCGGCTTTCCGACGAGCGGGATCCGGGGGAGGGCGCGCCCCGTCGCCGACTTCGTCTCCTGGTACGCGCGGCTGAGCCGCATCTTGTTCAGGCGCGTCGAGAGGCCGCCGACGGACGGGCTGATGCTCATCTCGTTGTCGTTCAGGACGATGAGCAGCGGGTGCTTCACGTTTCCGAGGTGGTTGAGGGCCTCCATCGTCAGGCCGGAGCCGATCGCCGCGTCGCCCACGCACACCGCGATCCGCTGCCGCCGCGCCGGATCCGCCTTCGGGCGAAGGTCGCGCGCGGCCGCCAGCCCGACACCGATGCTCACGCCCGTGCCGGCGTGTCCGCCGTCGAAGACGTCATGCTCGCTCTCGCCCCGTCGCGGGAAGCCGCCGATGCCATCGACCTGGCGCAGGGTCTCGAATCGGTCCCAGCGGCCGGTGAGGAGCTTGTGGGCGTAGGCCTGGTGCCCGGTGTCCCACACGATTCGGTCGCGCGGCGAGTCCATCACGCGGTGCAGCGCCAGCGTGATCTCGACCGCCCCGAGCGAGCTCGCCAGGTGCCCGCCGGTCACCTTCACGGTCCGAATCATCTTCTCGCGGAGCTCACCAGCCAGGGTCTCCAGCTGGTCCGCGTCCAGGTCGCGGAGCCGCGCGGGGTCGTCGATCGTCTCGAGCAGCGTCAAGGACGGAATCCCTCCAGAATCGCCCGGAGTATAGGTCCGATGTCGGGCGGCGGCCGGATCAGTCCCTCAGACGATCCGCTTCTCGAAGACGTGACTCGTCTTGATCAGCGCGTAGCCCTCACGCTCGTAGAACCGATGCGCCCGTTCGCGGGCGACGCGCGACCGTACGCTCATCCGGCGCGCGCCGCGCTCGACCGCCCAGGCCTCGGCCGCGGCAAGCAGCTCGGCGCCGATCCCGTCCGATCGGTGACGCTCGTCGACCACGAGCCCTCCGATGTTCGCCTGCAGGCCTGATGCGAGGGACGGCAGGAGCTCGACGTGGACCCAGCCGATCGCCCGCCCATCCTCGTCGGCGATCAGGACCGCGTGGTCGCCCGGGCGCTCGCTGATCGGGCCGAGCCGATCGGCGGCCTCCTCCGGGGTCGTCGGGTAGCCCAGCTGGGTCGTGAGGTCCGCGACCTGCGACGCATCGGCCGCGGTCATCGGCCGGATGCGCACCCGGCTCACTCCTCCTCGGACGGCTCGGTCACCGGCGTGGCTCCGCGACGGCCGAGCTCGGTGATCGTGAGCTCCGCCTCGCGCAGGCGCGCCTCGCACGCGGCATGGAGGCGCAGGCCCTGTCGGTACAGCTCGATGCTCTCCTCGAGCCCGACCGTGCCAGCCTCGAGGGCCTGAACGGTCCGCTGCAGCGCGGCGACCAGCTCGTCGAAGGGCTGTCGGGCGAGCTCCTCGTCCGTCAGGACGGAGAGCCTGGCCTCGTCGATCACGGGATCAGCTCCTCGCTGCCCGTTCGCTCCACGCGAGCGTCGACACTGCCACGCGCGACGACGACCTGGAGGGCGTCCCCGGGAGACAGCGTGGCCGCGTCGTGGACGATCCGCCCACCCTTTGCACGGGCGACGGCGTAGCCGCGCTCGAGGGTCGCCGCCGGCGAGAGGGTGCGCAGCGCGTCGGCGGCGGCGCCCAGTGCCAGGCGGCGCCGCTCGACCCGGTCGGAGACCGTCCGCCAGCCGCGGTCGATGAGGTCGGCGGCACGCTGCCGGGCGGCGCCGATGTCCGGCGCCTGGCGCGTCAGGGCGCGGGCCTCGACGTCGAGCAGGCTGCGGCGCGACGCGGCCTGACCGAGCAACGCGGCGGTCGCGCGGTCGCGGAGGCGGTTGACGATCGTCGGCAGCTGGGAGCCGTCCGGCGTGGCCATCTCGGCGGCCGCGCTCGGCGTCGGGGCGCGGAGATCGGCGGCGAAGTCGGCGAGCGTCGTGTCGGACTCGTGGCCGACGCCGACGATGATCGGGACAGGGGCTGTCACGACCGCGCGTACGACGCGCTCGTCGTTGAAGCTCCACAGGTCCTCGAGCGATCCCCCGCCGCGGGCGAGGATGATGACGTCGATGCCGGGATGGTCGTAGACGCGCTGCAGGGCGCGCACGATCGCCGGCGCGGCGGCGTCGCCCTGGACGCTCGTCGCGCTCAGCACCAGCTCGACCATGGGATAGCGACGGCGCAGGACGTTCGCGACGTCGCGCCACACGACGCCGACGGGCGAGGTGACGACGCCGATGCGTCGCGGCCAGCGCGGGATCTGGCGCTTGCGCCGCTCATCGAAGAGCCCCTCCGCGGCGAGCTTGGCTCGCAGTGCCTCGTAGCGGGCGTGGAGGTCGCCGGCGCCGGCGGCGGTGATCGACTCGACGTACAGCTGGTAGACGCCCTGCGGCTCGTAGACGCGGACGCGGCCGTGGATGATCACCTGCATCCCGTGCGCTGGACGCACGCCGGCGCGAGCCAGCTGGTCGCGGAACAGTGCCGCGCGCACCTGGCTGCTCGAGTCCTTGAGCGTGAAGAAGCAGTGGCCCGAGGCCGGGAAGGACGGCTGGCTGACCTCCCCCTCGACCCAGACGTCGGCCAGCACCGCATCGGCGTCGAGCAGGCTGCGGACCCGTCGGTTGAGGTCGGTGACGCGGAGGATGCGCGGGGCGGCTCGCATCGGCGCGGGCTCCGCATCCGGTGGAGGCGCCTGGTCCCAGAGCGAGCGCTGGTCGGCCATCGGCCTAGTCGCGGCCGGATCCGTGACGAGTGGGAGTCATCACTGCACGCGCGTGACGTACTCGCCGGTCCGGGTGTCGATGCGCAGCAGGTCGCCCTCCGACACGAACAGCGGCACCTGGACGACGAGGCCGGTCTCGACGGTCGCGGCCTTCTTCGCGCCCGTCGCGGTGTCGCCGGCGAATCCAGGCTCCGTGGTCGTCACGCGCAGGTCCACGGTCACCGGCAGCTCGAGGCCGAGGACCTCGCCCTCGTGGCTGCTGACCTGGACCTCGGTGTTCTCGAGGAGGAACCGCGCGTCGTCACCGATCATCGTCGAGCTCACCGCGAACTGGTCGTACGTCTCGCTGTCCATGAAGTGATACGTGCCGCCGTCGCGGTAGAGGTACTGCGCGTTGCGCTGCTCGACGCGGGCCCGAGGCCAGCGGGTGCCGGCCTGGAACGTGCGCTCGACGATGTCCCCGCGGCGGACGTTCTGGAGCTTCATGCGGACCTGCGCCGATCCTCGCGCCATCTTGATGTGGCTCCAGTCGAGGACCTTCATGAGCTGTCCGTCGAGCTCGATGATGACGCCCTTCCTGACGTCGCCGGTGCTGATCAATCGCTGCTCCTGGTGCTCTGGACCGATGCGGTGCGGCGCACAGGATACGCTGAGGACCGCTACCCGAGGACGAGGGGGTCCCGGGGCGCGTTCGTCAGCGACCGGGGCCCGGTCGCCTCGAGGACGACGATGTCCTCGATCCGGATGCCGGTGACGCCAGGCTGGTAGATGCCCGGCTCGACACTGAAGACCATCCCGGCCTCGAGCGTGTACGGACGGGTGCGCCGCAGGCTCGGCGGTTCGTGGACCTCGAGCCCGATGCCATGCCCGAGCCCGTGGCCGAACGGCTCGAAGCCGGCGTCGGCGATCACGCGCCGCGCCACCCCGTCGACGTCCTGCCCGTTCACGCCGACCGCGATCGCCTCCATCGCCGCCGCCTGCGCCGACCGCACGGCGTCGTAGGCGCGCCGGATCTCGTCCGGCACGTCGCCGACGAAGGCCGTCCGGGTCATGTCGGACCGATACCCATCGACCGTGCAGCCGAAGTCGATGAGCAGCACGTTCCCCCGCTCAACGGTCGCGTCGGACGGCTGGCCGTGCGGCATCGCCGCCCGCGGGCCGGCGAGGACGAGCGGCAGGAAGGCGAGGCTTTCCGCTCCGTTGGCGCGGAACCATGACTCGAGCTCCCAGGCGACGTCGCGCTCGGTCATCCCGGCGCGGACGAAGGAGACGAGGTGCTCGAAGCAGGCGTCGGTCAGGGCGCAGGCCCGGCCGATCGCCTCGATTTCCGCATCGGTCTTGATCAGGCGCTGCGGGGCGAGCTCGTCGTCCATGGCGTGAAGCTCGACGCCCGGCGCCGCGGTCGCGAGCGCGATCCAGTCGGCGTGCGTGACAACCGCGGCCTCCATCCCGAGCGACACGATCTCGTGGCGCTCCAGGAGCGGTGGCAGGTCCTGGCCGATGCCTCCGGTCGTGAGCACGACCTCCCAGCCGGGCGCCTCGTGCTCCGCCTGCTCCGTGTAGCGCGAGTCGGCCAGCAGGACCTTCGCGTCGCGGGTCACGAGGAGCGTCCCCGGCCAGGTGGACTCCTCATCGGCCAGCAGGCGCAGCCCGCTGAAGTAGCGCTTGTTCGCGCTGCTGCTGATGAGCATCGCGTCGAGCGCGCGCTCGTCGAGGAGGTCGCGCAGCCGCGCGACCCGCGCGTCGGCCGGCGAGGCGATGGCGCTCATGCGCCCGCGCACTCCTGGTTGGCCTGGGCGATGTTCGCGTTGTGCTCCTCGAGGGTCCGCGCGAAGTAGTGCGACCCGTCACGGACGCCGTTCGGGCAGCCGGCCACGAAGAAGAGGAAGCCCTCGTTGATCGGAGCGTTGGCGACCGCGTCGAGCGACCCGGTCCGCGGCGACGCGATCGGCATCGGCGGCAGACCCGGCTGGGTGTAGGTCTGGAAGCCAAGCAGCTCCTCCTCGAGGGCGACCTCACCGCCAGGGACCTGGAGCTGCGGCCACCACTCGACCCCGCCCCAGTCGTCGACCGGCAGGAACGATCCGCCCGTCCCACGCAGGAGCGGGTGGCCGGCCGGGCGCACCTCGCCGGTGACGAGCCCGTACTGGAGCGTGGGGTCGGCGTTCAGCAGGCCGTTGGTGATGCCGTTGTCCTGGTCCAGGTAGCGGTTGATGTAGACCGCCGCGATCCGGGGTCGTTCCTCGTCGATGACCGCTTCGCGCTCGACGATGCTGGCGATGATCACCGCCTCGTCGAGGGTCAGCCCCTGGTCCTCGATCCCCTGCAGCAGCTCATCGGACAGCCGCTGCTGGAACTCGCGGAGCAGGCGTCGGACGACGCTCCGCGGCGTCGCGTCCTTTCCGCTGATCTGGAACTCGTAGGTGTCGGGCCGGACGTAGCCCTCCAGGGATCGGCCGGCCGGCAGGTCGTTGAGGAAGCTGAAGTCGTTGAGGATGCCGGCCGGGGGATGCTGCAGGACCGCCGCGAACTCCTCCATGTTCATCGTCATCTCGGACTCGGAGAAGGTGGCGACGACCTCCTCGATGCGGGTGCCCTCGATGATCGTGACGGTCGTGGTGGGGCCGAACGGCTGCCCCTGCAGCGCGGCGACGATCTGCGAGGGACGAAGCGTCGGCGACAGGTCGAAGCGGCCCGCCGAGATCGTCCCCTCACGGCCGGCGGTGATGATCGCGTAGTGGAAGGCGATGCGATTGGTGATGAGCCCGTCGGCGAGGAGGATGTTGCCGATCTCCGTCTCGGTCGCCCCTTCCGGAATCCGGACCGTCACCCGGCGCACCTCGGTTGCCGCCGGCTCGTCGGCGATCGCCTCCGGCTGGTACCACTCGACGAAATCCTGGACGATGCCGTGCTGGATGGCGCCGGGGTTCTCCTCCAGCCAGGCCATGACTCGCGGGGCGAAGATGAAGTTGAAGCCCAGGATCAGCAGCACGCCGACGAGGGCGATCGTTCCACCGATCCACATGAGCAGGAGGAGCGGCTGGACCCGCCGCCGGCGGCGCATCGGTCCCTCGCGCTGCTCGCGCAGCTCGCGGATGCGCGCGTTGCGGCGCTGGTCGTACTCGTACGCACTCGGGCGACGGCTCATTCGCTCTCCTCGGATGGCCGATCGGCATCGGCACGGTGCCCGGCGGGTGGCCGCCGGGCATCGAGGTATTGTTGCAGGATCACGCGGGCCGCTGCCGAATCCAGCTCGCCGCTCCCCTGTCCCGCGCGTCGTCCTTCGGCAGACAGCTCTTCCGCCGCCTGCCACGAGCTCAGCCGCTCGTCCTCGTACGCCACCGGCAGGCCGATCGCCGCGAGCCCATCGCCGAACGCGCGCGCGGCGGCCGCCTGCGGGCCCTCGGTGCCGTCCATGTTCAGCGGCAACCCGATCACGACCAGTCCCGCCCCCTCGGTGGTGCACAGCTCACCGACCAGGGCCAGGTCGTGATCGAGGTTGCGGCGCCGGAGCGCTGGTCGAGCAAATGCCATGCCGGTTTCGGTGTCGCCGATCGCCACGCCGATTCGGCGTGCGCCGTGGTCGAGACCGATGAGCCTCACGGCTCCGCCACCTGCACGTCGATGCGCCAGGTCATCGTCGGGACGGTTCCGACCCAGTCCGGCCACAGCTCGACCGTGGCGGTGCCAAGCTCCCGGAGTGCGGACTCCGCCTCGTCGGGCGAGAGGCCGGCGACGAGCGCGGCGACTTCGGTGCCGTCGATCTGGGCGGCGCTGCGGCCCCTCGCCGCGACGTCGACGCGCATCGCGTCCCCGGCGACCCTCGCCTCCTCGATCTCGACCTCGATCGACGCCGGGAGGAGCGCCTGGCCGCTCGGCACCACCGATGGGTCGTCGACGAGCTGCTGGCGTGCGGCCTCCATGACCTCTCCACGGTCGGCGACGAACGCCTCCCACCTCAGCCTGCCGCCGATCGTCGCCTCCGCCTCGTCGCGGGTGCCGACCAGGTCCTCGAGCCCGTCGATCCGCGGGTCTGCCGGCTCGGGCTGCGCGACGATCGCGTCTCCATGCTCCTCGAGCGCGTCACCGACCTGGGAGCGCAGGTCCGCGGTGAGCGCGTCGACCGCGGCATCGACATCGGCCTGCGTGATCTCCGGGCCCGACTCGTCGACGCCGCCGCTCGTCGGCGCATCGTTCAGGACGCGCCGTTCGGGGTTTTCCGGGAACCCGCGAAGCTGGGCGTCGACCGACCGGTCGAGGACGGTGTCGATCGCCCCCGCATCGACATTGCCGGCGGGTCCCGGCGCCGCGGCGACGACCGCGACGTCGATGTCACCGGCGAGGATGCGTCCGTCGATCGTCAGCCGTCCGCGCGGGACGGTGACGTCGCCCTGCGTTGCGAAAGCCTGCTCGCCGGCCGCGACGAATGTGCCGGCGGGCACGCTCACCGGGAAGAACGTCCAGTTGAAGAGCGTCACGACGCCGGTCGCCGGCTCGCGCGCCTCGTACGATCCGGTGGCCGTCACCGTCGCCTCGGCTCGGGCAGTGCCGTCCAGCCGATCCGGCTGGGCGACGTCGACGACATAGCGGACCGGGCCGACGTCCTCCGTCACGGGCTGGATCGTGACCGTTGCGCTCGGCAGCACGGCGGCCCCGGCGAGCCCGACGACGAGCGCAACGATGACGACCGCCGCGACGGCCGCGACGGCCGGCCGGCCTCCGGCAGGGCGCGTCACCGGGCGGCCCGCGCTCGTCGGCGGCCGCGCGGGTACTGCCCGCGTGGCCTCGTCAACCGCGACTCCCGCGGCCGGTGGCGTGACGACCGTCTCGTCACTCCCGCGCACGACGTGGATCGCCGCGTGCCTCGTCTCGGTCGGTGGCTCCGCGACGGATTCCGCGCGCCGTGCGGCGTCGAGCGTCCCGTACGCTTCGATCCCGGCCTCGGCCGCCAGCGAACGGGTCAGCGCGTCGCCGACGATCGCCACGTCGCGGCCGGCCTCCTCGCCCGCGCGGGCGAGGAGGCGCAACGCCACCGCGCTCGAGGTCGCGCGCGACCGACCCGGGACGACGACGACGACCCGTTCGGTCTCGGCGTCACGGACGCGCCGGACGACGCTGGTGATCTCGTCGTCCGCCTCGAGATAGACGACCGCCGCCTCGTCACGCTCGCTCACAGCCGCATCTCCCGCACCGTGCTGCGCATCGCGCGCTCGACCGCGCTCGCGCCGGCATCGAGGATCAGGGCCTGGTGCGCGAGCGCCATCGGCGTGACGTCCTGCCGGGTCCCGATCGCACCGGTCGCGTCGCGCAGGCCCAGGACCTCGCCTGGGGCGAGGAATCGGACCTTCGGCCGCCGCGCGAACGGCAACCGCTGCCACCAGCCGTCCTCCTCGAGGACCGATCGGACCTGCGGGAGGTCCGACCCGCCGCCGCAGAGGAGCACGCGACCGGGGAGGAGCTCGCCGCCAGCGAGGTCGCCCACCATCAGCTCGACGCCGTCGCGCCAGATGCGCGCGTCCTCGAGCAGCGCATCGGCCACGGCCGGATCACCGTCCGCGCCGTCGAGCTTCGCGCGCTCCGCGTCGGCGAACGACACGCCCAGGCGCTCGGCGAGGCCCTTCGTGAACGCGCGCCCGCCGAGGGCGAGCATCTTCGTGCCGCTGATCCCGCCGCCGCGCACGAGCGCCACGTCGGTCGTGCCGCCGCCGATGTCGACGAACACGGCACCGGCGTCGCCGAGCTCACCGGGATCGAGGCACGTCGCGACCGCGTACGGCTCGGCGATGACCCCGAGGAGCTGCAGCCCGAGCGCATCGGCAACCGACTGGAGCGCGCCGAGGTGGACCATCGGCGCGAAGGCGTTGAAGACGTGGAGCTCGACCTGTGCGCCGCTGAACCCGATCGGGTTGCTCACCGGGTAGCCGTCGATCGTCATCTCGACGATCGACGCGTGGACGAGCCGGACGTCCAGCCGATCGACCCCCGACTCCCATCGGATGCGCTCCTCGGCGTCGGTGAGTGCTCGATCCTGGGCCCGCCGCACCAGGCGCTCGAGCTCCGCCTCGTCGAGCGGGCGGCGCGGGTCGTCCCGTCGGGTCGTGAGCGTCGACGTGGCGCCCTTCACCAGCTCGCCCGCGATGCCGATGACCGCCGCGAGCGGCCGGCGCCCGGCAGCCGCCTGGGCCGCGGCCATCGCCTCGCGACTGTTCGCCACGACCGCGTCGATGTCGCTGACCGTCCCCGACTGCATGTGCGCGAGCCCCTGGCGCTGGCGGCCGGTGCCGCGGACGACGCCCGTCAGGCGGCCGTCCTCGTCGCGCTCGACGCTCAGCACGAGGGCCTTCGCGAACTCGGTGCCGATGTCGAGTGCGGCGATCGCGGGCGCGGAGCCACGGCGCGCGGCGCTGCGCACCCGGTCGGCGACGCGGCTCCAGAGCTGTCCGACCGCGGTCACCGAGGCTCCTCGCCGGTCAGGGCGTCTCGATGCGCGCGAGCGCCTCGAGGGCCAGGCGCCCCGCCTCCCGCAGCGCCTCGTCGAGCCGCTCGGAGTCCCGGCCGCCGGCCTGGGCCAGGTCGGCGCGCCCGCCGCCCCCGCCACCGATGATCGGCGCCGCCTGACGCACGATCTCGCCCGCGTCGAACCCCTCGGCGGCGAGGTCCTTGCTGGCCGCGACGAGGAGCGACGGCTTGCCGTCAGTGGCGCCGCCGACGACCGCGACGAACCGCCCGGTCATCCCGCGCAGGTCGTCGGCGAGGCCGCGGAGGGCGACTGGGTCCGCGTCAGCGAACGAGTCGATGATCACCTTCGTGTTGCCGGCCTGCTGTGCGCCGTTGAGCGCGGAGGCGGCGTCGATGCGCGCGCCGGCGGCCCTCGGTGCCTTCGCCGCCTTCTCGGCCTCGCGTAGCCGCACGAGCAGGCTTTCGACGCGCTTCGGGACGGCCTCCTCGCGCTCGCCGAGCAGCTGGGCCGTCGCTCGCAGCGCGTCGAGGCGATCCGCGACGAGCTCGATCGCCGCCTCGCCGGTGACTGCCTCGATCCGCCGCAGGCCCGCCCCGACGCTCGACTCACCGGTGATGAGGAGCAGGCCGATCTGACCGGTCGAGGCCACGTGCGTGCCGCCGCACAGCTCCTTGCTGTAGCCGTCGACCTGGACGACGCGCACCGACTCGGGCACGTACTTCTCGCCGAAGAACATGTCGGCGCCGAGCGCCTGGGCCTTCTCGATCGGCATGAACTCCGGCGCCACCGGAGCGTTCCGCCGGATCTGCGCGTTCACGATCCGTTCGACCTCGCGGAGGGCTTCCCGAGGCGTCGCGGCGGCCGCCGGGAAGTCGAAGCGCAGGCCCTCCGGACCGACCCACGACCCCGCCTGCTTCGCGCCCTCGCCGAGCACATCGCGCAGCGCTCGATGGAGCAGGTGGGTGCCGGTGTGGTTGCGCGCGGCCGCCCACCGCCGCTCCGGGTCCACCTCGCCGCGCACCGCGTCGCCGGCCGCCAGCTCGCCCGTGAGCTCACCGAGGTGGACGATCGCGTCCCCCACCCGCTGCGTGTCGGCCACCGCCAGCCGCCCGTTCGATCCGATCAGCTCGCCGCGGTCCCCGATCTGGCCGCCGCCCTCGGCATAGAACGGCGTGCGATCCAGGATCACCGCCGTCTGGTCGCCGGGCACCACCGCCAGCACGCGCAGGCCCTCGGCGCTCGTCTCGTTGGGGTAGCCGATGAACTCGCTCCGCACGTCCGCCAGCGCCGTACCGAGCTCGAGCCCGCCCTTGCGCTCGCCGCGCGACCGCTCGCGTTGCTCGGCCATCGCCGCGTCGAAGCCGGCGCGGTCGACCGTCACGCCGCGCTCGGCAGCCATCTCGACCGTCAGGTCGATCGGGAAGCCGAACGTGTCGTGCAGGCGAAACGCATCCGCTCCGCTGATCTCGGTCCCGACGGCCACGAGCTCCGACAGCCGCGCCGATCCCGCCTCGAGCGTGCGCGCGAACTTCGCCTCCTCGGCCTCGACGCCGTCGAGGATCACGTCGCGGCGCTCGGCAAGGTGCGGGTAGGCATCGCCCATGAGGTCGATCACGACCGAGCAGGTCTCTCGCAGGAACGGCGTCTCGATCCCGAGCAGACGCCCGTGGCGGAGCGCACGACGCATGATCCGTCGCAGGACGTAGCCCGCCCCCTCGTTCGACGGCGTCACTCCCTCGCCGAGGAGGAACGTCATCGCGCGCGAATGGTCGGCGACGACCTGGTAGCTGAACCGCTCGCTCTCGACCGTCTCGGGGTCGTGGCCGATGAACGCGGCGAGACGCTCGATGATCGGCGCGAAGAGGTCGGTCCGATAGTTCGAGTCCACCCCCTGGAGGGCGGCGGCCATGCGCTCGAGGCCCATCCCGGTGTCGACGCTCTTGAACGGCAGCGGGGTGAGGCTGCCGTCGGCAGCGCGGTCGAACTCCATGAACACGAGGTTCCAGATCTCGAGCCAGCGAGGGCAGTGCTCGGAGTGATCCGGGATGCACTCGGGTCCCTCGCTCAGCTCGACGCCGCGGTCGAAGTGGAGCTCGCTGCACGGTCCGCACGGGCCGGTGTCGCCCATGCGCCAGAAGTTCTTCTCGTCGCCCGCCGCGATGTTCCCCCAGCGCACGAGGCGATCGTCCGGCAGGCCGATCTCCTCCGACCAGATCCGGTGCGCCTCGTCGTCATCGGTGTAGACCGTTGCGGCGATGCGCTCCGGGTCGATCCCGAACTCGTCGGTCAACAGCTCCCACGCCCAGTGGATCGCTTCGCGCTTGAAGTAGTCGCCGAACGACCAGTTGCCGAGCATCTCGAACAGGGTCTGATGTCGGGGCGTGCGGCCGACCTCCTCGAAGTCGTTGTGCTTGCCCGCGACGCGCAGGCACGGCTGGGCGTCGACGGCACGCACGTAGTCGCGCTTCTCCTCGCCGGTGAGCACGCGCTTGAACGGCGCCATGCCGGAGTTCACGAACAGCAGGGTCGGATCGTCCTTCGCGAGCAGCGCGGCGGGAGCCACGCGCGTGTGGCCACGCGCCTCGAAGAAGCGCTGGAAGCGCTCGCGGATGTCGGCAGAGCTCATCGGCTCCATCGGTCTCCCTGCCATTCACGACGGAGAGCCGGCGACCACCGGCTCTCTCGCTGCTTGCGCGGGGGCTCGGAGATGGGGGCTACAGGGCCTGGCCCTCGGCGGCGTCGTACTCGCTCACCATGCCGGCGCGGGCCTTCTCGGCCGCGGCTCGACCCTCGTTGACGGCCTCGTCCCACTCGGCGCGCTTGCCATCGACGAAGTCGCCGACGTGCTCGCGCAGCTCGTCACCGGTCTGCGGCGCCAGGAGGAGGCCCAACGCGGCACCGATCAGGCCGCCGATGACGACCCCTGCCAGGAAGCTGCCGAATCCGGAGTCCTTCATCTGTCCGCTGTGCCCTCTCGCGTTTCCCACGATTCTACCGGCAGCCGCTCGGGGCGTCCCGCGCCGGCGGTGAGCTGGCCTCGTTCCAGGCTGGCCTGCACGGCGTTCATGACGTCGGTGAACCGGTCGAGCTTGACGGCGACGTCCTCGCTCAGGACCTCGACGTTGCTCGTCAGCTCCCGGGCGCTGGCGAGCAGCGGGCGGAGCTCCGTGTCGGCCGTCCGGGTCAGCCTGCGCAGATCGGCGGTCAGCGCCCGGGACTCCTTGATCAGCGGCCGCATCTGCCACGCGAGGTACACGAGCGCCCCGCCGGCGGCGAGCACGCCGAGGCCGGCACCGATGTTGAAGATGGCCAACGCCACGTCCATGTCGTGGCGACTCTACACCGGCGGGACCTCGCGGCCCCGCCGGCGTCGAACGGGCGAGAGCCTCAGCCGATGGCCTTGGCCTTCAGGGCGTCGTACTCGGCCTGCGTGATGGCCCCGGCCGCCTTCAGCTCGTTGAGCTTGGCGATCTGGTCGGCCGGCGAGACGGTCGATGCCGCCTTCGAGGCCGCCTCCATGCGGGTCATGTCCTCGACATCCTGGGCCGTGAGCTTCGGTCGGGCGATCATGTAGATCAGCGCCCCCAGGAACGGAAGGATCACGAGCAGGAAGATCCAGCCGGCCTTCGCGCCGCCCGAGAGGTCATTGCGCCGGAAGATGTCGCTGAACAGCGCGATGAAGATCCAGATGAACATGAACCAGAAGAAGAAGACGATCATCGAGAAGACGACGTCCCAGAAGGTCAGCTGGGCGCCACCGACCTCGCTGCATGCGGCGAGGACGAGCGGGAGCACCAGCAGCGCCGGGATGGCCGGGCTGGGCATCGTGCGAATCGCGGTGAGGACGCGGGACATTGTGACCTCCGTATCGGACCCCCTCGGAGCGGATGCTAGGCGCCGGACGGCACGGGTGTCCAGATCAAACCGCACTGGACCTACGGCTCCTCGATCCGAACCGGGCCGAGCGCCGCGAGCAGTGTGACGGCGACCATCAGGACCTGCGCGCCGAGCGAGGCCGCAACCACGTGCATGTCGCCGACGCGCATGAGCTCGAGCCCGACCGCCTCCCCGATCCAGTCACCGATGACGACGCCAGCCACCGAGGCGATCGCCAGCGCGAGCACGATGCGGCCCCACCGCCCGCGGATCGCCACGAACACCAGCAGGTTGACGAGTGCGAGGAGCGGCACCCAGATGAGCCACGGGCCGATGGGCACGCGGGCTCAGCCGTTCCCGCGAGCGATGCGTCCCCCGCCGAGGCACTCGTCAGCGTCGTAGAGCACGGCCGCCTGGCCGGGCGCCGGCGCCCAGACGGGCTCAGCGGTCTCGACGACGAACCGATCGCGGCCGACCATCGTCACCTCGGCCGGCACGTCGGGCGCCCGGTGCCGGATCCGGACCGACGCCTGGAACCGCTCGGCCGGTGGCTCGCCGGCGGTGAATCGCGCGCCGTCGACGGCGAACGTCTGGCGGGCGACCTCGTCGCGCGTGCCGATGACGACGGTGTTCGTCGAGGGCTGGACCTCGCGGACGTAGACGGCCTCGCCGAGGGCGACGCCCAGCCCGTGGCGCTGGCCGACGGTGTAGTGGGCGTAGCCGGTGTGGGTTCCGATGCGGGTGCCGTCGACGTCGACGATCGGGCCGGGGTCGCCGGCGTAGCCGCGACGCTCCTCGAGCAGCGCGCGGTAGTCGCCGAGCGGCACGAAGCAGATCTCCTGCGACTCCGGCTTGTCCGCCGTCGGGAGCGTCAAGGCGGCCGCCATGCGGCGGACCTCCGGCTTGGTGAGGGTTCCCAGCGGGAAGCGGGTCCTCGTCAGCTGCTCCTGGTCCAGGACCCACAGGAAGTAGGTCTGGTCCTTGTCCGCATCGGCCGCGCGGAGGAGCCGCCACCGTCCCTCGCGGTGCTCGAGGCGTGCGTAGTGGCCGGTCGCGACGGCATCGGCCCCGTAGGCGGCGAGGCCGCGGCGAAGGAGCTCGTCGAACTTGATGTACTGGTTGCACGCCTGGCACGGGTTCGGCGTCGCGCCGTCGAGGTAGGCGTCGACGAAGGCGTCGATCACCCGCGCGCCGAATTCGCGCTCGACGTTGAGGACGAAGAACGGGATGCCGAGGATCTGCGCGACGCGACGGGCATCGTCGGCGGCGTCCGGTGAGCAGCACGATCGGCTGAGCTCGTATCCCTCCGGCAGGTCGGCGTGGGTGCGCATCCAGACGCCGATGACCTCTTCGTCGGACGCCGCCTCGCGTGCGAGGAGGGCCGCGGCGACCGACGAGTCCACCCCGCCGCTCATGGCGGCCACGACCCGGGTCATGCGCTCGCGACCATCTCCGCCGATGCCCGCAGACGCGGCAGGACGGCGCGGAACGCCGCGAGGGCACGATCGACGTCACGCTCGGTCGTCTCCGGACCGGTCGTGAGGCGGATCGAGCCATGCGCGAGCTGCGGGTCCACCCCCATCGCGAGCAGGACGTGGCTCGGGTCGGTGCTGCCCGAGGTGCAGGCGCTGCCGGTCGAGACCTCGACGCCCTCCAGGTCGAGCGCGGCCACGAGGTCGCCGCCCTCGACGCCGGCGACGAGGACGCTGACGTTGTTCGCCAGGCGCTCCACCGGGTGACCGGTCAGGGTCACGCCGTCGAGGCCGAGCAGCCCGTCGCTGAGACGGTCGCCGAGCGTTCGAAGCCGGTGTGTCTCGTCGTCCATCCCCGCGCGAGCCAGCGCCATGGCGGCGCCGAACCCGACGATGCCCGCCACGTTCTCGGTCCCGGCCCGTCGCTGTCGCTCGTGGGAGCCGCCGTGGAGCTGCGGCAGCATCGTCGTCCCTCGTCGCACGAAGAGTGCGCCGACGCCCTGCGGCCCGCCGAGCTTGTGCGCCGAGAGGCTGACGAGGTCGGCCTGCCAGGCGTCGACGTCGATGGGCTCATGGGCGGCCGCCTGCACCGCGTCGACATGGAACCGTGCCGCGTGTCCGCGCACGATCTCACCGATCCGCACGATCGGCTGGATTGTCCCGACCTCGTTGTTCGCCGCCATCACGCTCACGAGCGTGGTCCGATCCGTGAGCGCGTCGGCGACCGCCTGCGGGTCGACGCGCCCGAACTCGTCGACCGGCAGGAGCGTGACGTCGAAGTTGCTGCGCTCCAGGATCGCGACGCTGTTCAGCACGGCCTTGTGCTCGACGGCGGTGGTGACGATGTGGCGCCCGCGTGGCGTGCCTGCCCAGCCGACGCCCTTGACGGCCAGGTTGTCGGCCTCGGTGCCGCTGCCGGTGAAGACGATCTCGCGCGGCTGCGCCCCGATCGACTGCGCGATCACCTCGCGCGCTTCGTCGATGCCCTGGCGCGCCCGCCTGCCACTCGTGTGGAGGCTCGAGGGATTTCCGCCGTGCTCACGCAGGTACGGCAGCATCGCCTCCAGCACCGCCGCGCGCAGCGGGCTCGTCGCGGCGTGGTCCAGGTAGATCGCCATCTCCGGCCGATGATAGCCGCGGGGCTCGCCGGGCACGGTCCGCCCGATACACTCGACGCTGGAACAGGGCTCGTGCGAGGAACGCCGGACATGCTGGTCAGATCCCTCGATGAGGTCACCGACACGGACCTCGACGTGCGCGGCGACGGCTGGCGCGCGAAGCGGCTGTTCGTCCGCGACGACGGCCTCGGCTTCTCGCTGTCGGAGACGACGGTCGCCCAGGGCGCCGAGCTCGACATCTGGTACAAGCACCACCAGGAGGCGTGCTTCGTCATCGACGGGGCCGCCGAGATCACCGAACGCGACACCGGCGCCGTTCACCGCATCGGTCCCGGCGACGCGTACGCGCCCGGCCAGGACCGCCACCGGATCCGCGTCCTCGAGCCGCTCCGGCTGGTCTGCGTCTTCAGCCCGGCGCTGACGGGCAGCGAGACCCACGACGCGGACGGGAGCTACCTCCCGGCCGAGTGAGCGCACGCGCGGAGGCCCGACGGTCGCCCTGTGGTGCAGGGCGGGCCGCCGGGCCCGAGAGGCTCCCCATGTGGGATGGGCAGCCGAGCGATCAGCGCTGGCGCGTCCCGTAGTCGTCGTTCGGGCCGAGCTGCATCGCCTTCGCGATGTGGCGGGTGCCGAAGTC
>CBFGTN010000013.1:0-41208 GCA_965652075.1 uncultured bacterium
GCGTCGGCGAGCTCCCTGGCATCCGCCCGTCTCGCGGGGTTGTCCGGCGGCCCTGAGCACGCGGTCACGACGAGCGCGGTCGCGACCGTGAGCGCGATGCCCTTCACGGCCGGTAGACGCGACTCTGCCCTTTGGTCGTGACGCGGCCACGGAATCCGCAAGAACCGGGGGTGGAAGTTGCGGAATTGTTGACCCTGCGATCCATCTCCCCCTAGACTTCGACCGTGGCCGTGAGCAGCATCGCCCACCCGGGGCGACGTCCCGCCCTGGACGACCTCGACAAGGCCATCATCCGCTGCCTGCAGCTCGACGGCCGGCGGCCGTACGCCCAGATCGGTCGCGAGCTCAAGGTCCCCGAGGCGACGGTCCGCCAGCGCGCGGAGCGGCTCATCAACCGCCGCGTCGTCCAGGTCGTCGGCGTCACCGATCCGTTGGCGATGGGCTTCCAGCAGCCGGCGCTCATCGGCATCAAGGTCGACGCCGCCAAGCTCGAGCACATCGCCGAGAAGATCGCCGAGCTCGACGAGGTCACGTATCTCGTCGTGACTGCCGGCCGCTTCGACCTGATGTGCGAGGTCGTGTGCCGGGACAACGAGCATCTGCTGCGGGTGCTGACCGAGGATCTCGCGAAGATCCGCGGCATCAACTCGACCGAGACCCTCGTGGAGCTCCGGTTCGTCAAGGAAACCTACCAGTGGGGGACCCGCTAGAGGTGCGAACGTGACGGTCGCCGGCCGGAGAGTGAATCGAGCGCGCGTGGCCGAGATCGCCGCGCACGAGGAGAATGCGTACCGCCGGCGGACGCCGAGGAGCGCCGAGCTTCACGAGCGGGCAAAGCGGGCCCTCCCGCTCGGCGTCGCCAGCTCGTTCCAGGCCTACGACCCGTATCCGCTGTTCATGACCGATGCGCGCGGCAGCCGGATCACCGACGCGGACGGCAACGAGTACATCGACTTCGACATGGCCTTCGGCGTGCTCGCCGCGGGACACTCGCACCCTGCCCTCGCGGAGGCGCTCCAGCATCGCGTGGCGAACGGGACCTGCTACACGTTCCCCGTCGAGGACGGGGTCGCGCTCGCCGAGGAGATCAAGCAGCGGTTCGGGATCGATCTCGTCCGATTCAGCAACTCGGGGACGGAGGCGACGATGGACGCGATCCGCGTCGCCCGCGGCTTCACCGGCCGCGAGAAGATCGTCAAGTTCGAGGGCGGCTACCACGGCCATCACGACGACGTGCTCGTCAGCATCCAGCCTCCTCGCGAGCTCATGGGGCCGGAGTCGTCACCCGCCACCGTGCCGCTCAGTGCCGGGATTCCGGCCAGCCGCCTGGCCGAGACGATCGTCGCGCCGTTCAACCGCGCCGACCTGGTGGAGGGGATCCTCGACGCGCATCGCGGCGAGATCGCCGCGATCCTCGTCGAGCCGGTGCAGTTCAACATCGGCGTGGTGCCGCCCCAGCCGGGCTTCCTCGAGCGCCTGCGCGAGCTCGCGATCGAGCACGGCGCGGTCCTGATCTTCGACGAGGTGAAGACCGGCGTCGTGCTCGCCTACGGCGGGGCGGTCGAGTACTTCGGCGTCCAGCCCGACCTGCTGTGCCTCGCCAAGAGCATCGGCGGCGGGGTGCCGATCGGCGCGTTCGGTGGGCGTGCGGATGTGATGCTCGCGATCGAGGGTGGCGATCCGGATGCCGACGCCCCGATCGCATCGTTCGACCGCAGCGACCGAAGCGAGCTGACGAGCACGATCGCCTTCGTGCCGAATCGCGTCGCCCACCTGGGGACGTTCAACGGCAACCCGCTGTCGATGGCCGCCGGCCTCGTGACGCTCACGAGCATCCTGACCAGGGACGCCTATCCGAGGCTTCACGCGATGGCAGACCGCCTGACGGCCGGCTGCCAGGCCGTCCTCGACGAGTACGAGCTCCCCGGCTACGCGATCAACGTCGGGCCGAAGGGCTGCGTGATGTTCACCCCGGAGCGGGTGACGAACTACCGCGACTTCATCGGCCTCGACACCGAGCTGTGGACCGCCTTCTTCTTCTACCTTGCCAACCGCGGGATCCTGCTGCCGCCCGGCCCCGACGACCAGTGGACCCTCTCCGTGCAGCACACCGACGAGGAGGTCGAGCGGCACGTGGCCGTCTTCCGCGAGTTCGCCGCCGAGCTGAGCGCCTGAGGGGCTCGCGTGCCGCGTGGCACGCCGATTGATGTCGAGCGGAACACCGGGCGTATTGGGGGTGAGGAGGTAGGGCGATGCTCGAGCGCACGGCGCTTTCGCTGCGCGGGCTGTCGAACGGGATCGCGTCCGCGACGAGGGCGGTGTACGGCGCCCTCGGCCGGCCGGGAAAGCTGCTCCAGGACTTCCTGAATGGCACGTGGCTCGGCCACTCGGTCCACGCGGTCGTCGTCGACATCGTCATCGGCGGCGCGACGATCGCGCTCATCCTCGACCTGCTGCGCATCGGGCTGGGCTACGAGGGCTTTGAGGACGCGACGACGTGGACGGTGGCGCTCGTCTTCCTGGCCGCGCTCGGGGCCATCGTGACCGGGCTGACGGACTACAAGGACACGAATCACGACACGCCGACGCGCGACGTCGCCGGGCTGCACGGGCTCGTGAACATCGTCGCCAGCCTCGGCTTCGGCCTCTCGCTCCTGCTCCGCAGCGGCGGCAGCCACGACGCCGGGTTCTGGGTGCTGCTGGTGTCGTACCTCGTCGTCAGCGTCGGCGGCTACATCGGCGGCCACATCGTCTTCAAGTACGGCTACATGGTGAACTACAACGCCTTCTCGAAGGGAAAGAAGGCGGCGGAGTTCACCCCGGTCGTCGCCGTCGCCGAGCTGCCGGAGAACGCCCCGACCAAGGTCAGCTTCGGCGCCACGTCCGTCATGCTCGTCCGGCGTGGCGAGCTCATCACCGCGCTGAAGGACACGTGCTCGCATCTGGGTGGCCCGCTCTCGAAGGGCGAGCTCGACGGCGACCGGATCACGTGCCCCTGGCACGCGTCCGTCTTCCGCATCACCGACGGCGCCGTGCTCGAGGGTCCGGCCACGTCGCGTCAGCCGTGGTACCGCGCGCGGATCGCCGATGGCCAGGTGGAGCTCCAGGGTCCGTTCGACTGATCTCGTCTAGACTCTGATCGCCCCAGCCCGAACCCCCGGAACTTCGCCGCGAGGAGTCCGTGTGACGTACCTGCCCACCGCCGAGCACGACGAGCTGCGCGCCGTGGTTCGCGAGCTGGCCGATGAGCGGATTGCCCCACGGGCGTCGCAGATCGACGAGACCGCGGAGTTCCCGCAGGACCTTAGGGAGCTGCTGGCCCAGCAGGACCTGCTGGGCACGTGCTTCGAGGAGCGCCACGGCGGGACGAACCTCGACACCGTCGCCCAGTGCATCCTCGTCGAGGAGATCGCGCGCGCGGACGCCACGACCAGTCTCATCCCGATCGTCCAGAAGCTCGGCGCGCTGCCGATCCTGCTGGCCGGCAGCGACGAGCAGAAGGATCGGTACCTGCCGCGCCTGGCGAACGGCGAGTGGCTGGTCGCGTTCGCGCTGACCGAGGCCGCAGCCGGCAGCGACGTCGCCAGCAACCGGATGCGCGCGACCCGCGACGGCGACGACTACCTGCTGAACGGCTCGAAGCGCTTCATCACCCACGGCTCCGTGGCGAACCTGCTGACCGTGTTCGCCCTGACCGATCCCGCCGCGGGCGGTCGCAAGGGCATGAGCGCGTTCATCGTCGAGGCCGAGAGCCCCGGCTTCGCAGCCCCGCGGGTCGAGCACAAGATGGGCATCCGCGGCTCGCCGACGGCCGAGCTGACGTTCGACGACGTTCGCGTGCCGGCGGCGAACCGCCTCGGCGAGGAAGGGGACGGCTTCAGGATCGCGATGGAGACCCTGGACCGCTCGCGGCTCGGGATCGCGGCGCAGGCCGTCGGCATCGCGCAGGGGGCGCTCGACGCATCGGTCGCCTATGCGGCCGATCGCAAGCAGTTTGGGCAGGCCGTCTCCGACTTCCAGGGCATCCAGTTCATGCTCGCCGACATGGCATCGCTGACCGAGGCCGCGCGCCAGCTCACGTACGCCGCCGCGGCGAAGGTGGACGCGCAGGCACCGGATCTGCCGTACTGGACCAGCAGCGCGAAGCTCATCGCCGGCGACACCGCCATGCGGGTCACGACCGACGCGGTCCAGGTCCTGGGCGGCTACGGCTACATCACCGAGTATCCGGTCGAACGGATGATGCGCGACGCGAAGATCACCCAGCTTTATGAGGGCACCCAGCAGATCCAACGCCTCATCGTCGCCCGCCAGCTCCTCGCACGAGCCGGCGTGGGGCGGCGAGGCTGAACGAGGAGACACGCTCAGGACCGATGAAGATCGTCGTCACCATCAAGCAGGTCCCGGCCACCGGCGCCGACAAGCGCTACACCGATGACCTGCGTCTCGACCGCGCCAGCGTCGAGGCGATCATCAATCCGCTCGACGAGTACGCCATCGAGCAGGCGCTGCGCCTCGCCGATGCCGGCACCGTCGACGCCGTCACGTACCTGTCGATGGGACCATCCACCGCCGCCGAGGCGCTCCGACGCGCCCTGGCGATGGGCGGCGACGACGCGGTGCTCGTCACCGACGACGCGCTCGCCGGCGCCGACGAGTGGGCGACGGCGCGGGTCCTCGCCGCGGCGCTCGACAAGCTCGCGCCCGACGTCGCGCTGATGGGCATGGCCTCCGATGACGCCCGCGGCTCGCTCGTCCCGGGCGCGGTCGCCGCGATGCGGAACGTCCCGCTCCTGTCGTACGGCTCGGAGCTGGCGCTCGCGGACGGGGAGGCGCGGGTCCGCCGGCTGACGGCCACCGGGTTCGACTGGATCGCGGCGCCGCTGCCGGTCGTGGCGACGGTCACCGACCAGGTCGGCGAGCCGCGCTACGCGAGCCTGAAGGGGATCATGGCCGCGAAGCGCAAGCCGCTCGAGACGTGGTCGCTGGCTGACCTGGACGTCGGGGCCGACGAGCTGCGCGGCGGCGCGCTGACGCAGGTGACCGATGCGCGAGCGCCGGAGGCCAAGGGCCCGACGGAGCGGATCGAGAACCTCCCCGCCGCCGAGGCCGCGACGAAGGTCGCGGACTGGCTGGCCGCACGGAAGCTGATCTGATGAGCACCGACATCCTGTTCCTCGCCGAGTTCTCCGGCGGCTCGCCGGCGCGATCGGCACTGGAGCTCGCGGCCGGCGCCGCGGAGCTCGCCTCGCAGTCCGGCGGCACGGCGGTGGCGCTCGCGTACGGCTCGGGTGCCGCCTCGGGCGCCGCCGGGCTGGGCGCGCACGGCGCCGCTCGCGCGCTCGTCCTCGGCGACGATGACCGTCCGGCGATCACGTACGCCCCTGCGGCCGTCGCCGCGGCCCGCGACGCGGGTCTCGCGCTCCTGGCACCCGCGACGCCGAACGGCCGCGACCTCGCCGCCGCGCTCGTCGGCAGCCTCCACCTGCCGGCATTCGGGCCGGTCCGGGCCGCCCGGGTCATCGACGGCACGATCGAGCTCGAGCAGGCGACCCTGCAGGGCAGCGTCATCACGACGTCGCGGCCCGTCGACGGCGCCCCGACGCCGGCGGTCGTCCTCGTCCTGGCGAACACGTTCACACCGACGGAGGGCGGCTCGGGCACGGCCGACGTGTCCGATGCGCCGGAGGGCGAGGAGTCGGCGCTGAGCCGCGCGACGGTGGCGGAGAGCCATCCGGCCGAGGCGAAGGTCGTCGACCTCGAGGAGGCGACGATCATCGTCGCCGGCGGCCGTGGGGTTGGCAGCGAGGAGGGGTTCGCGCCGCTGCGCGAGCTGGCGGCGGCGCTGGGAGGGGCGGTCGGTGCCTCGCGTGCCGCGGCGGACGCCGGCTGGATCCCGTACCAGCTCCAGATCGGCCAGACCGGCAAGGTCGTCAAGCCGGCGCTCTACATTGGCGTCGGAATCAGTGGTGCCATCCAGCACCGCGTCGGGATGCAGACCGCCGAGAACGTCATCGCCATCAACAAGGATCCCGACGCTCCGATCGGAGAGTTCGCCGATCTGTTCGTCGTCGGCGACCTGTTCCAGATCGTCCCGGCACTCACCGAGGAGATCCGTAGACGCGCGGGCTCGTAGGGTAGGATCGGGCCGATGCGACTCTTCGGCGGCGGACGACGGCGGACCTTCGGGCACGGCAAGGAGCTGGGCGCCTACCGCAACGACCTGCACCAGCGGACCCAGCGCATCGATGCGCGGCTCGCGGAGGTGGCCGAGGAGATCGAGGCGCTCAGGCGCCGCGACATCGATCCCGAGACGGCGATCGAGCGGCTCACGAGCCACGAGGAGGCCCTCGAGACCGAGTCGGACGGGATCCAGGAGATGCTCTCGCCGCAGGAGCTGCACGCGCTGCACATGGAGTACGAGGCGAACCTCGAGCGCTCCATCCGAGGGATCCTGGTCGTCGAGCGCGGCTGCGCGATCACCCGCTTGCCACACCGGCCCCCCGATGACGAGGAGCCGTACACCTACTACAAGCGCGGCGCCGGCAACGTGACCCATGCCCGCATGCGGATGGCCGAGATCGTCGATGTGCTGCTCACCTGGGAGCCGGGGCAACCGGCCGAGGCGACGGTCGCAGCGCGCCTCGAGCGGGCCAAGCGGACCTAGTCCTCAGCGCGTCAGCGTCACCTTCCCGAGCCCCTCCGGCGCATCCGGATTCACGCCGCGCGCGGCCGCCGCCGCCTCCACCAGCAGCTGGCCCGGCACCACGAAGAGGAGCGGGGTAAGCGCCTCCGACAGCGAGTGGGGGAGCGACAGCGCGTCGGGCCGGCCCGCGGTCTCCGGGCCGCCGAAGGTCGTCGCGTGCCCGCCCCGCGCGGCAACGGCCGCCAGTGCCGCGTCGACGTCGGCGCCCATCGGGCCGTCCGGGCGGATGGCGAGCGTCGGGACCTCCGCGCGCGACAGCACGAGCGGGCCGTGCATGAAGTCGGCCGTCGAGTACGCCTCCGCGAAGAGGCCGCAGGTCTCCTTGAGCTTCAGGGCGAGCTCGAGCGCCGTGGCGAGGTTGAAGCCACGCGACACGAGGAGCGCCCGGTCGGCGGCGCCGAAGGCTCCCACGGCCTGGAGGCCCGGCCCGGCCAGCCAGTCGCGGGTGCGGGCGATCGTGTCGCGCAGGGCCGCGGGCAGCGCGTGCAGGCCGTCTGCGAGGTCGGTCGTTGGTCGGATCGCGTTCGCGAGGGCGGCGACGACCGCCAGCTCGGCGACGTACGTCTTGGTCGCCGGCACCGCCAGCTCGCGCCCGGCGTGGAGCCGCAGGGCGAGCTCCGCCGCGTCCGCGAGCGGCGACTCGGCGTCGTTGGTGATCGCCAGGGTCAGCGCGCCGCTGCGCCGTGCGGCCTCCACCACGGCGACGATGTCGGGGCTCTGGCCCGACTGCGAGATCGCCAGCACCAGGCCGCCGCGCCAGTCGAGGGACGCGCCGTACACGGTCGTGACCGATGGCTTGACCAGGCCGGTCGGAACGCCCAGGTGCGTCTCGAGCAGGTACTGCGCGTAGACCGCGGCGTGATCCGAAGTCCCGCGCCCGGCAATCATGATCCAGCGCGGACCGGCCTCCACGATCTCCGCCGCGACGGCGCGCAGCTGATCCGGCTCGTCGAGCACGCGCTGCACGGCTGCCGGGATCTGGCCGATCTCCCGGCCCATTCGCGTGGGGGATCGCGGGGTCGCGTCGATCACGTCACCTTGTCGAACTGCGGGAGATACGGGCGGTTGGCCTCGAGCAGCGCGTCGAGCAGTGGCTCGACGTCGCCGATCCGGCCGCCGACGAGCGGATGCGCCTCGAGCGCGGCCTTCACGTCGGAGCGCTCTCCGGATTCGGCGGCGCGGATCGCGAGGCGCTCGTATGCCTTCACCGCGCGGACGAGGTCACGACTGGCGGCCGGAAGGGCCGGCTGTCGGATCGGATGCGCCCCGTCACGGTCGATCCGCGACGGCACCTCGACGACGTCGTCCGGCCCGAGCTCAGCCATCGCGTCGCCGTTGCGCACGTCGACGACCTGGACGTCGCCCGCGCCGTCGTGGAGCGACGCGAGGAGCTGGGCGGCCGCCTCGCTGTAGTAGGCGCCCCCGCGGTTGGCGAGCAGCTCCGGCTTGCGGTCGAGCTCCGGGTCGGCGTACATCTCGAGCAGCCGGCGCTCGATGTCCATGACCTCCTCGGCGCGGTGGTGGCCGCCGTTCTGCTCCGCGAGGACGTCGTCGAAGCGGTAGTAGTAGCGCAGGTAGTAGGAGGGCACCGCCCCGAGCTCGCGCAGCGCCGCCTCCGTCAGGCCCAGGTCGCGGGCGATCTCCGCGCCATGGCGCTCGAGCACCTCGGGCAGCCGATCGAACCCATCGACGCGCGCGGCAGTAATCCAACTCAGATGGTTGAGGCCGACATGCTCGAGCTCGAGCCGATCGGGGTCGACGCCGAGCTTCTCGGCCATCGAACGCTGCAGGGTGATGGCCACGTTGCACAGTCCGAGGGCGCGATGGCCCCGATCGATGAGGGCCTGGGCCACGATCCCGACCGGGTTCGTGAAGTCGACGATCCAGGCGTCCGGCGCGGCGTGGCGCCGAGCGAGCTCCGCGAGGTCCAGCACGACCGGCACGGTTCGCAGCGCCTTGGCGAGCCCGCCCGCGCCGGTCGTCTCCTGGCCGATCGTGCCGAAGCGCAGGGGGAGCGTCTCGTCGAGCAGCCTCGCCGTCTGGCCCCCGATGCGGAGCTGGACGAGGACGAAGTTCGCCCCGTCGACCGCGGCGCGCGCGTCGTCCGTCAGGGTCAGCCGCCCGGTCCAGCCGAGGCGGGCGAGCATCCGCCGCGACAGTCCGCCGACGACGTCGCGGCGCTCGGCGTTGATGTCGTGGAGCACGAGCTCATCGATCGGCAGGCGTTCGTGCCGGTTGGCGAGCCCATCGATGAGCTCGGGCGTGTAGGTGCTGCCGCCGCCGATGACCGCGACCTTGAGGCCCATGCGGCCCTCCCGGGTATTGACAGATTGCTTATAACGTTATGAGCAGATATCGGTCAAGGCCGTTACGAGGACGGAATGGCTCGATTCCAGCTCGAGCGCGGGCCAATCCCGCTGCATCATCAGGTCTTCCGCGACCTGAAGTCGGCCCTCGACGCACACGAATGGCGACCGGGTGACCGGATGCCGACCGAACGCGCCCTCGCGGAGCGGTACGGCTGCAGCCTCATCACCGTGCGCCACGCGCTCGGCGAGCTCGTGCGCGAGGGCCGGATCGAGCGCACGCGCGGGCGCGGAACGTTCGTCATGCAGCCGCGCATCGACCGTGACATCGCCGGCGCGATGAGCTTCTCCGAGGAGATGCAGCGCCGTGGCCTCGACCCGACGACGCGCGTGGTGACCGCGCGGATCGAGCCCGCCGGGGAGGCGGTCGCCAGCTCCCTCGAGATCGCCGCCGACGCGCCGGTGATCTATCTCGAACGCGTCCGGCTCGGTGGCGGCGAGCCGCTGCTCCTCGAGCAGGCCAGGCTTCCCGCGGAGCGCTTCCCCGGCCTCCTGGCGTTCGACTTCGAGCGCCGATCCCTGTACGACATCCTCTCGGAGCGCTACTCGACGCGGATCGTTCGCGCTCGCGAGGCGGTGGAGCCGGTCGTCCTCAAGCGTCGGGAAGCCGAGCTGCTCGGCCTGCCGAGCCGGTCGCTGGCCCTGCAGATCGACGGCGTGGCGTTCGCGGCCGACGGATCGGCCGTCGAGACGGCGCGCAGCTTCGTGCGGGGAGATCGCACCCGCTACTACCTCGAGCGCGACGTCGTGCGCGCCCACTGGCTGGACAACACCGATCGGATGCGCGTGGCGGTGGCCGGCGTCGGCCGCCGTGACGGCACCGTGGTGGGGGGAGAGGAGGGAAGCGGCTGACCAAGACCCGCTCCCGGCAATGTGGAGGTAACCGGTTTGGAGGGTACAGGTACATGAGGAGCACATTCCTTCGGTTCGGCGTATGGATGGTCGTGCTGTCCGTCGTCCTTGCGGCGTGCGGCACGGACGGCGGCGGGTCCGAGGAGCCGCAGGGCAGCGAGCCAGCGGCGACCGGTGACGGGGCGACCGGCGAGGCCGTCGAGATCCGCTGGTTCTGCTGTCTCGGCGCTGGCGACGATCCGAACCAGGTCGAGGTGGAGCAGTCGGTCGTCGAAGACTTCAACGCGATGCACGAGGGGGAGATCCACGTGACGCTCGAGGTCGTCGAGTACGAGGAGGCCTACGACATCCTCGCCGTCCAGCTCAACTCCCCCGATCCGCCAGACGTCGTCGGGCCTGCCGGCATCTCCGGCGCCGAGGCGTTCCACGGCCAGTGGCTCGACCTGCAGCCACTCGTCGATTCGACCGGGTACGACCTCTCGCAGTTCGCCGAGGGCTCGGTCGACTTCTATCGCAGCGAGGAGTTCGGCCTCGAGGGCCTGCCCTTCGCCATCTTCCCCTCGATGCTCTACTACCAGCGCGACATGTTCGACGAGGCCGATCTCGAGTACCCGCCGCACGCGTATGGTGATCCGTACGTCCTCGACGGTGAGGAGATGACCTGGAACTTCGACACGCTGCGCGAGCTCGCCCTGCGGCTGACGGTCGACGAGAACGGCAACGACGCCACCTCGGCCGACTTCGACCCCGAGGCGATCGTGCAGTGGGGCTACGAGCCGCAGTACCAGGACCTGCGCGCGCAGGGCTCGTACTGGGGCGCGGGCCGGCTGGTCGCCGATGACGGCACCACCGCCGAGGTCCCACCGCAGTGGCAGGACGCCTGGAAGTGGTTCTACGAGGGTGTCTGGACCGACCACTTCATCATGAACGAGGCCCAGGCCCAGGATCCGACGATCGGAGCCACGGGCAACCCGTTCCAGTCCGGCAACGTGGCAATGGCGCTCAGCCACCTGTGGTACACGTGCTGCGCCAGCGCGACCGACGCGGAGACGGGAGAGTTCCTCGATGACCCGAATTGGGACATCGCCGCGGTTCCCGAGAACGATGGGACGGTCACCTCGAACTTCAACGCGGATACGTTCCGCATCCTGAAGGACAGCGACAACCCCGAAGCGGCCTTCACGTTCCTGACCTACCTGCTCGGTGATGCATCCGGCGAGCTGCTTCAACTCTACGGCGGCCTGCCCGGTCGAGAAGAGGCGCAGGACGCCTTCTTCGCGGGCCTTGACGAGCGGTGGACGCAGGGTGTCGACTGGCAGGTGGCACTCGACGGGATTCCGTTCGCGGACAACCCGAGCTTCGAGGGCTTCATGCCGAACTACCAGGAGGCATTTGCCGCGATCCAGGCGGAGCTGACGGAGCTGCGCAGCACGCCGGATCTCGACATGGACGAGGAGATCGCCAGCTTCACCGAGGAGCTCCAGGGGATCTTCGACAGAGCCGAGTAAGGAGGCACATCGGGAGCCCGGCCGTCGCCCCGCGGCGGTCGGGCCCCACTCGATCCATCCAGTCGCGGAGGCGGGGTCAATGGCAATCGTCGAGCTGGCAACCGATCAGGCGCCGAAGCGCGGCTCACGCCTGTCACTGGCACGGCGCGAGGCGCTGTGGGGCTATCTGTTCATCAGCCCCTGGATCCTCGGCTTCCTGTTCCTGACCCTGATCCCGGTCGTCGCGACGTTCGTCTTCACCTTCCTCAACCTGCGCCTGAACCAGCAGTCACCGGTCCGCTTCGTCGGCCTCGAGAACTACCAGACGCTGCTCAACGATCCACGCGCGTGGGACGCGCTGCTCGTCACGCTGAAGTTCGCGGCAATCGCCCTTCCCGTCGGACTCATCCTTCCCTTCGGCCTCGCGCTCCTGCTGAACAGCCGCCACATCCGCGGCTCGCGGATCTTCCAGGCGCTGTTCTTCATGCCGTACATCATCCCGTTCGTGGCAGCGCTGTTCGCGTGGGGCAGCATGCTGAACGCGGAGCAGGGCTGGCTGAACGGGCTGCTCGGCCTGGTCGGCATCCAGGGGCCCGACTGGCTGAACGACCCCAGCTGGATCTATCCCGGCCTCGTCGTCATCGGCCTGTGGGGCATCGGCAGCGCGATCATCATCAACCTGGCCGGCCTCCAGAACGTGCCGACCGAGCTGTACGACGCGGCGCGCGTGGACGGCGCCGGATTCTGGGGACAGCTGCGTCACGTGACGATCCCGATGATGTCCCCCGTGATCTTCTACAGCCTCGTGCTGGGGCTCGTCGGCGTGATGCAGTACTTCCTCGTGCCGCTCGTCCTGAACAGCGGAACCGGGCGCCCGGCCGGAACGACGTACTTCTTCAACATCTACGTCTACAACACGTTCTTCACGTTCGGGAACATGTCGTACGGGGCGACGCTGGCGTGGCTCCTGTTCGTCGTCATCCTGGCGATGACCCTCGTGCTCTTCTGGAGCGCGCGCTACTGGGTCTACTACGCGGCGGAGACGAAGTAGATGGCGCGCGAGGCCGAGCTCGTCGGCGCCCCCGAGCTGCCCACGCTCGAGCTCGAGGCGGGCCAGAAGGCGAAGGGACGCCGCGTCGACGGGCGCTCACTGCTCGTCACCTCGTTCACGGTCATCCTGCTCGCCCTCTTCCTGTCGCCGCTGCTCCGAACCCTGAGCCTGTCGCTCAAGGCGCCGGATCAGATCACGACGATCGGCGCGCCGATCTGGCCCGCGGATCCGGCCACGTTCGAGTTCGAGGGCGAGACCCTCGACGTCTACATCGTGCCGATGCCCGACGGGACGACGCGCGAGCTCGCGCTCGTCGACCCCGGACGCCAGGAGAGCGGGTTCATCGACCCCGCCGACCCGGATGCCGGGGTCATCACCTGGCAGGGGTCATGGCGAGCGCTCGAGCAGCCGTGGACGTTCGCGCCGCAGTGGGGCAACTTCGCCGAGGTCTGGAACCGGATCAACTTCCCGCGCCTGATCTTCAACACGGTCGCCCTCGCCGTCATCGGCACGATCGGCACGATCGTGTCGTGCACGCTCGTCGCGTACGGCTTCGCCCGCTTCCGCTTCCCCGGCCGCAACATCCTGTTCCTGCTGCTGCTGTCGACGATCTTCCTGCCCGCCGCGGTGACCCTGATCCCGACGTACACGATCTTCGTGAGCCTCGGCTGGGTGGGGACCTGGCTGCCCCTGCTCGTGCCGGCGTTCTTCGCGAATGCCTACGACGTCTTCCTGCTGCGCCAGTACTTCCTCACGATCCCGCGCGAGCTCGACGACGCCGCCAAGATCGACGGAGCCGGGCCGTTCCGCATCCTCACCTCGGTGATCGTGCCGAACTCGTGGCCCGTGATCGTGGCGGTCGCCGTGTTCCATGTCGTCTACACCTGGAACCTCTACTTCGAGCCGCTGCTGTACCTGTCGACGAAGCCGGACCTCCAGCCGATCTCGCTCGGACTCTCGAAGTTCAACGACATCTACGGCTCCGAGCCGCAGCTCATCCAGGCCGCGACGCTCATGACGCTCGTCATCCCGATGGTCGTGTTCTTCTTCGCCCAGCGAGCCTTCATGCGCGGCATCGTCATCACCGGGGTCGAGAAGTGAGCGACGGCCCGCGGGTCGCCCTCACGTTCGACGCCGAGCACCCGGACCGACCGCATCACGGAGCGCACGCGGGCTGGGTCCTGGACGAGCTGCGACGCCTCGAGGTCCGCGCCACCGTCTTCCTGCAGGGCCGATGGGTCGAGGCCTTTCCGGACCTGGCCCACCGCGTGGCGGCGGAGGGCCATCTCGTCGGTCACCACTCGTTCTATCACGCCCGGATGCCGCTCCTGAGCGACGACGGCTTCGCGGAGGACGTTCGCGAGGCGGAGCGGGTCATCGTCGAAACGACCGGCGTTGATCCGAAGCCGTGGGCACGCTTCCCGTTCGGCGCCGGCGCCGACCGCTCCGACCTCGTCGAGCGCCTCGCGGGCCTCGGCTACCGCCACATCGGCTGGGACGTGGAGGTCTACGAGTGGGATCCGGGGCGCACGGCCGACGAGATCGCCGAGCGCGCGGTCGACGGGGTGCTCGGGCACGGGGACGGGGCGATCGTCCTGCTCCACACGTGGCCCGACCCGGTCGCGCCCGCGCTCGCCCAGATCGTCACCAGGCTCCGCGCCGCGGGCGCCCGATTCGTCGGCGTCGACGAGCTCGACCTGCCCGCGGGCCTGGCGCCGGTGGGCCAGCCCCAGCCGGTCGCCGCGCCGGCCGGGTGAGCCGCCGGAGGGCGGCCGTCCTCGCCGTCGACGGCGGAAACTCGAAGGTCGACCTGGCGCTCGTCTCACGCTCCGGCGAGCTGCTCGCGCTCGTCACCGGCCCGACGATCTCGCACCAGCAGGTGCCGATGGCGACGGCGATCGCTCGCCTCGGCGACCTCAACGCCCGGGCGGCGCGCGACGCCGGCGTCGGGCCGCGATCGGGGGTCGGCGTCTTCTGCGTCGCGGGCGCCGACTTCCCGGCGGACGTTCGCGCTTTGGTGAGCGCGTTCGAAGGCTCCGGCGTCGCGGATCGGGTCGCGGTCCACAACGACGCGTTCGCCGCGCTCCGCGCCGGCGCGCCGTCGGGCTGGGGCGTCGCGGTCGTGTGTGGCGCGGGCGTGAACGCCGTCGGGGTCGGGCCGGACGGACGGGTCGCCCGCCTCGCCGCCATCGGAGACCTGTCCGGTGACTGGGGCGGCGGCGAGGGCATCGGCCGCGAGGCGCTCGCCGTCGCCGTGAGGGCGCGCGATGGACGCGGCCCGGCGACCGCGCTCGAGCGACGCGTCCCGCAACAGCTGGGGCTGCGCCGGCCGATCGACGTGGCACGCGCGATCTACGAGGGGCGGATGAGCGACCGCCGTCTCGAGGAGCTCGCGCCGCTCGTGTTCGCGGTCGCCGCCGAGGGCGACGCGGTGGCGCGGGCGATCGTCGACCGCCTCGCCGACGAGCTGGTTGCGATGGCGATCGCCATCGGCCGGCAGCTGCGCGTCGTGCGTCGCGACGTCGACGTCGTGCTGACCGGCGGCGTCTTCCGCGCGACGGATCCGGCCTTCTACCGCCGCATCGAGTCCGGGTTGCGCGCCACGATGCCCGGCGCCCGCATCGCTCGGCTCCGCGCGCGACCGGTGCTCGGCGCGGCGCTCATCGGCCTGGACGAGCTCGGCATCGCGCGCGGCGGCGCGGCCGAGCGACGCCTTCGGCGGGAGTTCGGCGCGTCCGGCTGACCCGCGCTAGGCTCGACGCATGAGCGCCGGAGAGACGCGCGACGGCGTCGCGCTGACGAATCTCGACCAGCCGCTGTTCGATGGGGCCGACGCGACGAAGCGCGACCTCGTCGAGTACCTCGACGCGGTTCGCGACCGGATCCTGCCGGAGCTGGCGGATCGGCCGCTGTCCGTCATCCGGGTGCATCGGGGCCAGGATGCCTTCATGCAGAAGAACGTGCCGCGCTACACGCCGGACTGGGTCCGCACGGTGCGCCTCTGGTCGGAGAGCTCTCGACGCGACGTGGACTACGCGCTGTGCAACGACCGACGCACGCTCGTGTGGTTCGCGAACCAGCGCGCGGTCGAGTTCCATCCGACGCTCATCCGCGTGGACGACTTCGACCGTCCGACCCATCTCGTCATCGACATCGACCCGCCTGACGGCGGCGCGTTCACGATGGCGGCGCGGGCGGCGCACCTCGTGCGCGAGGCGCTCTCCCAGGTGCACCTGTCGGGCGCGGTGAAGACGAGTGGCTCGAAGGGCGTGCACGTGTACGTGCCGCTCGACGGGGCGGCGTCGATGGCCGACGTGGCGGCCGCGACCCGCGCGATTGCCGAGCGGGCGGCCCGCCTCGACCCGGAGATCGCGACGACGGCCTTCATGAAGGAGGACCGGGGCGGGCGGGTGTTCATCGACGCGACGCGCGTCGGCTGGGCGTCCGTCATCTGCGCCTACAGCCCAAGGGTCCGGCCCGGCACGCCGGTCTCGTTCCCGGTCGCCTGGGACGACGTCGACGCCGTGTCACCGCGCGACTTCACGATCCGGAGCGCCCTCGAGGTCCTCGGCGATCGCGACCCGTGGGCCGAGCAGCTGCCGCCGCCCCAGACGCTGGGCCCGACGCTGATCGAGGAGGGGGCGTCGATCCCGGGCGGCCGCATCCAGGCGATGCACGAGGGCAAGCGCCGCGCCCGCGCGGCGCGGACCGCGCGGTCGACTGACGCCGAGTAGATCCCACATCTTGTGGTAGCATCCAGCGACATACCACCACTGGTGTAGTCGATGCGCTGTCCACGCTGCGAGAACGGTACGACCCGAGTCGTCGACTCGAGGGACCTCGAGTCCGGCAGCACGATCCGCCGCCGGCGCGAATGCGAGGCGTGCGGCAACCGATTCACGACCTACGAGCGGCCCGAAGGCGCGCGCCTGATCGTCGTGAAGCGCGACGGCAGCCGCGAGGAGTTCGAGCGCGACAAGCTGATGACCGGCCTCCTGAAGGCGCTCCAGAAGCGACCGGTCACGATCGACCGCGTCGAGGCTGCGGTCGACGAGATCGAGGCCAGCCTTCGGTCGCGAGGCGACGCCGAGGTCCCGTCGACGGAGGTCGGGCGGCTGGCGACGGAGGCGCTGCGCGACCTCGACCAGCTTGCCTACATCCGGTTCGCATCGGTCTATCACGCCTACGACGACATCGAGACGCTGCAGCGCGAGGTCGATCGGCTGATCCGCGGCCGCACCGAGTGAGGGCGAGTAAGATCGCCGCTGCATGATCCTGTCCGACCGGGACATCCGGGCCGAGATCGATGCCGGCCGGATCGTCATCGATCCCTTCGTGCCCGATGCGGTCCAGCCGTCGAGCGTCGATCTCCACCTCGGCAACCGCTTCCGCGTCTTCCGCAACAACCGCACCGCCGTCATCGATCCGCGCACCGATCAGCCGGAGCTGACTGAGCTCGTCGAGATCGCCGGCGACGAGCCGTTCATCCTCCATCCGGGGGAGTTCGCCCTCGGCGCCACCTTCGAGCGAGTGGCCCTGCCGGACGACCTCGTCGCCAGGCTCGAGGGGAAGAGCTCATTGGGCCGGTTGGGACTGCTCATCCACTCGACGGCGGGCTACGTCGACCCCGGGTGGGAGGGCACGCTGACCCTCGAGCTCTCGAACGTCGCGAATCTGCCGATCAAGCTCTACGACGGGATGAAGATCGGCCAGGTCAGCTTCCAGCGCCTCAGCTCGCCGGTCGAGGTCGGCTACGGCGACGAGCGGATCGGCTCGAAGTACCGTGGGCAGACCGATCCGACGGCGAGCCGCTATCACGCCGACTTCGAGCGCGGGCGAGTCGTGCGCCGATGACGGAGCCGGCGAGCGCGCCGCTCCACGAGATCGGGCCGGCGCGGTCGTTCGCCGGCGGTATCAGCGTCCGCGTCGTGCGCGCCGGCTGGTTCCGGCCCGATGCGGGCGGCTTCTTCGGCGTCGTGCCCAGGCCCCTCTGGAGCCGGTTCGTGACCGCCGACGAGCGCGGCCGGATCCTGTGCCGCCTGAACCTGCTCCTCGTGGAGGTCGGCGGCCACCGGGTGCTGGTCGAGACCGGCACTGGCGTGCGGATGAGCGAGAAGGACCGCGACATCAAGGGCGTGGAGGGCGGCGACCCGGCCGAGGCGCTGCGCGCGGTCGGGGAGGACCCCACGTCGATCGACTATGTCGTCGTCACGCACCTGCACTACGACCATGCCGGCGGGATGGTCGATGGCTCGGGCCGGCCGATGTTCCCGAACGCCCGCTACGTCGTGCAGCGCGACGAGGCCGAGGCCGCCCACGGCGATGAGCTGCGGGTGCAGGGGATCATGGAGGTCGAGCAGCTCGACGCCGTCCGCGCCGCGGGCCAGCTCGCCGAGGTGAACGGCGAGACCGAGGTCGTGCCCGGCGTGCGGGTCGTGCCGACCGGCGGGCATACGCGCGGTTCGCAGGCCGTCCTCATCGGGGTGGATCGACCGGGCGGGCGCTCTGGCGACCCGACGGATCGCGCGATCCTGTGGGGCGACCTGATCCCGACGCGCTGGCAGGTCCCGGTTCGTTGGACGAGCGCCTACGACGACTACCCGATCGACGCGATCGAGGTCCGCAACGACCTTCTCGGCCGCGCCGCCGCCGAGGGCTGGTGGTGCTACTTCACCCACGATCCGGGCGAGATGCCGGTTCGGCTCGAGGCATCCGAGCGGGGAGTGCGCGTCGCCGAGGGCCGCTGACCAGCCGCCCGCCCTCATTCGACGGAGCAGGCGATCGCACGTACCATGACCGGGCCACTTCCGACGTCTCCGAAGTCGGACACGCACCCGTCGAAAGGACGCACCCAACGTATGAACCTCAGCTCATTCGCGCTGCGCCGCGGCGCGCTCATCGTCCTGATCCTGGCCTTCGCGTCGGTCCTGGCCGCGTGCAGCGGCTCCTCCGACGAGAGCCAGCCGGCTGACGGCGGGGCCGGCGGAGGGACCGCAACCGTCGCCGACGGCGCGGTCGAGATCACTGCCGCCGACCTGGCGTTCGACGTCTCGACGATCGAGGCGACCGCCGGGGAGGGCTTCACGATCACGCTCGTGAACAACGATTCGGCCCCGCACAACATCAGCATCTACACCGAGGAGGGCGGCGAGATGATCGGGTCGGCCGGCGCGACCGCCGAGGCCGGCGAGACGGTCACGGTCGACGTCAGCGCCCTCGACGCCGGCAGCTACTACTTCCAGTGCGACATCCATCCCGACATGAACGGGCAGGTCGTCGTCAGCGGCTGAGCCAGCGCTCACCTTCGAGTCCGATGACGGGGCGCGGGAATCTGCGCCCCGTTTCACCCCCTAGGCCGATCCGGCCAACAGCTCGTCGACGATCTCGACCATCCGCGCGGGGTCGAGCGGACCGATCACCTCGCGAAGCACGGTTCCCGACTCACCGATGAAGTAGTGGCGTGGAAGCCCGTCCGTCCCGGCCCAGTCGTAGTAGATGTCCAGGCCGGGGTCCAGCAGGATCGGGTACGTCACGCCGTAGCGCTCGGCGAAGCTGGCGACGGTGGCTGGGTCCTCGCCCCAGTTCACGCCCAGGATCAGGAGATCGTCGCCGTACTCCTCCGCGATCCGCTGCATGGCCGGCATCTCGGTCCGGCACGGCTCGCAGCTCGTTGCCCAGAAATTCACCCACGTGATTCGCTCGCCCGCATCGGCAAGCGACCAGTCCCGACCGTCGAGAGCCGGCGCGACGAGCGCCGGCGCGGCCTGGCCGACGAGCGAGCCGGCGCGACCGTCCGGCTCGCCCCGCAGCAGGGGCACGCTCACCAGCCAGGCGAGGAGCACGGCCAGGAGGAGGATCGCGAGCAGCCACAGCACGCTGTTGCGACGACGCCGCAGGACCGCCGGGATCATCGGCCGTCGAGCGCCTCCTCGAGGTCGGGGCGGGTGATCACGAGCTCCGCGCGCTCCTCGCCGTCGACGACGAGCACGGGGATGCGGTGCGCGTAGCGCAGGAGGAGGTCGTCATCGGCGCCGATGTCGATGGCGTCCCAGCCGTCGGATCCGACCATGTCGTCGAGCAGGACGCTCGCCTCCTCGCAGAGGTGGCATCCGTCGCGGACATAGAGCGTCGGCCGGGGCATGGCGCCGATCATACGGTAGGATCGGCCGAGCGCCGCCCGCGTAGCTCAGTGGATAGAGCGCCGCCGTCCTAAGGCGGGCGTCGGGGGTTCGAATCCCTCCGCGGGCGCCATGCGCGCCGACCTGCGAGCGTGAGTGTTGACAACTCGCACCGAGTTATCCACACTCCGCGCCCCACGCAGGCGAGTTGGCTGACATGCGCGAGGCAGGCGACATCACGGTGGGGGGTCCTCCGGACGCGGCGCGCGTCGAGCTCTTGATGCAGGCGCTGGCGGACCTGCGCGTCCGCGCGACGCGTTATCTCCAGGAGCCAGCCGACGACGCGTGGCACGACCTGGTGACCGCGCTGGCCCGCACCCATGGCGACACCGGAGCCTACGACCTGCTGCGGGCCGTCGAGGTCCACTTCCGGACGTCGCGAACGCGCTGACCGGTGCCGGGGGCAGTGACGTACCGTAGCCACGCTGGTTCCTAGCTGCGAGGTTTCGCCCACATGCCGCGACTGACGTCCGTCCTGGTTGCCGAGGCGGTCGGCACGTTCCTCTTCTTCTTCGTCGGGATCGGGGCCGTCATCCTCGGTGCGCATACCGGAGACACGAGCGGTGGGCTGATCGGCGTGGCGTTCGCGCACGGCCTGGCGCTGGCGGTGATGGTCTCGGCGCTGGGCGCGGTCTCGGGCGGGCACTTCAACCCCGCGGTGACGTTCGCGGTGTGGATCACGGGTCGGATCGATGCGATGCGCGGCGGCCTCTACGTCGTCGCCCAGCTCGTCGGCGGCCTCGCGGCCGCGCTCGTCCTGCGCTGGGTCTTCCCGGAGTCGTCGTGGGAGCCGGTCGCGCTCGGCACGCCGGCCATCGGACCGGAGATCAGCGTGGTCGGGGCAATCGTCATCGAGGCGGTGCTGACCATGGTGCTGCTCGTCGCCGTGTTCGGCACGGCGATCGACCCGCGGGCGCCGAAGATCGGCGGCCTGGCGATCGGCCTGGCGGTGGCGGCCGACATCCTCATGGGCGGCCCGCTCACCGGCGCCGCGATGAACCCCGCCCGCTGGTTCGGGCCGGCGGTCGCGTCGGGCACGTACGCCGACTGGTACGTCTGGTGGATCGGCCCGCTGGTGGGCGCCGCGATCGTCGCCATCGTGTATCGGTTCGTGTGGGAAGAGGCCGGCGAGCCGACGGTGACGCCGGCGACGCCCGAGGGCTGACGCTCAGAGCGCGAAGGTGAAGAGCCCGGCGAGCGTCGCGAACGCGTTCATGTAGATCAGCACGCCGATCGCGACGATCAGCAGGCCCGTCGTCACCTGGACGGCCCGGTGATGGCGCCGCAGGAAGGCGACGAGCGGGCGCAGCGCCGGGAACGCGAAGGCGGCGACGAGGAACGGGATCGCGAGGCCGATCGAGTAGGCGGTGAGGAGGATCGCGACGGCCAGGGCCGACCCGCTCGACGCACCCATCGTGAAGATCGCGCCGAGCACGGGGCCGATGCATGGCGTCCAGCCGATCGCCACCAGCCCGCCAAGTGCGAGCGCCCGCGTCGATCGCGCCGCCGGGAGCCACTCCGGGTTCACGCCGATCCGCAGCCGATCGAGGACCGGGCCGAACACGCCCGTCGTCAGCAGTCCGAGGACGATGACGAGGATGCCCGTCAGCTGACGGACCTCGGGGATCCGGAACAGCGGCCCACCCAGCAGGCCGATCGAGGTGCCAAGCACGATGAACAGGACGCTGAACCCGGTGACGAAGAGGACCGCCTGGGGAAGGACCTGGGCCCGCGTCGCCGTCACCGTCCCGGACCCGGCGTCGTCGGCCACGGCGGCATTGCCGAGGAAGGCCAGGTAGACCGGAAGCAGCGCGAGGACGCACGGGGACAGGAAGCTCAGGAGACCTGCCGCGAGAGCGAGCGCGATGCTGACCTCGGTCACGGCACCGAGCCTAGCGGACGGCCGCCTGGGGGACGCCGGGCTCGATGACGATCGGCTGCGCGATGATCCACAGGCTCAGGACGGTGTAGGCGATCATCAGGCCCACCATCGGCAGGCCGGCGACGGCCGCGCGCCCGGGCGCATCCCGAAGTGCGAGCCGATGCGCGAGCACGATTCCGGCGATGTGGCCGCCGACGATGGCGGCAACGCTCAGGTACCAGACGAACCCGACCGGGATCCAGCCGATGTCGGGTGCGAGGCTCATGAGCGGGTCGACGAGCAGCGCCGGCAGCCAGATCGCGCCACGAATGACGAGCGTCAGGTAGTGTGCGATCAGGTAGCCAGCCGCGATCGGCAGCAGGGTCGCCGCGTACGCCGCGGGCCTGAGCGGCCTCGCGGTGGACAGCGCACGCGTCAGCGTCAGCGTGGCGGCGAACGCGACGAGGAAGGCCGCCACGACGAGCGCGAACGCGGCCGTCTCGGTGAGCAGGAACGCGAGCGACGTGGCGCCGAGCGCGTCGATGATCGGCGTGAGCAGCCAATCGAGCAGCGCGGCGCCGAATGCGGTCTCGGCCATCCCGTCGTACGTCACGCCGGCGAGGACGAGGACGATGAAGACCGCGTCCGACCAGCCCGGCGGCGACGGTTCGATGAGTCCGACGAACCACGTCCGCAGCTCGGCGCGTCGTTCGTGGTCATCGGCCGCGACCGCGCACTCCGGGCAGTCGATGCATCGATCCGGCCGGCACTCGTCCCCGCACTCGTCGCACAGGGCCGGCTCGACCGAACGGCGAGCGACGGGCCCGACCCGCCCCAGCCATCCAAGCAGCACTTCGAGGAGCTCGGAGTGTCGCAGCCACGACACCGGCCCGAAGAGGACCATGCCGGCGACGGTGAGGAGGGTGTAGCCGGCCATGAGCGCGGCGACTGTCGTCGCGACCGTCCGGTCCGGGAGGATCAGCTCGCACCACACGCCGGCGGCCAGCAGCGCCACCGCTGGCCAGCGCGCGAGGGCGGGCGGGTAGGGGACGCCAGCATCGAGCCGCTGGATGCCGAGCCGAGCCGCGATCCACTCCAGGGCCACGAACGTCGTGCGAAACGGGCTGAGGGAGGGCCACGGGTTGCCGATGGCCGCGGCCACGATCGGCAGCGCCACCCAGATGCCGACCCACAGGAGGACGGCGGGAAGGGGAGAGATGTCGGCGACGATGAAGCCGACCGCGATCGCGCCGTACCACCAGGCGAGCCCGACGATCCGCAGCGCGACGCGGAGTCCGGTCGCGAGGGAGCCTGGGACCGGGACGGTCCGGTAGCTCGGCTCGGTCGCGCGATGGCTGGTGACGACCGTGACGACGAACGAGGCGGCAACGGCGACCGCGGCCGCCAGCAGGTACAGCCACAGCGGGACGGGCAGCTGGTATCCGCCATCGAGTGCGTGGGCGAGGGCGGGTGACGGAAGGACGACGACGAGGCCGGCCGCGACCACCGCGGCCAGGGCCGCGCGGCGCTCAGCGCTCATGGATGGTGAAGATCCCCACGCCGATGCCCTGCGGGTCGTCCTCCGCGTGAAGCTCGATCGGGAATTGGCCGCTCCGATCGGCGGTGAACTCGAGGCGGACCTCCTCACCGGCGCTGATCGTGGTCGCGGGCAGCACGGTGTCGAGCCCGTGGACGTGCAGCACCCCGTCGACACTGGAGTCGACGATGATCGTGACGTCCTGGTCGCGGCAGGCGGCCGGGTCGTTGGGCTCCATCGACGTGGCGTCGACCGTCACGCGGATCGTCTTGGCGTCCTCGTCGCAGTCGGCCGGACGGTTCTCGGAGACACACGCCCCGAGCGACGTCGACGCGGCCACCAGGAGCGCGGCGCACGCCGCGGCGGAGCGCGAACGGAAGCGGCGGCCGGACCTCATGACGGCCGGAGTATAGGGAGCATCTGGCGCAGGCCTTGCAACGCATCCAGGCACGAAACTGAAGTACCGCGTGGAGGACCGCACCGATGGCATCAGTTGTCGAGAGCATCGACGTCAACGTGCCGCTGAGCACGGCATACAACCAGTGGACCCAGTTCGAGGAGTTCCCGCGCTTCATGGAGGGCGTGACGGAGGTCCGGCAGATCGACGACACGCACCTGCAGTGGGCGGCCGAGATCGCCGGCAAGGACGAGCGATGGGACGCCGAGATCACCGAGCAGCGACCCGACGAGCGGGTTGCGTGGAAGTCGACGTCCGGTCCCGCGAACGCCGGCGTCGTCACGTTTCACCGGATCGACGACGACACGACCCGGGTGACGCTCCAGATGGACGTCGAGCCGGACGGCGCGGTCGAGAGCGTCGGCACCGCGCTCGGGTTCCTCGATCGCCGCGTGAAGGGCGATCTCGAGCGCTTCAAGGAGTTCATCGAGGGCCGTGGCACGGAGACCGGGGCATGGCGCGGGGAGGTTGAGGTCCCGTCCGGGCGATGACCGGCAAGGATCGGTCCGGCGGCGGCCTGACCGGCGCGACCGGCGACCTGACCCCCGACGACATCCAGCGCGACTTCGAGCCGGGGGAGTGGCGCGAGGCGAGCGACGAGGCCCACCACGCGGACGTCACCCGCTCGCAGGCGTCACGCAGCCACGAGCACGCGCCCGATGCCGAGCCGTTCGAGGATGAGAGCGCGGCCCACGGAGATCGTGAGCCGCGCGAGTCGCGGGTCGGGGGCGACGAGCGCGCCGACCGCGAGGAGCACTTCTAGCTCGAGCCGACCGGCTGCTTGACGTTGCTGTCCTCGTCGACCTCCACGCCATGGCGCTCGGCGGCGCGGAGGATCTTGCGGCGCGCCTCCTCCTTCGCGGTCTTGCTCTCGAAGTCGGTCTGGTTGAAGCGCGCGATCGCGTTGCGGACGTGCGACTCGTCGTGGATCGGGAGGTGCTCGCCGCCGTCGCTGTCGACGTACGCGAACTGATCCTTGCGGAGCGCGTCGCGGTCCTCGGTATCCATCTCGGCCATCGTTCGATCTCCCCTGTCTATGGCGTTCTGATCAGGGGGGTGGCATGACGCGTGCCTATCTCCCGGCCATGACCCAACCCCCGGCTGGACCGATCATCTCCGCGCGCGACGTGACGCGGGCGTTCGACGGGCGCATCGTCGTCGACGACCTCACGTTCGACGTCTGGCCGGGGACGATCCTGGGCGTCGTGGGACCCAGCGGGTCGGGGAAGACGACGACGATCCGGATGCTCACCGGGACGCTGGGTCGGACGGACGGCGACATCCACGTGCTCGGCGAAGACCCGATGCGCTTCAGCCGCAGCGTTCGCAGCCGCCTCGCCTACATGCCGCAGCTGTTCAGCCTGTACGAGGACCTGTCGGCACAGGAGAACGTCGGGTTCGTTGCCGCGCTGTATGGCATCGGCCCCTTCGCCCGAACCGGGCGGATCACCCGGGCGCTGGACGTCGTCGACCTGCTCGACGCGCGCCACACGCTGGCCCGCAACCTCTCGGGCGGGATGCAGCGACGGCTCGAGCTCGCGTGCGCGCTCGTCCACGATCCGGACGTGCTCTTCGTCGATGAGCCGACCGCCGGGATCGATCCGCTTCTGCGCCAGGCGATCTGGGACGAGCTGCGCCGCCTGCGATCGGCGGGCCGCACGATGGTCGTCACGACGCAGTACGTGGCCGAGGCCGAGTACTGCGACCAGGTCGCGCTCATCCTCGATGGCGAGCTCGTCGCGATCGACGCGCCGGAGGCGCTGCGGCAGATGGCGTTCGGCGGCGACGTCCTCGAGATTCGTGCCGATCGCCAGGTCGGCCCGGAGCTTCTCGCCGCTGTCTCGGGCGTCGAGAACGTCCGCCAGCCGGGGCCGCAGACCTTGATCGCGACCGTTTCGGACAGCGCCGCGCTCACGCCGCGGATCGTCGAAACCATCCGGGCCGCCGGCGTCGGGCTCGTCGGCATCGAGGAGCATCAGCCGACGTTCGACGAGGTCTTCGCCGCCCTCGTCGAGCAGGGGCGAGCGGCACGCAACGGCGGACCGTCCGTTGGGTAGCCTCGTCCGGATCGGCTCGTTCATCGGGAAGGAGCTGCGCGAGGTCATCCGGCGCCCCGGCGCGCTCATCAGCACGGTCGGCGGGCCGTTCGCCGTCATGCTCGTCTTCGGGCTGGGCTACTCCGGCGTCCGGTCGCCGTTCGCCACCGAGATCGTCATCCCGGAGAACTCGGACCTGCCACGCGACACGGAGTTCTACTCGGATCTCGCCCCCGGGCGGATCGTCGTCGAGGATGTCGGGACCGATGCGGACGCCGCCAAGCGGCGGCTTCAGGACGGCGACATCGACCTCGTCATCATCGCGCCGGGGGACGCGATCGAGCAGCTCCGCAGCGGCAAGCAGACGACGATTCAGGTCCTCTGGAATCTGCTCGACCCGGTGTACGACCAGCTCGCGCACCTCGCGACGTCCATCCTCGTGAGCACCCTGAACGCCGAGATCGTCGAGGCCGCCGCGGCCGAGGGCATCGCCTTCGCGGAGGGCGAGCTCGGTCCGGAGGTTCCCGACGTCCCTCCCGAGGTCGTGGCACGGCCGACGACCGCCGAGACCGACAACCTGGCGCCGACGGAGCCGGCGGTCGTGAGCTACTTCGCGCCAGCGGTCTTCGCCCTCGTCATCCAGCACCTCGCGATCACACTCGCCGCGCTGTCCCTGGTCCGCGAGCGGCTGAGCGGGCAGCTCGACCGTTTCCGGGTCGCGCCCGTGACGTCGTCCGAGCTCCTCGTCGGCAAGTACGTCGCCTACGGCGTCATCAGCCTCGCCGTGGCGGGAGCGGTCGGCGGGCTGCTCGTGGGCGTCCTCGGCGTGCCGATGCTCGGCGGCTGGCCGGCGTTCCTCGGCATCGTGATGCTGCTGACCTTCGCGTCGCTCGGTGTCGGCCTGCTCATCTCGCTCGTCGCCGACTCGGAGCGCCAGGCCGTGCAGCTGTCGATGATCCTGCTCCTGGCGAGCGTCTTCTTCTCCGGCTTCGTGCTGCCGGTCTCCGACTTCGCGCAATGGACGCAGTACGTGGCCTATGCCCTTCCCGTCACGAGCGGCATCGCGCTGCTGCAGGAGCTGATGCTGCGCGGCGACGTCCGCGACGCGTGGATGATCGGTGTCCTGGCGGCGATCGGGCTCGTGCTCTACCTCTTCTCGCTCATCCGCCTGCGCCGGATCATGCGGCGGGCGGACTGACCGGCTAGGCCGGCGGCGCCTCCTCGGCGAGGTGTTGGGCGCGGAGCGTCAGGAACCCGGCGACGAGCGCGGCAACCGCCGGCAGGGTGAGGTAGGCGATCAGGAGCGCGACGAGTCCGCGGACCGGCACCGGCTCGGTCGGCACGGATGCGCGCAGCGCCTCGAGCTCCGATGCGAGGCCCTCGAGCTCGACGCCGATTGCCGCGGCGTCCGCGCGGACGTCGGACACGGACCCGACCGTGCCCGTCAGCGTCGCGGCGAGCTCATTGGCCTGGCCCGCGGCCTCGGCGAACTCGTCGGCGAGCGGCTGCAGCGGTCGGGCGCCGAAGACCGACAGGTCCATCGCCGCGGACAGCGCGTCGAGGGTCGCGGCCGCGTCGCCCGCGAGCGTCGCGGCCTGCGAGACGGACTGCTCGGCATTCACCAGGCTGGCGTCGATCGAGTCGAATGCATCGGCCGCCGCCGCGGTCGACCTCGCCGCGGCCTCGAGGGTCGCGTCCGACGCCGTCGCCAGCCGCTCGAGCCGGCCCGCGGCGTCGAGCCCGAACGTGAATCCGACGATCGAGAGCGCGACGCCGAGCACCCCGTACGCGATCAGTCCCCACCCGAGCGTCGAACGGCCCACCGGTGCTCAGTCCTCGGCGAAGAAGGGGTCATCGCCGTACAGCTCGAGCCAGCGGCGGCGCATCTGGCGGATCGTCGCGGCGACGGCGGCATCCGGCGTTCGGGGAGGGAGGAGGCTCGCGATCGCGGTGCGGACGCGATCGCTGTTCTCCATCCCGAGCAGGGCGAGGTAGTCGGCGACGCGCTGGGCCGGGGTCTTGTCGCGCGCCCGCTCGCGAACGAGGACGTCCGCCTCGTGCTCGAGCGCGCCGGCGTAGTCGTCGTCGGTCCGATCGTTCTCGGCGAGGAGCAGCGGGACGTCGTCGAGCCGTGGGTCGGAGTACGCCCAGCGCAGGAACGAGTCGTTCGGGCCGGGCGCGCGGTCGTGGTGGCCGGAGTGGAACTGCTGGAGGTACTGGCGGCGTTCTGCCTCGGTGCGCGTCAACGCGATCTGGACGATCTGGCGCATCTCCGGCGTCCACCGGCGCAACGACTCGACGAACTGTCGAAGGGTCGTGCTGCCGGCGGGCTGGGGGCGAAATCGGTGCTCATGAACGTGCTGCACGGGCGCCCGTATACTAGCCGCCGTGCGCCGAGCCCTGCCCCCGGGCCTCCTCGTGACGGGGCACGCGTGAGGCGCTTCAGGGGGGCCACCGCAGTCCTCGCCGCGGTCGCGATCGCCTTCGTGTCGACCGCCTCCGGAACGTCGACTCGCGGCGCCGGACCGCCGCTCCGCTTCCTCGCGGGACCGGCCGGCACGCTCGACCCGGCGTTCATCGCCAGCGCGGCCGACGTCCAGCTGCTGCTCCAGCTGTATGCCGGCCTCACGCGCCTCGACGAGCGCGGAGAGGCCTATCCGTCGCTCGCGTCGGGCTGGGACGTGAGCGCGGACGGGATGACCTACACCTTCACCCTGCGCGACGACCTCACGTTCAGCGACGGCTCACCGCTCGTCGCGGAGGACGTTCGCCGCTCGTGGCTGCGTTTGCTCGACCCCGCCACCGGCGCGACGGCGCCCGACGTGCTGAGCGTCGTCGAGGGGGCGACGGAACGGGCGGCCGGCGAGATCGACGAGGATGGGGTCGGGATCGAGGCGCCGGACGAGACCACGCTCGTCGTCAGGCTGCGCCATCCCGCGTCGTACTTCGTGGAGATCACCGCCACGCCGACCGCGTTCGTCGTCCCGCCCGCCGCGGATGGGACGCAGACGTGGCAGTCCCCGGACGCCTTCGTGGGCAGCGGCCCGTACATCGTGGACGGCGTCGATGGGCTCGACCTCGTCCTGCGCGCCAACGAGGCGTACGTCGCCGGGCCGCCGCCGATCGACGAGATCCGCTGGGTGGCCGGGGTGGATGGGGACGCGGTCACGGCGTTCTCGATCGACCAGCTCGATCTCGTCCAGGTCGCCGGATGGGACGCGACGTGGATCGCGTACGACCGCGACCTCGGCCCCCGCCTGCACGCAGCAGAGGCGCTGACGATCAGCTACTTCGGCTTCGACACCGCCCGGCCGCCGTTCGACGACGCGCGCGTGCGACGCGCCTTCGCCCTGGCCCTCGACCGCGATCGGCTCGTCCCGCTCGCCGAGGGTGCCTCGTCGGCCCCGGCGGTCAGCCTCGTTCCCCCGGCGATCTGGCCTCCGGCCTTCTCCCCGACGATGGAGCACGACCTCGACGAGGCTCGCCGCCTGCTCGACGAGGCCGGGTACGCCGATCGCGGGGAGCTCGGCACGATCGTCGTCAGTGGCGCCGGACTTGGCGTCGGCCCCGCCGTCGAGATCTGGCGCGAGGAGCTCGGCGTCGACGTCGAGATCGAGGTCATGGACTTCTCCGACTACCTCGCCGTGCTGGACTCCCGGCCGCCGGGCATCTTCACCATCAACTGGATCGCCGACTACCCGTCGCCGAACGCGATCTACGGGCTGCTCCTCCAGCCGGGGGCGGCGAGCAACTACGGTGACTGGAACGACGAGCGGTTCGCCGAGCTGCTCGAGGATGCGGCGCGAGCTCCCGAGTCGGAGGTCGGCGCCGCGTACGACGCGGTCGACGCATACGTCGCCGAGCAGGCGCCGGTCATCCCGTGGTCGTACGGCGAGACGTGGTGGCTCGTCGCCGACGGCCTGCGCGGCCTGGGAAACCTGACGATCGGGCTCGTCGACTTCGGGAGGGTGTCGTGGGACGGCTGAGCCGCCGTCCGGCACCAGCGGTCCTGGCAGCGCTGCTCTCGACCGCCGTGCTGTTGGGCCTCGACGCGGATGCCGTGGCGGCGTTCGACGGGTTCGGCACCTCGAGCGCCGACTCGACGTACGGCCAGGAGATCCGGTTCGAGACGACCCTCAACGGCGGCCCCCCCGAGCGGCTCGAGCTGCTCCTGCGCACCCCCGGCTCGGACGGGTCGCGCGTCGTCCCGGTCGAGGCATCGGGCGACTCCGCCGCCTACGTCTGGGATACCTCGAACGACTACGTCGTGCCGAACACGCTCGTCACCTACCGGTGGCGCGCGACCGATGGCGACGCCGTCACCCTGTCCGACGAGGCGCAGATCCGCTATGACGACGACCGCCCCGGCCTCGACTGGCAGAGCGCGCAGCTCGGCGAGGCGACCGTCCACTGGTACGGGGGGTCCGAGGACCGCGCGATGCGCTTCGGTGAGGTCAGCGCGACGGGTGTCGAGCGCGCCGAGCAGCTGCTTGGGACCGAGCTCGCCGGCCCGGTCGACGTCTTCGTCTACGAGACCCGCGAGGACTTCTTCGGCGCGCTCGGGCCGGGCACCAGGGAGTGGACCGGGGCGGCGACGTACAGTGAGCTGCGGACGATCTTCATGTGGAACTCGGCCGAGGCCGGGTCGCCCGAGTATCTCGAGACAGCCATGGTTCACGAGATCACGCACATGGTCTTCCACGACGCGACGGACAACCCGTTCCACGAGCCGGCCCGCTGGCTGAACGAGGGAATCGCGACGTGGTCCGAGACCGATGAGGCGAGCGGGGAGCGCGCGATCGTGGCCGGTGAGGCGAGCGGCGACGGGCTGTTCTCGTTCGACGCAATCGCCGAGCAGTTCCCGATCGGCGCGCGCGGTGGCCGGCTCTCGTACGCGCAGGGGACGACGATGGTCGACATGATCATCGCCGAGCACGGCCGCGAGGCGATCGCGAGGATCACCGCGGCGTACCGCGACGGCGCATCGGACGCGGAGGCGCTCGAGGCCGGCACGGGCGTCCCGGCCGAGGAGCTGGAGGCGGCGTTCTTCGCCGAGTTCGGCGTCGAGGAGCCGGCGCCGATCGAGCCCGACCCGATCGCGGCGTCGAACGTCGACCGGCCGACCGCCGGATCGATCGATCCGGGCGGCGTCGATCCCGATGCCGAGCCGCCGCCCGGCGAGGCGGCGCCCGGCGAGGAGCGGCCTGGAACCTCCGGGACCGAGGTGCTGGTGATCGTCGGCCTCGTTGTCGGGCTCGGCGCGGCGGGCGTGGGTGCCATCGCCATGGCTCGGCGCGGCGAGCGCCGGTCGGCATCGTGACCCGGCGCGCGCTGCCCAGCGGTGGCCGGAGCTGGGCGATCAGCATCGCCGTGGCGCTCGGCGTCATCGGCTTCGTCGGTGCCGCCCAGTGGAACAGCTCGCTCGCGCGCCAGGACTTCGTCACCTCCGCGCAGCGGGTGCTCATCACCGAGGCTGAGCAGGCGCAGCTCGAGCAGGAGCGCCTCCGAGCCGAGATCGAGGACGCAGAGGAGCGGGTCCAGGGCTTCCAGGAGGCGGACGTCGGGTCGCAGGCGGCGCGCGAGCGGCTGAACCAGGACCTCGCGGAGACGCGGCTCAAGGCCGGGCTGACGAAGGTCGCCGGCCCGGGCATGGTGCTCGAGATCTCGGACAGCCAGCGCCAGGTCCCCGTCGGCGAGAGCGCGACGAACTACATCGTCCTCGTCGACGACCTGCGCGACATCGTCGCCGCCCTGTGGGCGTCCGGCGCCGATGCGATCGCGATCTCGGGCAGCCTGACCGCCGACGCCCCCGCCGAGCGCCTGGTGGCGAGCTCGTCGATCTACGGCGCCGGATCGGCGATCCTCGTGAACGCCGTCCCCCTGTCGCCGCCATTCCGGATCGAGGCGATCGGGCCGGAGGGCCTCCACGATCGCTTCCTGGCCAACCCCAGCTTCCTGGCGCGTGTGGCGCGGCGGATCGAAGCCTACGGGCTCGAGTTCGCGAGCGAGCCGCGCGACGAGCTGCAGCTGCCGGAATTCATCGGCAACACGCGACTGCGATGGGGCACGCCGTTGGCGGAGGAGGGGGACTGATGGCGGCGCGAGTCGCTCAGCTCAGCCTCTTCGTCGTCGCGCTGATCATCGGCGTGCTCCTCGTCGGTCAGCTCCGCTCGCAGGCGCGCCCGATCGAGCTGTCGAACCTGTCCGCGCAGGAGCTGTCCACCTTGATCGAGACGCTCACCGCCGCGAACGTCGACCTCGGTGACGGCCTCGACGAGCTGCGCGCCGAGATCCGCGAGTACGAGCGTGCGGCGGTGGAAGGGCAGTCGGACATCGTCATCAGCGCCGAGGCGCTCTCCGGCCTCTCCGCGTTCGGCGGGCTCGCCGGCGTCGAGGGCCAGGGGATTCGCATCCAGGCCGAGGGCTCGTTCGACCCGATCGCGGTGAACGACCTCGTCCACGAGCTGCGCAATGCGGGCGCGGAGGCGATCGCGATCGACGACATCAGGATCACGGCGAGCTCCGTCGCCGTGCTCGGGACGAGCGCGATCGAGATCGACGGGCAGCCGATCGGACCGTCGTTCGAGGTCACCGCGATCGGCTCGCCCGACGGGCTCGCCGCGGCGATCGAGCGACCCGGCGGCATCCTCAGCCTCTACGAGCAGTCGATCGACGCGCGCTTCACGGTGAGCCAGGTCGAACGCCTGATCCTCCCACCCACCGGGCGCGACCTCATGCCGGCGGCCGCACGCCCGGTCGAGTAGCCTGTTGTGCGTCCACCACCACGGAGCATGGGCCTGTCGATGCCATGAGAGACCTGATCGAGCGTGCGCTGGATGCGGCGCAACGAGGAGGCGCGAGCTACGCGGACGTCCGCGTGGTCGAGCGCGAGACCGAAGGACTGACCGTCAAGAACGGAGCCCTCGAGGCGGCCACCTCGAACTCGAGTGCCGGATTCGGCGTGCGGCTGATGGTCGAAGGTGCCTGGGGATTCAGCTCGAGCGCGAACCTCGACCTCGACGAGGCCGAGCGGATCACGCGCGAGGCGCTGGAGATCGCCGCGGCCTCCGGGATCGCGAGCGGCCCGCCGACAGAACTCGACGACACCGAGCCCGCGAAGGACACCTACCGGACGCCCCTCGAGGAGGATCCGTTCAGCGTCAGTCTCGATGACAAGCTCGCGATCCTGATGGACGCCGACGCCCGCATGGCCGCGGTCCCCGGCGTCGCGATCCGCGAGGGAAACATGGTCGCGGGACGCGAGCGCAAGACGTTCGCCTCGTTGGCCGGCGCGTGGATCGAGCAGGAGATCGTCGAGGCCGGGGGCGGCATCGAGGCGACCGCGGTCAACGAATCGGAGATGCAGCAGCGCAGCTACCCGAACTCCTTCGGCGGCCAGTCGGTCACCGGCGGCTTCGAGGCAGTTCGCGCGCTCGACCTGGCGGACCACGCGCAGGAGACCGCCGAGCTGGCGGTGGCCCTCCTCGATGCGCCCCAGTGCCCGTCGGGCGAGATGGACCTCATCCTCGACTCGACGCAGGTCGCACTCCAGATCCACGAGTCCTGCGGGCACCCCACCGAGCTCGATCGCGTCTTCGGCACGGAGGCGAGCTTTGCGGGGACGAGCTTCCTGACGACCGACAAGCTCGACGAGCTCCGCTACGGCAGCGACCTCGTCAGCATCGATGCCGACGCCACCGCGCCGGGCGGCCTCGGCACATTCGGCTACGACGACGAGGGAGTGCCTGCCCAGAAGGTGCCGCTCATCGAGCGCGGGGTGCTCGTGGGCTACCTGACGAGCCGCGAGACCGCGCCGCGGATCGGGCGCCGCAGCATGGGCAGTGCTCGAGCCTGGATGTGGAGCAACATCCCGCTCATCCGCATGACGAACATCAACCTGCGTGCCGGTGATGCCGGGTCTCTCGAGGACCTGATCGCCGACACCCGCGATGGGATCTACATGAGCATCAACAAGAGCTGGTCGATCGACGACCGGCGACTGAACTTCCAGTTCGGCGACCAGGCCGGCTGGCTGATCAAGGACGGCAAGCGGACGCAGCTCGTGAAGAACCCGACATACACCGGGATCACGCCCGAGTTCTGGGGCAGCTGTGACGCGATCTGTGGCCCGGACGAATGGACGCTGTGGGGACTGCCGAACTGTGGCAAGGGCGAGCCGGTCCAGGTCGGCCACGTCGGGCACGGAGCCGCGCCCGCCCGCTTCCGTGGGGTGAAGGTGGGGGTGGGACGATGGTAGCCACCCGCACGGAGGTCGACGACCTCCTCGACCGCGCCCTCGCGCACTCCACCGCCGATGCGACCGAGGCGCTCTACACCGGCGAGGACTTCTCGCTCACCCGGTTCGCGAACAATCGGATTCACCAGAACGTGCGCGAGCACGACGCGCAGCTCCAGGTGCGCGTCATCGACGGCGAGCGGATCGGCGTCGCGAGCACGAACCGGCTCGACGAGGACGGGATCCGCAGCGTCGTCGAGCGCGCGGCGGCGATCGCGCAGCGGTCGCAGCCCAACCCGCGAGCGGCGATCCTTCCCGAGCCCGACGGCCGCTCGCACGACCCGGAGCTCGGGTTCGTCCCCGCCACGGCCGAGGCGAGCGCGGAGCGCCGAGCCGAGGGTGCCCGCGCGGTCATCGCCGCGGGCCAGGCCGCGCGCCTCGAGACGGCCGGGTCGTTCTCGACCGGCGTGATGACGATCGCCGTCGCCAACTCGACGGGCGTCCGGGCCGCGCATCGCTCGACGCGTGCGTCGCTGCTGACGGTGATGATGGACGGGTTCGCTTCGGGTGCCGCATCCGGATACGCGCACGCGGGCGCAGCCGATGTCGGCGAGATCGACGCGGAGGCGCTCGGCGCGGAGGCGGCCGCCAAGGGCGACGGCACGCGCGGCGCCGAGCAACTCGACGCCGGCGAATACGAGGTGATCCTCGAGGAGTATGCCGTCGCCGGCCTGCTGGAGTACCTCTCCTACATCGGGTTCGGCGGCCTCGCGCTCGAGGAGGGCCGATCCTTCATGGAGCTCGGGAAGCACGTGATGGGCGACAACGTGTCGATCTGGGACGACGGCTCGGACCCGTCCGGCCTGCCATCGCCGATCGACTTCGAGGGCGTCGTGCGCAAGCGCGTCGACCTGGTCCAGAACGGCGTGGCGCACGCGGTCGTGCACGACGCCGCGACCGGCACGCGCGCGGGGACGGGGTCCACCGGCCATGGGCTGCCGGCTCCGAACCTGATCGGCCCGATGGCGCTGAACATGTTCATGGCGCCCGGCACGACGGCGCGCGACGAGCTGATCGCCGGCGTCGAGCGCGGCGTCTGGGTGACCAGGTTCCACTACATCAACCCGGTGCACCCGAAGAAGGCGATCCTCACCGGGATGACGAAGGACGGGACGTTCCTGATCGAGGGCGGAAAGCTGTCGCGACCGGTCCTGAACTTCCGGTTCACGCAGTCGATCCCCGAGGCGTTCAGCGACGTTCGGGCCGCAAGCCGCGAGACGAAGCTGCTGCCCGGCGAGTTCTTCGGCGCCTCGCGCGTGCCGGCGCTCCACCTCGGCTCGTTCAACTTCACCGGCACGACCGTCTCGGAGGGCGGCGGGTGACGATGGCGGCCCCGCTCGAGCTCCGCATCGGCGATCGACTCCGACTGCGAAAGGAGCATCCGTGCGGGAGCCGCGACTGGGAGGTCGTGCGGCTCGGGGCCGACATCGGCCTCGTCTGTGAGGGGTGCGGGCACCGGATCCTGATGGACCGTCTCGACGTCGAGCGGCGATTCACCGGATACCTCGCCCGCGGCCCCGAAGAGCGCGCGCCGCAGCCGCCGGCGTAGCCGATGACCCACGTGGACCTGCCCCACGACGGCACCGGCGACCTGGCCGGCGCGGGAACGGTCTTCCGCAACCGCGCCTTCGTCTATCTCTGGTCGGCCCAGGCGCTGAGCCAGCTGGCGAGCAACATGGTGCTCGCCGCGCTCATGGCCACGGTGCGCCGGACGACCGGGTCCGACACGGCGGTCGCCGTGCTGATCCTGACGTTCCTCGTGCCGGCGGTGCTGTTCAGCACCCTGGGGGGCGTGCTCGTCGAGCGCAGCAACGCGAAGACGATCATGCTCGCGACGAACGTCATCCGGGCAATCGGCATCGTCGCGTTCATCTTCGTCGCGCCGACGACCTCGACGGCCAACGTCCCGCTCGTCTACCTCATCAACTTCGGCATCGCCACGGCCACCGCCATCTTTGCCCCGGCCGAGCTGACCTCGATCCCGCGCATCGTCGACCGCCGCAACCTGATGGCGGCCAACTCGATCTTCGTGCTGACGATCAACGCGACGTTCGCGATCGGCTTCGGCTTCCTGGGTCCGCTCGTCCTGAACGTCATGGGCCCGATCGCGGTCTACGTGGTGGTGGCGGTCATGTTCGCCGGCGCCGCGATCGCGATCCTGCCGCTGCCGGACGTCAAGCCCGAGAAGGCGCTCGCATCGGCAGGTGACGCGGCCGGCCGGGCCGTGCACGAGCTGTACAGCCAGATGGCCGAGGGCATCGCGTTCGTGCGCAGCCACCGGGTGATCGCATGGAGCCTCGCGTACCTCGGGATCGCCTCGAGCCTCATCGGCGTGCTCGGCGCGATCGGGCCCGGCTTCGCGGTCGACATCCTCGGGCTGACCCCCGAGAACTTCTTCTTCATCATGGGCCCGGCCGGCCTCGGCGCGGTGCTCGGCATCCTCTTCCTGAACTCGTACGGGAAGGACATCCCGAAGCGGCTCGTCATCGATGTCGGGCTGGTGGCGATGGGGATCACGCTCATCCTGCTGGCGATCATCAAGCCGGTCGCGAGCGCGTTCGGCGCGGCGACGGCCCCGCTCGAAGCGGCGGTACCCGCGATTGCGCCGCTCATCAGCGTCATCGCGGTCGTCGCCGTCGTGGCGATCTTCGCCGGGCTCGAGTACGCCTTCGTGGCGATCCCCGCGCAGACCGCCCTCCAGGAGGATCTGCCGCCGGACGTCCGGGGCCGGATCTTCGGCATCCTGAACACGCTGCTCTCCGTCGCCTCGTTCCTGCCGGTCCTGCTCGCCCCGGCGATGGCCGACGTGCTCAATCTCTTCTTCGTGGACGCGGGAATCCCGATCGTCATGGCCGTGCTCGGGCTGTTCACCTTGTGGGCCGGCATCGCGTCGTGGCGCCGGAACGCGCGCCAGGGCCTCCACGAGCATGACCGGGGGATGGCGCCCGTGCCGCCGGGCCTGCTGAGCTCCCCGCCGGACGCGAAGGACGCGCCCGACCTGTCGCCGGCGGACGCGAACGACGCGCCAGACCCGTCGGCGGCGAGCGAGCCGCCGCACCGCCACCGGCGGCGGCATCGCCCCGTCGCCCATGGCGACTAGGGTCGTCGCGGCATCCTTCCTCGCCGCCTCCGCCCTCGTTGCCTGGCTGACGATCACCACGCCGCTCGCGGCTCGGCTGCTCCAGGTCTCGATCGTCCTGTCGATCGGGTACGTCGGCTGGCTGGCCTGGCACGGCGCGCGGGTGATCCGCACGGTCCTTCAGGGTGCGCGGCGCGAGGAGCCGACCGGTCGCGCGGACGGCCTGCCCTTCGTGTCGCTCGTGCTGCCGGCGTCCAACGAGGAGTCGGTGATCGGCACGGCCGTCGCCTCGCTCTGCGCACTGCGCTACGCGGGTCCGGACGGTCGCCCGCACTACGAGCTGGTCGTCGTCGACGACGCCTCTGGGGATCGGTCCGCGGCGCGGGCGGAGGACGCGGCGCGCGGCTCACCCCACGTCGCCGTGCGGCGCCGCGATCGCGCGCCGGGACCACGCACGAAGGGTGCCGTGCTCGACTGGGTGCAGCCATCGTTGCGCGGGGAGGTCATCGGGGCGGTCGACGCGGACACGCTCGTCGAGCCCGACTTTCTCGAGCGCGCGATGCGCGCGTGGACGCGCGATCCGAGCGCCGATGCGATCCAGGTCGCGCGTGAGCCACGCAACGCGGCCGCCTCGTGGCTGACCGCGGCGCAGGCGGAGGAGCAGCTCATGGACCTCACGAGCCAATGCGGTCGGTGGTCGACCGACGGGACGGCGGAGCTCCGCGGCAACGGGATGTTCATCCGGCGCGCCGCGCTCGAGGCGCTCGGCGGCTGGAACCCGCGCGCGCTGACGGAGGACCTGGACCTGTCGACGCGCCTGGCCGCCACCGGACGACACGTGACCCTCGCACCGGAGGTCGCTGTCGCCGAGGAGGCGGTCGAGGCCGTCGGCGCGCTCTGGCGGCAGCGGCTGCGATGGGCGGAGGGCAGCCTGCGACGGCTGCTCGAGCACGGGCCCGGCTTCGTCCTGGGCCGGCAACCGCTGAGCCGGAAGGCCGACTTCCTGGCCTTCGCCGGCGAGTTCCTCGTCCCGCCGCTGTTCGCCGCGACGGTCGTCGCCAGCCTCATCACGGTCCCGCTGCCCCGACCGGCCGACTGGAGCGTTCCGGCCGCACTGTTCCTGAGCTACGGAGTCGGCATCTTCCTGCTGGCCATGGGCGGGCTGTGGGCGACCGGCGAGCGCGGAGCGCGCCTCGTCGGGCGTGCCGCGAGGGGCGCGCTCTTCCTCTCGCACTGGCTCCTCGTGGTGCCCGTCGTCCTCGTCCGGATCGCCTTCGGTCCCGAGCCGTCCGGGTTCGTCCAGACCCCGCGCTTCAGCCGGGAGCCGGACCGATGAGCCAGCCGTCCGCCGAGCTCGTCGTCGCCGGTCAGGTCGTCGTTGCGGCTGAGGCGGGCGGGTTGGAGGTTGTCGAGGCAATCGGCATCGCCGGCGGCCGCGTCGTGTCGGCAGGCACCCGATCGGACGTCGTCGACGCCGCCTCGCGCGGCGCGCGGGTCATCGACGCGGGTGCCGCGGCCGTCGTCCCGGGCCTCCACGACTTCCACATCCACCTCGTCGGCCTGGCACGGACGCGCGGTGCGATCCTCCTCGACGACGCGGTCGACGGCGCGGAGGTTGCCGACCGCCTGAACGCGGCCGCACGGGCCGACGGCGGCGATGGCTGGCTCACCGGCCGTGGGTGGAGCGAACGGCAGCTGGGCGGAGTCCCGGCGAAGGCTCTGGACGCCGCGGTGGCGCAGCGGCTCGCGTTCCTGACCAGCCACGACGGGCACTCGGCGTGGGCCTCGGCGAGCGCGCGTCGGCTCGCGGGGATCGACGCGCAGAGCAGTGATCCGCCCGGCGGCCGGATCGAGCGGGACGCGACGGGCGAGCCAACCGGCGTCCTGCGCGAAACGGCGATGGACCTCGTCGCACCGCTCGTCACGCGGCTGCAGGGCGACGCGCTGCGCGACGCGCTGGACGGCACGCTTCGCGATCTCGCCGCCCTCGGCGTGACCGGCGCCAGCGAGGCGGGGGACTACACCGACGCGAACGGCATCGGACCCGATGCCGCGTTCGGCGACTCGTACTCGACGCTCACCGATCTCGGCGACCTCATCGACGGCCGGCTGCGAATGACGATCGGCATCCCGGTCGACGCCCTGGCCGCCGCTTCCGCGCGGGGGCTGCGAACCGGCGCCGCCCTGCCGGGCCGTCGGACGCTGCGCTTCGGATGGGCCAAGGAGTACTCGGATGGAGCACTCGGCTCCGGAACGGCGGCCCTCTTCGCGCCGCGCACGTGCGGAACGCCCGATCAGGGCATCCTGCGCGTGGCGCCGGACGAGCTCGACGAGCTCTTCGCGGCGGGCCGCGCGTCGGGCATCGGCCTCGCGGTGCACGCGATCGGCGATCGCGCCGCGGCGGCCGTGCTCGACGCCGTCGAACGTGCCGGCGGGCGTCCGGACGCGTCCCCGTACGATCGGCTGGAACACGCACAGCTGCTGCGGGCGGAGGACGTCCCTCGCTTCGCACGGCTCGGCGTCACGGCCAGCGTGCAGCCGATCCACGCCGCCGCGGATCGCGACCTGGTCGAGGCATGCTGGGACGGGAGGCAGGACCGCGCCTATGCGTGGCGGTCCCTGGCGGCTGCCGGCGCGCTGCTCGCCGCGGGCTCGGACGCGCCGGTCGAGTCGGCGAACCCGTGGCTCGGTCTCTTCGCCGCGTGCCATCGGCGCCTGCCGAGCGACGCCCGCGAGGACTGGCGCAGCGCGCAGGCCCTGTCGTTTCCGGAGGCGCTGAGCGCGTACACGCTCGGGCCGGCGCGCGCGATCCGCGCCGCCGATGAGGGGCATCTTCGCCCGGGCGCACGAGCCGACATCGCCGTCCTCTCCGTCGACCTCGAGACCCTCGCCGCCGCCGACGAGCGCATGGCGGACGTTCGCGCCGAGATCACGCTGGTCGATGGCATGGAGGTCCCCACGCACTGACGATCCGGCTCGCCTGACATTGTCGGGACGCATTACGATGCTCGCCGCACAAGCAAGCCGGAGAGGCGGCCGATGAGCAGCCAGGACGACAAGCGAGCGTTCAAGGTGGGGTCCGACGAGCCGCAGCCAGTGGGGCCTGGCGCGTCGACCTTCGACGCAACGGTCATCGACTTCGGCCACTACGCCGGTCGGTCGATCGAGGATCTCGCCCAGGCCGACCCGGACTACCTGCGCTGGCTGGCGCGCCACCCGTCGGGATTCCGGTACCGCGCAGAGATCGCGCGCGTCCTCGATTCGGCGGTCCCGCGCGCCAGCGACTGGCAGCGCTGACGTCTCGCGGTCACATCCGGGGAACCCGCGCCATCCGTATCGGGTGACGGCGGAAACGTCGCCGCGAGCGTCCACGCGTCTCGTATCCTCTGATCGAGCGAGCGAGGGGTCGCCAGCGACACGCTCGAACAGACTTGGGAACGGAGGAGCACGGTCTCTATGACGTCAAGCAGCAGCGGAAGCACGAGCGGCTGGGCCATCGGGTTCACCGCCTTCGCGGCGATGATGATGATCCTCATCGGCTTCTTCCAGGCCGCCATGGGCCTCGTCGCCGTCTTCAACCAGGACTTCTACGTCACGACGCCGAACTACATCTTCGCGTTCGACGTCGGCACGTGGGGATGGATCCACCTGATCTGGGGCGTCATCGTCCTGATCGCCGGATTCTCGGTCCTCTCCGGCCAGACCTGGGCCCGGGCGGTGGGCACGATCATCGCGATCATCTCGGCGATCGAGGCCTTCGCCTTCATCCCGTACCAGCCGTTCTGGTCGATCATCGTGATCACGCTCAGCGTGCTCGTGATCTGGGCGCTGACGACGCGGGTGAACATCGAGGAGGACGTCGACTCGATCTAGCCGGCGATGCGGCCCAGCGACCCGGCTGATCGGATCGGCTCCGTCACACGTCGCGCCCCGAATGCATCTGGGCGGCTGAGCGTGGAGTACAGGCGGAGCTGATCCGGGCCGGGACGGGACGTCGCGCTGGGACAACGAAGTCGCGGCCTGCAGAGGCACGTGCAGGTACCGCTCGGCTCGGGTGGGAGTGGTCCTTCCCTGTTCTTTGTACCCGGACGGTCTGGCTTGCCGTCCATCGTGAGGAGCCCATTGGCCGGAGAGCGGTCACGTGTCGGTGCATGCCGACGGGTTGACGGCCTGCTCGCGTCCACGCAACGCGTTTGCTACGATGCCCTCCCCGACGGGCGGCTAGCTCAGCTGGTTAGAGCACTTGCTTGACATGCAAGAGGTCACTGGTTCGAGTCCAGTGTCGCCCACCACAACACCCTT
>CBFGTN010000014.1:0-35260 GCA_965652075.1 uncultured bacterium
GTCATCCCGACCGAGGAGCTCGAGGCGCTGCGCCGGCCACGCGCGCCGATCGCCGAGCCGCCGCCACCGGCGCCGGTCCAGAAGCGCCGCCGTCGCGTCGCTCCGCTGCTGCTTCTGCTCCTGCTGCTCGTCATCGCCGGCGGAGCCGGCGCCGGGTACCTGCTCTTCGGGGCGGGACTGCTCCCGGTTGCGGTGGAGTCGTCGTCGCCTTCGCCGACCCCGACCCCGATGCTGACGGCCGAGCCGACGCCAGGCGAGTCCGTGGCGCCGAGCGCGACGGCCGTGCCGACGCCGTCGGCGACGCCGGACGCGTCCGGCCTCGCCACGCCGACGCCCGAGCCGACGCCCGAGGCGGGTGACCGCTTCGCCTTCTACGAGGTCTCGGTCGGACCGCGGGGATACAGGCTCTTCCGGCTCGACAGCGACGGCGAGGTGAACGGCGATCGCGGTACGTCCTTCAACAACTACTCGTTCGCTCGGGTCAATCCGCGTCGGGGCGCGGACGGGCAGGTCTACTGGGTGACCCGGGAGGGCGACCTGACCGGTTGGGCGTACCTGTACCCCGACTCGGGACCCTTCCGGATCCGCGCCGTCTACCTCAGCTCTGACGGCGAGCGGCGCTCCGAATACCTGGGCGAAGACCAGCTGACCGAGTTCCCGGAGGCGACGCCCTCGCCCTGATCGGTCCTTGCCTGGTCGCCTCGGCATTCCGCCGGCGACTGAAGCGGGCATGAAGGGCCCGGACCACGCCACCGGCGCGTGAGATGGGGAACGAAGGGCCCGATCCTTCGTCAGTTCGTTCGGTGCGTGATTGCACCGGGCACGACATCTCTGCATCACTCCCCAGCTGGATCGCCGTCCTCGCCGCGACGCGTCGGAACGCCACCACGATCAGGGCGGTCGAGGCCCGGTCCTGGCCCGAATCTCCCATGCCCCGCTGCGCAAAACCCCTTGACGGGCACCCGCTGCCCTGTATAGTGGCGCCCTGTGGTTCCAAATGGGGCCAAATGGGGACTAGTGGTGAACGACAGGCCAGATGGAGCGGGCATCCTTCCTCACCGGGGAGTTCCGGCACGCGCTGGACGACCGAGGCCGAGTGGCGGTCCCGGTCCGTTTCCGCCCGCGCCTGGCGCAGGGCGCGACGCTCGCGCGCTGGCTGGACGGCTGCCTGGCCATCTTCCCGTCGGACACCTGGGACGACCTGGCGGCCCGCATCCAGGGCCTGCCGACGACCAACGCGGCCGCGCGTCAGTTCGGCCGCTTCATGAGCTCGGGGGCGGTCGAGGTGGAGCTCGACCGTCAGGGACGGGTCCTCGTCCCGAGCTACCTTCGCGAGTACGCCGGCCTGACCGAGAGCGAGGTGGTCGTGGTCGGCGCGCTGAACCGGCTCGAGATCTGGGCCGCGGCACGGTGGCAGCCGTACCGGCCGCAGATCGAGGACGAGCCGGAGGCGCTCGCCGAGCACCTCGCCGACCTGGGCATCTGACGGTGCCCGGGCCAATCATGCGTCTCCGGGCCGATCGGCCCGCCGTTCGACACACGAGGTGCGACGCGCCATGGGAGAAGGGCACCTGCCGGTCATGGTCGACGAGGTCATTGCCTCGCTCGCGATTGGCCCTGGCAGCTCCGTGGCGGACTGCACGGTCGGCGGCGGTGGGCACGCCGAGCGGATTCTGGAGGCGACGTCTCCGCATGGCCGCCTGCTCGGCCTCGATGCCGACAGGTCGGCCATCGCGGAGGCGACATCCGTCCTGGCCCGATTCGGTGACCGCGCGATCCTGCGCCAGGCGAACTTCGAGTCGGTCTACGACGCGGCGATCGACTCCGGCCTGGCACCGCTGGACGCCGTCCTTTTCGACCTCGGCCTCAGCAGCTACCAGCTCGCCGATCCAAGCCGGGGATTCAGCTTCGCGGCCGATGCGCCGCCGGACATGAGATTCGATGAAACCACTGGTGTTTCGGCTCTCGAGCTCATCGACCGCTCCTCGGAGCGAGAGCTCGCCGGAATCCTCGCGACGTTTGGTGAAGAGCGCCGTGCGGGCCGCATCGCGAAGGCGATCCTGGCGGCGCGCGAGGAGGGCCGCCTCGTGACCGCCTCCGACCTGGCCTCGGTCGTCGCGGCCGCCGCCCCATCGCGCCGGGGTGGGGCCGACGCCGGCCGGATCCACCCGGCCACACGAACGTTCCAGGCGCTCCGCATCGCGGTGAACCGCGAGGTGGAGGTGCTCGGCGCGGGGCTCGCCGGCGCGCTGGCCGCGATGCACCCGGGCGGGCACCTGGCGGTCATCGCCTATCACAGCCTCGAGGACCGGATCGTCAAGCGCTTCATCGCGCGCGAGAGCCGCGACTGCATCGAGGACCCCAAGCCGCCGGTCTGCACCTGCGGCCACCGCGCGCAGCTGCGCGCGGTCACGAAGGGCGTCATCACGCCGGGACCCGAGGAGGTCCGGCGAAATCGCCGCGCGCGCAGCGCGAAGCTGCGCGTCGCCGAGAAGCTCGCGTCGTAGCGGGGCGGGACAGGAGGGTCACTCGAGTGAGCAAGGGACGAGCGCGACACCAATCCAGCCGGCGCCGGATGTACTCGGCCCGACAGCGCGACCTCCGCGAGCGGCGCCTGCGCGCGGCGCGCGAGGAGGCCTACTGGCTGAGCGACCAGGTCGCGGCGATCGAGATCGAGGAGGGCGCCAACTTCGAGGCGCCGACCAGCCTCGGCGTCTCGTCCCGCCGCCGGGCGACGGCGGCCTAGGCATCCCGTCCGAGCTGATCGAGCGATGGCAGTCATCGGCGCGCGACCGGCCACCGGTCCCTGGTTCCTTCCGGGGCGGGGGCCTCGCGCCGGCCGCGGGCGCGTCCGCCCACGCGGGAGCAGCCGTCCGGCTCGCCGCGTGCGTCGCGGACGTATCGGCCTGTCCGCATCGGTCGACGTTCGACCGATCCTCATGGCGATCGTCGTCGCCGCCGCGCTCGCGATCTTCTACCTGAGCCAGTCGACCGGGGTCGCGGCGCGCGGCTACGAGATCGACACGCTCGCCGCCACCCTGGCCGAGCGCCGCGCGGAGCAGCAGCAGCTGATCACCGCCGTTGCCCAGGCGCGTTCGCCGGCCGAGATCACGCGGCGGGCTCGGTTCCAGCTCGGGCTCCAGCCGCTCGACGGCTCGGCCGTCACGTTCGCCACGCCCAGCGAGTCGCCCGCCGATTGACCCATCCCACGCGGCCGGGTCGGCCGCCCGCACGGAGACCGAGATGCTCGCCAGGACCGACAGCCGTGCCCGCGCCCTGGTCCTCCTCCTCGTCGTCGCGTTCGTCGCGTCGGCGATCGGCGCGCGCCTGGTGTGGTGGCAGGTCGTCGAGCAGGAATGGCTGTCCGCGATGGCCCTGGGACAGCTCGAGCAGGATGAGGCGCTGCCAGCCGAGCGCGGGGAGATCACCGACGTCAACGGGACGCTGCTCGCCACCTCGATCGAGCTCCAGTCGGTGTTCGCGACGCCGCCGCTCGTCGGCGACGTCGAGCTGACGGCCTCCCTGCTCGCCCCGGTGCTGGACATCTCGTCCGCGCAGCTGCGAGCCGTGCTCGGCGGCGACCGCGACTGGGTCTGGCTCAAGCGGCGGATCACGCCGGAGGCGGCCGAGCGGATCCGATCCTTCGACCTGCGAGGCATCGGCATGCTGCCCGAGACGAAGCGCGTGTATCCGATCCAGGGCATCGCGCAGGAGTCGACGATCGCGGCGCAGCTGCTCGGCTTCGTCGACGTCGACGGCAACGGCCAGTACGGCATCGAGGGCGGAGAGAACGCGCTCCTTGCCGGCACGCCGGGGGCGGTCAGCGCGCAGGAGGACGTCATCGGCCGTCGGATCGCGGACTCCGCGACGCTGCTTCGCGAGCCGGTCAATGGCGCCGACGTGCGCCTCACGCTCGACCTCGCCATCCAGAGCGCCCTGGAGCAGGAGATCTGGAACACGTACCGATTGAACAGTGCGGCGGGCGCGACCGGCGTGATCATGAACGCCGAGACGGGCGCGATCCTCGGCATGGCCAGCTACCCCTCGTACGACGCGAACGACTTCGCCACGACCGATGGCGAGCTGTTCAGCAACCCCGCCGTCGCGCGCCAGTACGAGCCCGGCTCGGTGATGAAGGCGTTCACGATCGCCGCCGCGCTCGACGCGGGCGCGATCACGACGCGAACGACGGTCCTCGACGACAACAACCTGCAGCTCGGCGGCGTGGCGATCCACAACGCCGACCGGCTCGACCATCCGTACGGACACGGGCGGATCACGGCGGCGGACGTGCTGGCGCTGTCGAACAACGTCGGTGCGGCGAAGATCGGCCTGAAGCTCGGGCGTCGCGAGCTGCACGAGGCGTTCCTGCGGTTCGGCTTCGGTGCACAGACCGGGATCGAGCTCACCGGGGAGGCCAGCGGCGTCGTCTGGGACCCGGACGGCCCGAACGCGTCGGGCGACCTGACCGCGGCGCAGAACGCCTTCGGGCAGGGCCTGAGCCTGACCGCGATCCAGCTTGCGGCCGGTTACGCCGCCTTCGCCAACGGCGGGTTGCTGGTGACGCCGCACGTCGTCGCCGGGTGGACCGATCCCGACGGCCAGGAGCACGCGGCAACGCAGCCGCCCGCGGAGCGGATCATGCGGGAGGAGACGGCCGCGACGATGATCGAGCTCCTGACGAACGCGATCGACAACGGCATCGCGACGGGTGCCCAGGTCCCCGGCTACACGGTCGCCGGCAAGACCGGCACGGCGCAGATCGCGGCGCCGATCATGGTCGAGGGCCCGGACGGCAGGCTCGTCGAGCAGTGGGTCTACCGCAGCGGCTGGGTCGACTCGAGCTTCGTCGGCCTCCTGCCGGCGGGTGACACCAAGCTCGTGACGCTCGTCCTCATCCATCGACCGGCCGGCGCCGGGGGACGCTCCATGCCGGACCGCCCGGAGAACGTGTACGCCCGCCTCATGCCCCAGGTCGTCGACTACCTCGCCATCCCGCCGGACCGGCCCGCCGAGCCGGTCGCCAGGCCGTGACCTTGCTAGACTCGAACGACGTCCGCAGCGGGGTGCGCGTGCCTTCCACCATCCGCCTCGAGGACCTGCTCGCCGCCACCGGCGGCCGACTGCACGGGGCCGCGCCGGCTCCCTCGATCTCGATCTCCGGCGCGTCGGTCGACTCGCGCCGGACCACACCGGGCTCCCTCTTCGTCGCGCTCCCCGGCGAGCGCACCGACGGGCATGCCTTCGTTGCCGACGCGCTTCGCGCCGGGGCCGTCGCCGCGCTCGTCGAACGGCCGGTCGACCTGCCGGACAATGGGCCGGACGCGGTCCAGGTCGTCGTGCCCGATGCCCTCGTCGCCCTCCAGGAGCTGGCCGCGTGGTGGCGATCGCGGCACGCGGTGCGCGTGGTCGGGATCACCGGCTCGACCGGCAAGACGATCGCGAAGGAGATCACCGCGGACATCCTGTCGGGCAGCCTCACGACCCTCCGCAACGAGGGCAATCTGAACTCCGAGACCGGTTTGCCGATGACGCTCCTGCGGCTCGGGCCGTCGCACGAAGCGGCCGTGCTGGAGATGAGCATGTACACCGTCGGCGAGATCGCGCGCCTCGCGGAGATCGCGCGGCCGGAGGTTGGTGTCGTGCTGGCCGTCCACCCGACCCACCTCGAGCGCGCGGGCAGCATCGAGCGGATCGCGGCGGCCAAGTCGGAGCTGCCCGCGGCGCTGCCGCGCGACGGGCTGGCCGTGCTCAACGCCGACGACCCGCGGGTGGCGGCGATGGCGTCGGTGACGGAGGCCGACGTCCGCACGTTCGGGCTCGGCCCGACGGCCGACGTGGCCGCGACCGACGTCGTCAGCCACGGGCTGGCCGGGACCGAGTTCACGCTCCGAGCGCCGTGGGCCGCGCAACGGCTGCGCAGCGGAACGCCGGGCCGTCACCTCGTCCCGCATGCGCTCGCCGCCCTGGCCGTCGCCGAGCGGCTGGGGGTCGAGATCGGCGCGGCCGCCGAGGCGCTGGCTGCCGGCAGCCACGCCGATCACCGCATGGCGGTCACGGAGTCGACCTCCGGCGCGACGCTCGTGGACGACACGTACAACGCCTCGCCGGTGAGTGTGGGCGCGGCACTCGCGTTCCTGCTGGAAACACCGGTGGGTGCGCGACGGCGCCGGATCGCGGTGCTGGGAGACATGCTCGAGCTGGGGCCGGACGAGGAGCGGCTCCATCGCGAGATCGGCGCGCGGGCCGCGGCGAGCGCCGACGCGATCGTGACGGTCGGTCCGCGCGGCGCGTGGATCGCCGAGGGCGCGGCCGCCGCTGGAGCTGCCAGGGTCGTCGCTGCCGCCGATGCCGAGGATGCCGCTGCCGTCCTCGAGCGGGACCTCGCGCCCGGCGTGGGTGACGTCGTGCTGCTCAAGGCGTCGCGCGGGATCGGCCTCGACCGCGCGGTCGACCTGCTGCGCGGGAGCGCGCCGTGAACCTCGTCTCGATCGCCGTGGCGCTGCTCCTCGCGTTTGCCGGGATCGTCATCCTCGCGCCGATCTACATCGGCCTCCTTCAGCGACTCGGCTACGGCAAGCAGATCCGGACCGATGGGCCGGAGGCGCACTACGGCAAGGCCGGGACGCCGACGATGGGCGGCATGCTCGTGGTGGTCGTCGTCCTGTTCCTGGCGATGGCGCTCCGCCTCGAGGGACCGGCGACGCTGACGCCGATGCTGACGCTCGTGGGCGTCGGCATCCTCGGCGCGATCGACGACTTCGTGAACGTCCGCACCGGGTTCGGCATGCGCGGCCGCTGGAAGCTCATCTGGCAGACGGCGGTGGCGATCCTCGCCGCGTTCTACATCTGGAACCATTTCAACCTGACCGGCCTGAACATCCCGCTCCTGGGCCAGTTCGAGGTCGCCCCGGTGATCCTCATCGGCTTCATCGCCTTCGTCATCGTGGGGACGAGCAACGCGGTGAACCTCACCGACGGGCTCGACGGCCTGGCGGGCGGCGTCCTGATCTTCAGCTTCGTCGCCTACCTGCTCATCAGCCTCGTTCCCGTGCCGGAGGTGAAGCAGGCCCATCCGCAGCTCGCGGTGTTCTGCGCGCTCGTCATCGGGGCGCTGATGGGCTTCCTGTGGTTCAACGTCCACCCCGCGCAGATCTTCATGGGCGACTCGGGGGCGCTCGCGCTCGGCGCGACCCTCGCGGTCGTCGCGACCGTGAACGGTCAGCTCCCGCTGCTCGCGGTCGTCGGCATCGTGTTCTTCGCGGTCATCATGAGCGTCGTCCTGCAGGTCCTCTCCTTCCGGCTGCTCGGCCGGCGCGTCTTCCGGATCGCGCCGCTCCACCACCACTTCGAGCTCGTCGGCTGGGCGGAGGAGAAGATCACGCTGCGGTTCTGGATCGTCGCGGCGCTCGCCGGGCTGCTCGGCTTCAGCATCTTTCTCTACTACTACACCGTCGTGACCGCCAGGTGACCCGATGATGAGCGCGCCGACACACCCGATCCGAACGGCTGCCGACCTCGAGGGTCTGAACGTCGTCGTTCTCGGCCTGGCTCGCTCGGGCGTCGCCGCGAGCCGCTTCCTGGCCGATGCCGGAGCGAACGTCACCGCGTACGACCGCCGGCCGGCCGACGAGCTGGCCGATGCCGTGGCGGCGCTCGGATCGCGCAACGTCCGCCTGGCACTTGGCGCGAGCGTGGAGACGGCGACCTCGCTGCTGGCGGCCGCCGACGCGCTCGTCACGAGCCCGTCGGTCTCCGCGCGATTCTCCACGACCGACCCGTGGCTGCGTGAGGCGCTCCAGGCCGCGGAGGCTCGCGGCGCGCAGGTCGTCAGCGAGGTCGACCTGTTCATGCGGCTGACCGCCGCCCGGCTGGCCGGGGTGACGGGAACGAAGGGCAAGACGACGACCGCCTCGCTCCTGGCGGCGATGCTCGATGCCGGCGGCATCCCGACCGTGCTTGGCGGGAACATCGGCACGCCGCTCGTCGAGCGCTCGCTCGAGCTGGGGCCCGACGACTGGGTCGTGCTCGAGCTGTCCGAGCTGCAGCTGCCGACAATCAGCCGGGGTGTCGACGTCGCGCTGTACACGAACGTCGCCGCGGACCACCTCGATCGCCACGGCACGGTCGAGGCGTATCGCGCCGTCAAGGCCCGGCTCGCCGAGCTGAGCGTCCCGGACGGACGGATCGTCCTCAACCGCGACGACCGCGGCTGCCGCGACCTCGGAGAGCGGCTGCCGCCCGCGTCGCTGTCGTGGTACGGCATCGAAGGGCCGGGGGCCGGCGGCACCGAGGCGTCGCTCGACGACGGATGGCTGACGGTGGGCGGAGAACGGGTCGTCGCCGCGAGCGACGTCCTCGTGCCGGGGCGGCACATGCTCGCCGACGTCCTCGGCGCCGCGCTGGCGGCCCGGCTCATCGGCGTCGGGACGGACGCGATCGGGGAGGCCGCCCGGACCTTCGCCGGCGTTCCGCATCGGCTCGAAACCGTCGCCGAGCACGATGGCGTGCGCTGGGTCAACGACTCGCAGGCGACGATCCCGCAGGCCGCGATCGCGGCGCTGGAGTCATTCGACGCGCCGATCGTGCTCATCGCGGGCGGCAAGGACAAGGGCCTCGAGTACGCGGCATTCGCCGATGCGATCGCGGCGCGCTGCCGGGCCGCGGTGCTCATCGGCGAGACGGCAGCCGAGCTCGAGGCGCTGATCGCCGGCCGCGTCCCCGTCCGGCCTGCGGCATCCATGGACGAGGCGGTGGCGACGGCCGCCGGGCTCGCGCATCGCGGCGACGTCGCGCTCCTCTCGCCGGCGGCCGCGAGCTTCGACATGTTCGTCGACTACGCCGCGCGCGGTGGCGCGTTCCGGGCGGCGGTCGAAGGCCTGGGTGCAGCCCGATGACCGCCGCTGCGATCGCCGTCAAGGCACGGTCGGGGCGTGCGCGCCAGGGCGTCCGGCGCGAGCGAGGCGAGCCGGCCTACGCGCTGCTCCTCGCGGTCATGGCGCTCACCGCCATCGGCATCGTCATGGTCTACTCCGCGTCGAGCGTCCGCTCGTACTTCAGCACGGCCGATCCGGCATCGCAGGGGCTCGAGCAGCTGGTTTGGGCCGCGATCGGACTCACCGGCCTGCTGGTGGCGATGCGCATCGACTTCCGCCACCTCCGATACCTCGCGATCCCGATCTTCGTCATCACCCTCGTCCTGCTCGTCGTCGTCCTCATCCCCGGGATCGGTGCGGAGATCAACGGGTCGCGGCGCTGGATCGTCATCCCGGGCGTCGGCACGCTCCAGCCGGCCGAGTTCGCGAAGCTCGCGGTCGTGCTCTACCTCGCGCACTGGCTCGACCGCCGCGGCCGCGCGGTCCGGTCGTTCTGGAACGGGGTCGTCCCCTTCGCGCTGCTCGTCGCGCCCGGGTTCTTCCTCATCGCGGCGGAGCCGGACCTCGGCACCGCGGGGGTCTACGCGGTTGTGGCGGTCAGCATCTTCTTCATGGCCGGGGCGAACATGCTGTATCTCGGCGCGATCGCCGCGTCGGTCGTCGCGGCCGCGTGGCTGATGGTCGCGGCGACGAGCTACCAGCTGGACCGGGTGCAGAGCTTCCTGGATCCGTTCCGCGACCCGCTGGGGACCGGATACAACACGATCCAGGCGCTCCTGGCCCTCGGGCTCGGCGGGCTCACCGGCCTCGGGCTCGGGGAGAGCCGGCAGAAGTTCCTCTACCTGCCCGCCCCGTCCACCGACTTCATCTTCGCGATCATCGGCGAGGAGTGGGGCCTGGTCGGCACCCTGACCGTCGTGGCGCTGTTCCTGGTCATCGCCTACCAGGGCTACCGGATCGCGATCCACGCCCCGGACACGTTCTCCGGGCTCGTCGCCTGCGGCATCACGACCTGGCTGGTCGTGCAGGCCTGCATCAACATGATGGTCGTCACGGCACTCCTGCCGGTGACGGGCATCCCGCTCCCGTTCATCAGCGCCGGCGGATCGGCGCTGACCATCAACCTGGCGGCGGTCGGCATCCTGCTGTCGATCAGCCGCGAGACCACGCAGACAGGATCGATGCTCGATGCGGTATTTGGTGTCGGGCGGCGGGACGGGCGGGCACGTGTACCCCGCGCTGGCCGTCGCGCGAGCGCTCCGCGACGCGCAACGCGGCGTTGAGCTCGACTATGTCGGCGGCGTGCGCGGCTTCGAGCGGCGGATTGTGGCCGACCATCCGATGCGCGGCGAGCTTCGCTATCACGAGCTCGTCGTGCGGTCGCTGCGCTCGGCGGGGCTGTCGCTCCACACGATCGGCGATCCGGCGCGGCTCGCCGCCAGCGTCCCGCAGGCATGGCGGCTCCTCGGCCGGCTGCGCCCGCGGGCCGTGTTCACGACCGGCGGCTACCTGGCGCTGCCGCTCGTGCTCGCCGCGCGGGCTCGTTCGATCCCGACCCTCGTGTGGGAGGGCAACGTCCAGCCCGGACGCGCGACCCGAGCGATCGGCCGCTACGCCACGCGCGTGGCCGTCAGCTTCCCGCCGACCCTCGAGGCCTTCCCGGACAACGGCTTCGTGTCGGGCACCCCGATCCGCTCGTTCGAGGACGTCGACCGGACCGCGGCACGTCGATCGTTCGGCGTCGGACCCGGCGACCGCCTGCTGCTCGTCTTCGGCGGCTCGCAGGCCGTGACGCGCCTGAACACGGCGGTTGCCGACGCGCTTCCGCGACTGCTGGCCGATTGGCACGTCCTCCACCTCGCCGGCGAGGCAGGCATGGCCGATGCCGGCGCCGCCCGGGAGCGCCTTCCCTCCGACCTGCGGGCGCGCTACACCGCCGAGCCGTTCCTGACCGATCGGATGGCCGACGCCCTCGTTGCCGCGGACCTCGTCGTCGGCCGTGCCGGCTCATCGACCTGCGCGGAGCTCACGGCCGTCGGCGTGGCCTCCATCCTCGTGCCGTACCCGTACGCGGGGGCGCACCAGCGCTACAACGCGCGGTACCTGCGCGACGAGGGCGCCGCGACCGTCGTCGCGGACGAGGCGCTCGACGCGGAGCGCCTCCTCGCCGACGTGTCGACGCTTCGTGACGACGCCCGCCGAGCGGCGATGGCCGGCGCCGCGCACCGGCTCGGGCGGCCGGATGCGGCTCGATCGCTCGCGCTCGAGCTGCTCGCGCTCGCCGAGCGCCGGCCGCTGCCATCGGAGACGACCGCGTGAGCGCCACGGTGGCCGGCGACCTCGAGCGGCTCGACGCGCTCGGGTCGGAGGCCGGCATCGAGCTGCAATCGCACGTGCCGCTCGGGCCGCTCACGACGCTCCGCGTGGGCGGCAGCGCCGATCGGATGGCGTCGCCGGAGACGGTGGACGGGCTCGTCGCCGTGCTCGGGGCGGCTCGCGCGGCGGGCGTGCCGGCGTTCCTGCTCGGGAAGGGGAGCGACATCGTCGTTGCCGATGCCGGCGTTCGCGGGCTCGTCGTTCGCGTGCGCGCTGACGCGGCCACGATCGATGGCTCGGTCCTGACTGCCGAGTCGGGCGCCTCGATGACCGCACTCGCCAAGCGCTGCGCGTCGGAGGGGCTCGCCGGATTCGACTGGGCGATCAGCATCCCCGGCAGCGTGGGCGGCGCGGTGTGGGCGAACGCCGGGGCGCACGGCGGCGAGATGGCCGACGTCGTCCGCGATGTGCTCGTCCTCGACGCCGGCGGCACGACCGCGAGGGTCCCGGCGGCGGAGTGCGGCTTCGGGTACCGCGAGTCGCGGTTCAAGCACTCCGACGAGGTGATCCTCGAGGCGACGATCGATCTCGAGCCCGGTGACCCCGAGGTGATCCGTGCGCTCGTCGACGGGCACCAGGCCCAGCGCCGGGCGACGCAGCCGCTGGCCGACCAGAACGCCGGCAGCGTCTTCCGCAACCCGCCGGGGGACCATGCCGGGCGCCTGATCGACGCGGCCGGCTTGAAGGGGCTGCGGGTCGGTACGGCGAGCGTCAGCGAGCTCCATGCGAACTTCATCGTGTCGGAGCGCGGCGGCCGCGCGGCGGACGTTCGCGCGCTCGGGGACCGGGTGCGCGCGGCGGTGGCAGAGCGATTCGGCGTCGAGCTCGAGTACGAGATCGAGTTCGTCGGCGACTGGCGGGAGCCCGTCGCATGACCAGGCTGCGGGTCGGCGTCTTCGCCGGTGGACGCTCCGCCGAGCACGAGGTGAGCGTCGCGTCCGCGGAGGCGGTCCTGCGCGCCATCGACCGCGAGCGATTCGATCCGTACCTCGTGTACATCGATCGCGACGGCCGGTGGATGCTTCCCGACGGTCCGGCCCCGCTGCTCGGCGACGGGACCTCGCTCGCCGGACTCGTCGGCGCCGCGAGCCCGGCCGAGGAGGTCGACCGGCTCCGCACGCACGCCGACCGCGCCATCGCCGTCGGCGGCGACGATGGGCGGCTCGCGGCCCGATCCGCCGTCCGGTCGCTCGCCGAGTCGATCGACGTCGCCTTCCTCGTCGTCCACGGCCCGTTCGGAGAGGACGGGACGCTCCAGGGGTTCCTCGAGCTGGCGGGAATTCCGTACACCGGCGCGGGCGTGCTCGCGAGCGCCGTGGCGATGGACAAGGTCGTCTTCAAGGACCTCATGCGCGGCCACGGCCTGCCGGTGGTCGACTCGTGCTGGTTCCGGCGACGCGGGTGGCAGCGCGAGCCCGACCACGTCGTGCGGGCGGTGGCGGAGACGCTCGGAGAACGGGTCGTCGTCAAGCCGGCGCGGCTCGGCAGCAGCGTTGGGATGTCCCTCGTCCACGACCTCGACGAGCTGGCCCCGGCGCTCGACGAGGCATTCGCGTACGACAGCAAGGTGATCGTCGAGGCATACGTGGAGGGCGCCCGCGAGCTCGAATGCGGCGTCCTCGGGAACGACGACCCGATCGTGTTCGAGCCGGGAGAGATCCGCTCGACCCACGAGCTCTATGACTACGAGGCGAAGTACGTCCCCGGGCTGGCGACCGTGGAGCCTCGCGCCGAGGTCGATCCCGACCTGGCGGCCCATCTCAAGGAGCTGTCGCTGGCGGCCTATCGCGCGGTCGACGCGGCCGGGCTCGCCCGGATCGACTTCCTCGTCACCGCCGACGAGGCGTACCTGTCGGAGATGAACACGCTGCCCGGCTTCACCGCCACGAGCATGTACCCGAAGCAGGCGGAGCTCGCGGGGCTGCCGTTCGGAGCGCTGGTCGCGCGCCTCATCGAGCTCGCGATGGAGCGGGAGCGATGAAGCTCAAGGCCCAGCCGCCGCTCCAGAAGCGACGAGCCGCCCGCGCGAAGGCGCGGGCCAGGCCGAGGGTGACGTCGCGTGGTGCCGGCCGCCAGGCACGTCGCCCGGGGGTGCCGCTGCGCCGGCGGATCGGCGCGCGGCTGCCGTCGTTCCGACGCCTGCTGGCGGGCGTCGGCGCCGTCGCGGCGGCTTCGGTCCTCGTCGCCCTGCTGAACGGGCCGTGGCTGCTCGTGTCCGACGTCGCCTGGGCCGGCAACCGCTACACCGCCGCCGTGGATCTGCGACTGGCGCTCGACGCGTGGCGCGGGACGAGCATCCTGGCCGTCGACACCGCGGCGCTGCGCGAGGAGATCGAGGGCTTCCCGGCCGTGGCCAGCGCATCGGTCACCGCCGGCATCGGGGGCCGGCTTGAGGCGACGGTCGCCGAACACGAGGCCGCGTTCATCTGGGAGACGCCGGCGTGGCGGTACCTTGGCGCGCCCGACGGGACGATCTTCGCTCGTGAATCCGCGGCCAGCGCTCCCGACCCTGCGCACGCCCCGCTGCCGCACATCGGCGACGTCCGCTCGACCAGCAGCCTGTTGACGGTCGGCGACGAGATCCCGGCTCCGCTGCTGCGCGTGGCGCTGCGCGTCGCCGCTCTCGACCCCGCGCTGGTCGGTTCGGACGAGCCACGATTCGTCGTCCAGCTCGACGACGAGTTCGGCTTCCGGTTGGTCGCGACCGAAGAGGGCTGGGAGGCGGCGCTCGGGGTCTTCGGCATCGATCCACGCGAGACCGATGCGGAGGCCGATGGGCGCCTCGAGCGCCAGATCGCCGCCGTGCGGACGCTGTTCGCCTCCCACCCCGAAGACGAGATCGGCTGGGTGGATGCCCGCAATCCCGGGAGGGTATATTTCCGTGCGAAGGGATGACGTGATGGCCGGGCCACCGCCGATCACGCGCCGAGACCCTCGCTTCGGGACTGTGCGAGATGTGGCTTCCGCTGATCGGCCTAGCGCTCGGGATCGCGCTCGGACTGGTGCTCAACGTCAACGTGAGCCCGGACCTGGCGCGCTACTCCGCGGTGGCCATCCTGGCGGGGCTGGACTCGGTGCTGGGCGCGATTCGCGCCGAGCTGGACGACCACTACGACAACCGGATCTTCATCAGCGGGTTCATCACGAACACGCTCGTCGCCGTGGCGCTGACGTTCGTGGGCGATCGGCTGGGGATCGACCTGTACCTCGTCGCGCTCTTCGCGTTCGGCCTGCGCATCTTCCAGAACGTGGCCCTCATCCGACGCCACTTCCTGTAGGCTCGGCCTGCACCGAAGGCACGCTCGCCGAGCGTGTCCGAAGCCGGAGGTAGCGTGGAACGCGAGGCGGTCCTCGTCGGCATCGACGCTGGCACGACGAAGGTCACGACCCTCATCGGAGAGGTCGGCCGGGCCGGTGACGTCAACGTCATCGGCTACGGAATCGCGCCCTCCGCCGGCATGAAGAAGGGCATGGTCGCGAACATCGACCAGACCGTGAACTCGATCGGCTCGAGCGTCGAGAAGGCGGAGCGCCTCTCCGGCTACAAGATCTCGTCGGCGTTCGTCGCCGTCGGCGGCTCCCACATCAGCAGCCAGAACTCGCGCGGCGTCGTGGCGGTCTCGGGCCACAAGCGCGAAGTGAGCCGCGAGGACGTTGGCCGCGCCACCGATGCGGCCAAGGCCGTCCAGGTCCCGTCGAACCGCGAGATCCTGCACGTCGTGCCGCGCGGCTACATCGTCGACGGCCAGGAAGGGATCAAGGATCCGCTTGGGATGTCGGCCGTCCGGCTCGAGGTCGAGACCCACATCGTCGCCGGCGCCGCCACGTCGGTCCAGAACCTGTCGAAGTGCGTCACCGGCGCCGGCGTCCAGATCGACGAGATGGTCATCAGCTCGCTCGCCGCCGCGGAGGCGACGCTGACCGATACGGAGAAGGAGCTCGGCGTCCTCGTCGCCGATATCGGCGGCGGCACGACCGACATCGCGATCTTCGTGGACGGGGCCGTCTATCACACCGCCGTGCTGCCGGTCGGCGGGATCAACGTCACGAACGACGTCGCGATCGGCCTGCGCACCAGCCTCAACCTCGCCGAGGAGATCAAGATCAAGCACGGCACGGCGAATCTCGCCGAGGTCGAGCCGCAGGAGCTGCTGAACGTCGCCGTCCTCGGCGAGGCCGCCGGCCAGACGATCCAGCGCCGCAAGCTGTGCGAGATCATCGAGGCGCGGATGGGCGAGATCTTCAGCCTCATCCGCGAGGAGGTGAAGCGTTCTGGCCACGCGGGCATGCTGCCCGCCGGCGCCGTCCTGACCGGGGGCGCCGCTCGGCTCGCGGGGGTCGACGCCCTGGCCCGCGACACGCTCGAGATGCCGGTCCGCACCGGCTCGCCGCAGGGCGTCGGCGGCCTGATGGACCAGATCGGCAACCCGGCCTTCGCCACGCCCATCGGCCTGCTGCTGTGGGGAGCGCACCACCTCGGCGAAGAGCCGATCGGCTACGGGACCAGCAACGGCACGAACCCGCTCTCGCGCGTCGGCGAGTGGGTGCGCAACCTCTTCCCCGGCTGAGCCGATGCTCACGCCGATCCTCGCCACCGACGACCCGTATGCCGCGGCTGCCGAGTTCGTCCGTGCGGGCTGGACCCTCGACTTCGAGACGCCGCGCGACGGTGGCGATCCGCTCGCGGGCGTGTCCCTCCACCGCGCCAGCGTGATGCTCGGCACGTCCGACCCCGCCTTCCTGGCACCCGAGGCTCGTCCGCATCGCGGGGCGGGGGTCCAGTTCCACGTGCTCGTCCCGGATGCCGCCCTCGCCGACATCCACGCCGCTCACGTCCAGGGCGGAGCCGCGGCCGGGCCGCTCGAGACCCGACCGTGGGGCCAGCGCGCGTTCAACGTCGTGGTCGGCGGATACCGGTTCCTCATCGCCAGCGATCCTGGCGACGGCGCGACCTGACGGGCGACGCCATCGCGAGTGCACCGAGGCCGCAACGGCTCACATCGCGGTGGACATCGGCCCACGCCGTCCACGCTGAACCGGCCGTCTGTGGATAAGTCCGTGCCCGGTTGTGGAAAAACGTCCGACGCCGTCATACGTCGGTCGGTAGAATCGGTCAGACCCGCCGAAGCCCTCGGGTTGGCCAGCACTCATCGAGAGGATCACTCGACATGCCGCTCCGATCGGACTCCGAGAACTTCGCACTCATCAAGGTCATCGGGGTCGGTGGCGGCGGGAGCAACGCCGTCAACCGGATGATCCGGGCTGAGATGATGGGCGTCGAGTTCATCAGCGTGAACACCGACGCGCAGGCGCTCCTGCAGAGCGACGCGCCGCACAAGATCCGCATCGGCGACAAGATGACGCGCGGCCTTGGCGCGGGGGCCGACCCGGCCGTCGGCCAGCGTGCCGCCGAGGAGGACTCGGAGAAGATCTACGAGGCGCTCAAGGACGCCGACATGATCTTCATCACCGCCGGCATGGGCGGTGGGACCGGCTCCGGGGCGGCGCCGGTGATCGCGGAGATCGCGAAGGATCTCGGCAGCCTGACCGTCGCGGTGGTGACGAAGCCGTTCAGCTTCGAGGGCATGCGCCGCAAGCTCGTGGCCGAGCAGTACACCGAGCTCCTCAAGGAGAAGGTCGACACGCTCATCACGATCCCGAACGACCGCCTGCGCGAGGTCGTCGACAAGAAGACCTCGATCGTGGACGCGTTCCGGGTCGTCGACGACGTGCTGCGCCAGGGCGTGCAGGGCATCAGCGACCTGATCACCGTGCCGGGCCTGATCAACCTCGACTTCGCCGACGTGAAGACGATCATGCGCGAGGCCGGCTCGTCGATGATGGGCATCGGCATCGGTACCGGCGAGAACCGTGCGGTGGAGGCGGCGCGCGCCGCGGTCATGAGCCCGCTGCTCGAGATCAACATCACCGGTGCGCGGGGCATCCTCTTCAACGTCACCGGCGGCAGCGACCTCGGCCTGTTCGAGGTCAACGAGGCGGCCGAGGTGATCAAGGAGGCCGCCGATCCGGAGGCGAACATCATCTTCGGGACGGTCATCGACGACCGCATGCGCGACGAGGTCAAGGTCACCGTCATCGCCACCGGCTTCGACGCGACGAAGCGAGCCAAGCCGTCGAAGTACTCGACCGAGGCCACCGCCGGGATCGAGTCGTCGCTGGATGAGCGCAGCCGCGAGATCCTCGCCGAGATCGAGCGCGACCGCGAGCAGCGCCAGAGCCTGAGCGAGCAGCTCGGCACGGAGTCGCCCTTCGCGCGGCCATCGGAGCGCGAGGCGACCGAGGTCCGCGCAACCGAGCGCAAGCCGCTGCCGGTCAGCTCGGGCAGCCTCGACAAGAGCCCGGCCTACAACGAGTCCGACCTCGACATCCCGAGCTTCCTGCGCCGCAAGAGCGACTAGCTCCGCGTCGCCGACCGGCTCGGCGAGACGTCGGCCCCGCGGCACGGCACGATGACGCCGTGATCGGCATCGAGGGCCTGGAGGAACGTCACGCCGCCCTGATCTCGCTCCTGCGCGCGCGGGCGGAGGCGAACGGCCACGATCCGGAGCGGCTCCGGATCGTGGCGATCACGAAGGGCTGGCCGGTCGAGGTCGCTCGGGCCGCGGTCGACGCCGGCCTGCCGATGATCGGCGAGAACCGGGTCCAGGAGGCCGAGCCCAAGATCGCCGCCCTGCCATGGGCCGAGTGGCACCTCGTCGGGCGCCTGCAGTCGAACAAGGCGCGACGCGCGGTCCGGGCGTTCCGGGTGATCCACTCGGTCGACTCGGAGCCGCTTCTCGACGCGCTCGTTCGGTTGGCGGTCGAGGAGCAGCGCAGCCCGCGCCTCCTCCTCCAGGTCAACGTGACCGCGGAGTCCACGAAGGCCGGCCTGACGCCCGATCAGCTCCTGGCGATGGCGCCGCGGCTGCCGGAGGTGCCGGTCGTCGGGCTGATGACGATCGCCAGGATGGGCGCCTCGGAGGACGAGGCGCGAGCGACGTTCCGGCGCCTCCGCGAGCTGCGCGATCGGCTGGCGCAGGAGACGGGCATCGGACTCGAGGAGCTGTCGATGGGCATGAGCGCCGACGCGGAGGCCGCCGCCGCCGAGGGGGCCACCCTCGTCAGGATCGGCACTGCCCTGTTCGGGGCTCGACCCTAGACGCTGCTATCCTCCGACCTCATGGAGACGGTCCTCGTCAACTTCGTCCGCCTCCTCGCGACGGTCATCTGGCTGCTGCTCATCGCGCGGGTCCTGCTCAGCTGGGTGAACCCGACGGGCGGCGGAGGGCTCACGGCCTTCATCTACCAGGCGACCGAGCCGATCCTGGCGCCGATCCGCCGACTGCTGCCGCCGACGGGCGGGATCGACTGGTCGCCGCTCATCGCGATGCTGCTGGTCGGCGTGGTCGTGCGTGTCGTCGCCGCCATCTGACCCGACTGCCGTGACCGTGCCTGCCAGCCGGTATACTCCGCGTTCCCCGACGTGGGCGATTAGCTCAGCTGGTTAGAGTGCACGGTTCACATCCGTGAGGTCACTGGTTCGAATCCAGTATCGCCCACCATCTCCGCCGGTCCGGCACCGATGCGGATCGCCCTGACCACCGAGTCCTACCTGCCGTACGTGTCGGGCGTCACCGTCTCCGTCGACGCGCTGGCCCGCGGCCTCGGCGCACGCGGGCACGAGGTCCGCGTCATCGCCCCGGCACCGGCCAGAGGCAGCGCCCCACGGGCGGTCGGATCCCCCGGCCCGGAACCGGAGATCGCGTGGCTCGGCTCCTACCAGCTGCCCGCCCTCGTCCCGCCCGCCTACCGCATGGCGTGGCCGAACCCGTGGGCGTCCGCGCTGCGCGAGGCTGCACGCTGGCGGCCAGAGATCGTCCACGCCCATTCGCCGTTCGTGACCGGCCTCTTCGCACGCGGCCTCGCGCGCCAGATCGGTGCGCCGCTCGTCTTCACCCATCACACCCGCTTCTCGGACTACGGACACTACCTGGGACCGCTGGCGGGACCGGGCTCGAGCCTGACCGAGGCGTACCTGCGGCGCTTCTGGACCGGCTGCGCGGCGATCGTCGCGCCGTCGGGGGACCTTGCCGCGGAGATCCGCGGCCGGCTGCCGGACGATCGACGCGACCGGGTCCACGTCGTCCCGACCGGCATCGACGTCGAGGGGATCCGCGCGCTCGAGCCCATCGACACGCGCCTCGAGGCGGGCTGGCCGGCGGACGCCGTCGTCGTCGCCACCCTGGGTCGCCTGGCACCGGAGAAGAGCGTCGACGTCATCGTCGATGCGGCGGGAATCGTCATGGAGCGCACGCACGTCGCACGGCTGCTGGTCATCGGCGGCGGGCCGTCCGAGGACGCACTGCGGCGACGTGCCGAAGGGCTCGGCCGGCGGGCGCGGTTCACGGGCGCCTTGCCGCGGTTGGAGGCGCTCGCACGACTGCGGGCGGCCGACGTCTTCGTCTTCGCCTCGCGCACGGAGACCCAGGGCCTCGTCCTCGCCGAGGCCCTGGCTGCGGGACTGCCCGCCGTGGCGATCGAGGGGCCGGGCGTTGCCGACTCGGTCCGCGACGGGGTGGACGGGCACATCGTGCCGGCCGACCCGGCCGCCACGCGCGCCGATCGGCTTGGGTCGGCGGTCGCCGACCTGGTCGATGACGGCGAGCGCCGGCGGCGGATGGCGGCGCGCGCGGCCGGCGACGCCGATCGGTTCGCGCTGGCGACCCGCGTTGCGGAGATGGAGGCGATCTATCGCGCCGTGAGCGAGCGGTGACGGAGGTGCGGAATCGCTTGCGCCCCCATGGACCCGGCGTACAATGCCGACCATGCGAGTGAGTCTGGTGGCCCGCTTCGTCTCCCACCCATCCATCGACTTCGGTTCGAGCCGCCGTTCGGGGCATCGCTCGATCCTCGGCACTGCCCGCCCGCGGACGGTCTATCACCGCCCTCGCGCCGCGGCGCCCTCGATGGCGAGCGTGAGCGCCCTCCGCTCCCAGACCAGCCGCTTCCGCTTCCCAGCCGTCGGCCGCGCAGCCCGCCTGCCCGCCCGACGTCCAGCGCTCCCCTTCGGGTTGCCGCGCGCACGCCGCGCGTAGCGGCCGGGGGTGCCGATCCTGCGGACCGCGCGCGCCACGTCGGCGGGCGGCGTCGTGTATCGCGAGACCGACGGTGGCATTCAGCTCGCCCTCGCCCATCGGCGCAGCCCGCCGCTCTGGGCGCTCCCGAAAGGCACTCCGGACGCGGGTGAGACGATCGAGGAGACCGCCGCGCGGGAGACGCGCGAGGAGACCGGCCTCGAGGTCGAGATCGAACGCCCCCTTCGCTCGATCCGATACTTCTTCGTGCGCGGTTCGACGCGCTTCAACAAGACGGTGCACTTCTTCCTCATGCGCGCCGTCGGCGGGAGCCCGGAGGATCACGACGCCGAGTTCGACGAGGTGCGCTGGGTCGATCTCTCCGAGGCGCTCGCGCTCCTCACGCACGCGACCGAGCGCTCGGTCGTGGAGGAGGCCGCCGCTGCGCTCCGCTCGACCTCCGGCCCCGACGCGCTGACCGCCGGAGTCCAGGCGTGACGGAGGCGCCGGCAACGCCGCTGCGTCACACGCCGCTCCACGACCTTCACGTCGCCCTCGGGGCGCGAATGGTCCCGTTCGCCGGGTACGAGATGCCGGTCCAGTACACCTCGATCATCGAGGAGCATCGGGCGGTCCGATCGGCCGCGGGCCTTTTCGACCTGTCGCACATGGGCGAGATCGAGGCGCGCGGGAGCGGTGCGACCGCATTCCTCGCGAACGCCGTCGTCAGCGACCCCGGCGCGCTGGACGTCGGCCAGGCGCAGTACTCGATGCTCTGCCAGGAGGACGGCGGGATCATCGACGACCTCATCCTGTATCGGCTCGGCGCGGACCGGTTCATGGTCGTGTGCAACGCGTCGAACCGGGAGGCGGTCGTCGAGCACCTGTTCGACCTGGCGCGGGCGGCGCAGGACGTGACCCTCGAGGACCGCAGTGACGCGATCGGGCTCGTCGCGCCGCAGGGTCCAGCCGCGGCAGCGGTCCTGTCCCAACTGACTGACGTCGACTTCGACGGGCTTGCGAACTACCACGCGGCGGAGGGCACCGTTGCCGGGGTTCCGGCGGTCGTCGCGCGGACCGGATACACCGGCGAGGACGGGTTCGAGCTGTTCGTCGATGCCGACCGGAGCCGTGAAGTCTGGGACGCCCTTGCCGCGGCGGGGGAGCAGTCGGGCCTTCGACCCGCGGGCCTGGGTGCTCGCGACACGCTGCGGCTCGAGGCAGGGATGCCGCTGTACGGCAACGAGCTCGACCGCGACACGAACCCGTTCGAGGCCGCACTCGGGCGGGTCGTGAAGCTCGACAAGGGCGACTTCGTGGGGCGCGCGGCACTCGCGGTCGTGAAGGAGGCTGGCCCGGCGCGGAAGCTCGTCGGGCTCGAGATGGTCGACAACGCGATCCCGCGCACCGGCTACGAGGTCCAGGCCGGTGGGCGGCAGGTCGGCTCGGTGACGAGCGGCACGCTGTCGCCGACGCTCGGCACGAAGATCGCGATGGCTCGCGTCGAGGCCGGTGCCGCCGGCATCGGGAACGCGTTCGAGGTCGTGGTGCGCGACCGCCCATATCGGGCCGAGCAGGTAAAGTTGCCGTTCTACCGCCGCGCGCGCGACTGACGCGCGGACGCCCAGAGGAGGATCGAGCGAAGCGGATGGCCTATCCCGACGACCTGTCCTACTCCAAGGAGCACGAGTGGGTTCGCCAGGAGGGATCGCGCGCGACGATCGGGATCACCAGCTTCGCTGCCGACGAGCTCGGCGACATCGTCTTCGTCGAGCTCCCGGAGGTCGGCGCCACGCTCAGCCAGTTCGCGACGTTCGGCGTCGTCGAGAGCGTGAAGGCGGTGAGCGACCTGTACGCGCCGGTGTCGGGCGAGGTGGTCGAGATCAACGACGCGCTGCGCGATGCGCCGGAGCTGCTGAACTCGGATCCGTTCGGCGAGGGGTGGATCGCGAAGGTCGAGCTGGCCGATCGATCGGAGCTCGACGCCCTGCTCGACGCGAACGGCTACGCCGCCGAGACCGCCTGATCGCGGCGCGTCCATGACCTACTCGCCACACACCGATGCCGACCGGGCGGTGATGCTCGACGCGATCGGCACTGGCTCGGTCGAGGACCTGTTCGCGGACATCCCGCCATCGGTGCGCGCCGGCCCCTGGGAGGTGCCGCCGCCGCTGGCGGAGCAGGAGGTCCGCGCCGAGCTCGCGCGGATCGCGAACCGCAACCGGATTCCCGAGGTCAGCTTTCTTGGCGCCGGCGTGTATCGCCATCTCGTGCCGGCCGTGGTCGGCGAGGTCATCGGCCGCCCGGAGTTCGCGACCGCCTACACGCCGTACCAGCCGGAGGTGTCGCAGGGAACGCTCCAGAGCATCTACGAGTTCCAGTCGCTGATCTGCGAGCTGACCGGGATGGAGGTCGCAACGGCCTCCCACTACGACGGCGCGACCGCGACGGCCGAGGCCGCCCTGATGGCGTGCCGCCTGACGAGGCGCGACCGGATCGCGGTGTCGGCGGGCGTGAATCCCGATTACCGACGCGTGCTCGAGACGTACTGCTCCGGGCCTGGCATCGAGGTCGTCACCGTGCCCATCGACCTCGCCGACGGCGGGACCGGCACCACCGATCCGGGCGTGGCCGCCGAGTCGCTCGGCGACGAGGTCGCCTGCCTGGTGGTGGCACAGCCGAACTTCTATGGCCAGCTGGAGCCGATGCGTGAGCTTGCCTCGGCCGTGCACGCGGCCGGTGCCCAGCTCGTCGCGGTGGTCGAGCCCACCTCGCTCGCGCTCCTGGAGCCGCCGGGAACCTACGGGGCCGATCTGGTCGCCGCCGAGGGCCAGCCCTTCGGCATCCCGCCGAGCTTCGGCGGCCCGTACGTCGGCCTGATGGCGGCGAGGATGGCGTCGGTGCGCCAGATGCCGGGTCGCCTGGTCGGCGCGACGCGCGACACGGCAGGACGCAAGGGCTACGTGCTCACGCTGCAGGCTCGTGAGCAGCACATCCGCAGGGAGAAGGCGGCGAGCAACATCTGCACGAACCAGGCGCTCATGGCCCTCGCGGCGACGGCGTACCTTGGCGCGGTCGGGCCGAACGGCCTGCGCGAGGTCGCGGAGCTGTCGACGGTCCAGGCACGGCACCTCGTGAGCGCCCTCGCCGACGCGGGTCTCGGCGAGCCGCGCTTCAGCGGCCCGTACTTCGCGGAGGTGACCGTCACCGTGCCCGATGCGGCGCGGCGCCATGGCGAGCTCGCGGAGCGCGGCATCGTCGCGGGCTACCTGCCCGAGCGCGACGAGCCGCGCCTGCACGACACGCTGCTGCTGGCGACGACCGAGCTGACGACCGACGAGGACATCGCGCGCCTCGTCGACGGTCTGGCGGCGACGCGATGAGCGTGGCCGATCCGCCCCGCGCCGACGCCTCGGGCCGTGGGGCCGCCTTCTCCGGGGCGACCGGCGGCGACGATCTCGCCGTTGTCGAGCCCCTGATCTTCGAGCGGTCGAAGCCGGAGCGGCGCGCGGTCCGGTTCCCGCAACCGTCGGACGTCGCGCGCGAACGGGCCTCCCGCCAGCCGTCGCTGCCGGAGTCGGTGCTTCGCGAGGCCGCGCCACGCCTGCCCGAGGTCAGTGAGCTCGAGCTGCTGCGCCACTACAACCGCCTGGCGCACCTGAACCAGGCCATCGACCTGAACTTCTACCCGCTCGGGTCGTGCACGATGAAGTACAACCCGAAGGTGAACGAGTGGGCCGCGCGGCGGCGCGGGTTCGCGCAGTCGCACCCGCTCGACCCGGAGGCGCTGAGCCAGGGCAGCCTCGAGCTCATGTGGCTGCTCGCCGAGCTGCTGAAGGAGATCAGCGGCTTCGAGGCGCTCAGCCTCCAGCCGGCCGCCGGCGCGCACGGCGAGCTCACCGGGATGCTCATGACCCGCGCCTACCATCGCGACCACGGCGACGGCGAGCGGCGCACGAAGGTGCTCGTGCCGGACTCCGCGCACGGCACGAACCCGGCGACGGCGACGATGGTGGGGTACCAGACCGTCACGATCCGCTCGAACGAGCGCGGGGGCATCGACCTCGGCGCGCTGCGCGAGGCCCTCGGCCCGGACGTCGCCGCGCTGATGATCACCAACCCGAGCACGCTCGGGATCTTCGAGGACCAGATCGACCAGGTCCTCGACGCCGTCCACGAGGCCGGGGCGATCGCGTACATGGACGGCGCGAACCTGAACGCGATCCTCGGTCGCTTTCGGCCCGGCGAGGCGGGCTTCGACGTCATGCACTTCAACCTGCACAAGACGTTCAGCACGCCGCACGGCGGCGGGGGACCGGGGGCCGGACCGGTGGGGGTCGGCGAGCGCCTCGAGCCGTACCTCCCCGCGCCGATGCCCGTGCTGGCCGACGGCGATCCCGACGAGGTGCGGGCGAACGCGCGGTCCGGCGGCTCGACGGACGGGGCCCGGTTCGCGCTGGACTGGGATCGGCCCAAGAGCATCGGCAAGGTGCGCAGCTGCTACGGCAACTTCGGGATGTTCGTCCGTGCCTACACGTACATCCGGACGAACGGGGACGCGGGCCTGCGCGAGATCAGCGAGGACGCGGTCCTCGCCGCGAACTACCTGCGCGTCAAGCTCCACGACGTCTACGACCTGCCCTACGACCGACTCAGCAAGCACGAGGTCGTCTTCAGCGGCCGCCGCCAGAAGCGCGAGCACGGTGTGACGACGCTGGACATCGCCAAGGCGATCCTCGACCACGGGATCCACCCGCCGACGGTCTACTTCCCGCTGATCGTCGACGAGGCGCTGATGGTCGAGCCCACGGAGACCGAGACGCTCGAGACGCTCGACCACTTCGTCGCCGTCATGCGCGAGATCGCCGAGACGGCGGCGACCGATCCCGACTCGATCAAGCGTGCGCCGGTGACGACGCCCGTCGGACGCCTGGACGAGGCGGCTGCCGCGCGGCGGCCCGACCTGCGCTATCGGTTCGGCGACGCCGCGGACGCGCCGATGGAGCCCAATCCCGGCTCGCCGAAGGACGTGCCGACGGCGTAGCCGATCGCGTACTGCCTGTATCGGTCTGAACGTTCGGGGATGGGAGAACGTAGTATGAGCAACCCCAACGGCGGATCCGCACAGGTGCCAGTGGAAGCGAAGCAGCCCGACGACCTCGTCGAGCGGATGCAGGGCGGCGACGTCGACGCCTTCGAAGAGTTCTTCAACACCTACAAGCGGCCGGTCTATGCGACGGCGCTTGCGATCACGCGCGACCCGTTCATGGCCGAGGAGGTTCTCCAGGACTGCTTCGTGAAGGCGTATCGGGTGCGTGAGCGCCTCGATCCGAAGCGGTCACCCCTTCCCTGGCTCCAGCGCGTGACGATCAACCTGTGCTACAGCCGCGTCAGCCGCCGCAAGGCGCTGTCGGAGCCGCTCACGAGCCTGATCACGAACCTCGTCGTCGATCTGACGGCGCACCCGGATCAGATCGTCGAGTCGCGCGAGGTGCTCGAAGTGCTGCAGCGCGGCATCGATGCGCTGCCGCCGAAGCAGCAAACCGCCGTGATCCTCTACTACCTCCACGGCTACTCGCTGGCGGAGTCGGCCGAGATCGCCGATTGCAACGTCGGAACGATGAAGTCGCGGCTCCACTACGCCCTCAAGGCCCTTCGCACCCGCCTGCCCGTCGAGCGCCGGATCCCCGTCACCGCCGTGCGCGAGCCGGCCATGCGCAGGATCTCGCGATGAGCTGCCGTCGCATCCGGCGCGAGCTGCTCTGGCTCGTGCGCTTCGGCGAGATCGACGCGGGTTCCGCGCGGCACCTCGATCATCTTGCCGGCTGCCAGGAGTGCCGCGACGAGATCGGACTGGATCGGGCGCTCGTGCGCCAGCTGCGGACCGCCCTCGCCGAGCGGATCGGCGACGCCGCTCCGAGCCCGAGCGCCTGGGAGGGCGTGCTGGCCCGGATGCGGCAGCCCGAGCCGAGCGCTCGTGCGTGGCCCGCACGGCTGGCGGCCCTGCTGCGCGCCGGGAGCGCGATGGCCGGAGCCAGCCTGGCACTCATCCTGGCCCTGAACCTCGAGATGGTCCCGATCGGCCCGGCCGTCCTGCCCAACGCCGACGTCGACGCGGTCAGCGCGAGCGCCCCTGCGGGGCGTGCCGCGGGCCTCCGTCACTGGGAGGGCCGCGCGCCGGCCGCCGGGACCGGCCTCGTCAGGAGCGATGCGAGCGTCGTCTTCGCGCCCACGGTGACCGAGACGCTGCCGCCCCCGCGCAGCGCGCTCGTGGCGCATCCCGACGGGGAAGTGCCGCCGGTCACCGACCCGGGCAGCGACGCGGTGCAGCAGGGCCCGGCCGTCGCGCTCCATCTCGTCCCGGTCGACCAGGCCGCGGTGAGCGGAGCCGACGATGCCGCGGCCGGCGACGCGAGCGACGATGAGCCCCCCGCCCCGGCCAATCCGCCGGTCGGCGGTCCTTCCTGATTGACGTCGAGTGTGCGAGACTATCGCACCGTTTGAGCGGAGGATCAGCTCCCGGATCACCGGCGCACGGCCGGGCAGAGTGTGAGGAGCGGTGGTCCGAGTCAACCATCCACATGGAGGAGCATGGATGCGCACCTGGAGATTTGTCTCCCTGTTGTCGATCCTCGCGCTCGTTCTGGCTGCCTGCGGCACGCAGGGCTCCAGCCCGTCCGAGTCTGAGGCTGCGGAGCCGAGCGGATCGGCGCCCGCGCCGAGCGAGGGCGGCACCGGCGAGCCCACGCCGGGAGGCACGCTCGTCTTCGCCGGCGCTCGCCTGTCGGCAAGCCTCGACCCGGCACTGACGAGTGACGGCGAGTCGTTCCGCGTCCTTCAGCAGGTCTACGAGCCGCTCGTCGACCTCGCCACGGGCAGCACGAACGAGCTCGAGGGCGTCCTGGCCGAGAGCTGGGAGGGTGAGGCCGGCGACACGGAGTACGTCTTCCACCTTCGCGAGGGCGTGACGTTCCACGACGGCACCCCGTTCAACGCCGAGGCGGTCAAGATCAACTTCGACCGCATGCAGAACTTCGACGAGACCGATCAGGCCAGCGCCTACTACTACGGCGCGCTGATGGACGGCTTCGGACCCGACAACCTCATCTCGAGCGTCGAGGCGACCGATGAGCTGACGGTCACGATCACCCTGCGCGAGCCGAGCCCGACGTTCCTGTACGGGATCACGCTGACCCCGTTCAGCATCGTCAGCCCCGCGGTGCTCGAGGCGACCGGCGCGGACTCGTCCGAGACCAGCACGTTCGACACCGACATCACCCAGGCGGGCACTGGCCCGTTCGTGATGGACGACTACATCCCGGAGGAGGCCGCGACCCTCGTCCGCAACGAGAACTACTGGGGTGACCTGGCCTTCCTGGATCGGCTGATCATCCGGCCGATCGCCGACCCGGCGGCGCGCCTCCAGGCGCTCCAGGGCGGCAGCATCCAGGGCTACGACCTGGTCAGCCCGCCGGACTACGAGACGGTCGAGAGCGAGGGCTTCTCGCTCGTCGAGCGGCTGTCGTTCAACGCCCTGTACCTCGGCATCAACCCGGTCGCGCGCGAGAACGCGGCCGCGGCCGAGAGCGGCGTGGCCGACGTCTACGAGGGCGAGGAGTCGCCGCTGGGTGACCTGGCCGTTCGCCAGGCGATCGCCATGGCGATCGACAAGCAGGCGCTCATCGACGCCTTCTACGGCGGCCGCGGGTCCGTGGCCGACGACTTCCTGCCGCCATCGAGCGGCTGGTACGACGCCGTCCTCTCGGGCGTGACGCCCGACACCTACGATCCGGAAGGCGCGGCCGCGCTGCTGGAGGAGGCCGGCTTCACGGCGGACAATCCGGCGACCGTCCACTTCTGGTTCCCGACCGAGGTGACTCGGCCGTACATGCCGGACCCTGCGGGCCTGCACGAGGCCGTGAGCCAGATGCTCACCGACGTCGGCTTCAACGTCGTGTCGCACAGCGACATCTGGGACGACCCCGGATACCTGTTCGACGCGCAGAACGGCTACTACGACCTGCACTTCCTCGGCTGGACAGGCGACTACGACGACCCGTCCAACTGGTACGGCGTCCACTTCGGCTACCAGCAGGGTGAGCCCGCGGCTCAGTTCGGCTGCGACGTCGAGGGTCTGGACGACGCCATCCAGGCCGCGGACGCGGAGCTCGACGAGACCGCGCGTGGTGAGGCCTGGGCCGAGGTGGCCGGGCTGATCCAGGGCAACGTCTGCTTCGTGACCCTGGTCCACGGAGACACGGCGCTCGCCTTCGACGCCTCTGTCCAGGGCTACGAGCCCAACCCGACCGGTTCGGAGCGGTTCGACACGGTGTGGATCAGCGGCGAGTAGTCACGTCTCGCTGACCACGGCATAGACTGAGAGGGCCTCGGCGCGAGCCGGGGCCCTCTCCCGCACCACACGCTCAGCGCACGAGGTGACGTGGGCAAGTTCATCCTTCGCCGGCTCCTGCTCCTGATCCCGATCCTCCTCGGGCTCACGATCGTGATCTTCCTGTTCATCCGGCTCCTGCCCGGTGACCCGGCGAGCACGATCTTGGGGGAGCGGGCCACGCCCGAGAGCCTCGCGCGCGTTCGGGAGGCGTTGGGGCTCGATCGGCCGATCCTGGAGCAGTACTGGGAGTACCTGCGCGGGCTGCTGGTCCTGGACCTCGGGACGAGCTTCATCACCGGCCGCGACGTCGCCGACGACTTCCTGCAGCGCTTCCCCGCGACCATCGAGCTGACGATGGCGGCGATGATGTTCGCCCTCGTCCTCGGCATCCCGCTCGGACTGCTGACCGCGAAGCGGCGCGGCACCTGGGTCGATCAGGGCGGAACGATCCTGTCGCTCATCGGCATCAGCATCCCGATCTTCTTCCTGGGCCTGATGCTGAAATGGTTCCTGGCCATCCAGTTCCCGATCCTGCCCGACTCCGGGCGCATCGACCTCATCGAGTACTACATCCCGCGCGTCACGAACTTCATGACGATCGACACGCTGCTCGCCGGGCAGCCCGGCGGGTTCGCGGACGCGCTGAAGCACCTCATCCTGCCGGCGATCGCGCTCGGGACAATCCCGCTGGCGATCATCATGCGGATCACCCGCGCGAGCGTGGTGGACGTGCTGAACGAGGACTACGTGCGAACCGCGAACGCGAAGGGCTTGCCATCGGGGGTCGTCGACAACCGGCATGTGCTGCGCAACGCGATGCTGCCGGTGATCACCGTCATCGGCCTGCAGATCGGCCTGCTCCTGGGCGGCGCGATCCTGACCGAGACGATCTTCGGCTGGGGCGGCGTCGGGAAGTGGATGTATGACGCCGTGCTGTCGAACGACTACCAGGTCATCCAGAGCGGCGTCCTGCTGCTGGCGGTCATCTTCATCGTCGTCAACCTGCTGGTCGACATCAGCTACGCGTTCCTGAATCCGAGGATTCGGTACTCGTGAGCGGCGCGGCAACGACGTTCGACGGCATCGCCGAGGACAAGCCGGTCGGCCTGTGGAGCGATGCGTTTCGGCGCATGCTGCACAACCGGGCAGCGATCATCGGCGCGCTCATCGTCGGCGCGATGGTCGTGATGGCCGTCTTTGCGCCGGTCCTCGCCCCGTACGACCCGCTCCACGGCAACCTCTCGGAAAGCTTCCTCCCGCCGTCCTCGGATCACTGGATGGGGACGAACATCCAGGGCCAGGACGTGCTGTCGCGGATCATGTACGGCGCGCGGCTGACGCTCGGGATCGCGGTGCTGTCGGTAACGATGGGCGTGATCGTGGGCGGCTTCTTCGGCGCGATCGCCGGCTACTTCAAGGGCACGATCGACGGGATCATCATGCGCGGCGTCGACATCATGCTCGCGATCCCGGGTCTCCTGCTCGCGATCGGGATCGTGACCTTCCTGGGTCGCGGCGTTGCCCAGATCGCGATGGCGATCGCGATCGTCAATGTCCCGATCTTCGCGCGCCTCCTGCGGAGCAGCCTGCTCGGCCTCCGTGAGGCCGACTACGTCATCGCCGCCAGGTCGGTCGGCGTCCGGGCCCCGACGCTCCTCACGCGGCACATGCTGCCCAACGCGATCGGTCCGCTCATCGTGCAAGCGACGCTGGCCCTCGCGACCGCCGTGGTCGACGCCGCCGCCCTCGGCTTCCTGGGCCTGGGTCCGGACCCGCGAACGCCCGAGTGGGGAGCGATGCTCTCCGACACCTACCGCTACCTGAACCAGGCGGTGTGGCTGGCGTTCTTCCCGGGGATCATGATCGTGCTGAGCGTCATCGGCTTCAACCTCCTCGGTGACGGCATGCGCGAGTCGCTCGACCCGAGACTGCGCCGTTGATTCGCAACCTCCCGCCGATCGACGAGCCGCTGCTCTCGGTCCGCGACCTGCACGTCACGTTCGGCTCGGGGGACCGCACCGTGCACGCCGTGAACGGCATCAGCTACGACCTCGCCCGCGGCGAGACGCTCGGCGTCGTGGGGGAGTCGGGCTGCGGCAAGAGCGTCAGCTCGCTCGCGCTCATGCGGCTGCTGCCGAAGCCCGCGGCGCGGATCGACGCCGGTGAGGTCACGTTCGAGGGCGAGGAGATCCTCGGCCTGAGCGAGGAGGCGATGCGCGAGATCCGGGGCAACCGGATCGCGATGATCTTCCAGGACCCGATGACCTCGCTGAACCCGGTGCTGACCGTCGAGCGGCAGCTGACAGAGGTCCTCGAGACCCACAAGAAGCTGAAGCACCGCGACGCGGTCGAGCGTGCGGTCGAGCTGCTCGAGATGGTCGGGATCCCGGCCGCCCGGCGCCGGCTCAAGGACTATCCGCACCAGTTCAGCGGCGGGATGCGCCAGCGGGTGATGATCGCCATCGCGCTCGCCTGCGACCCGCAGCTGCTCATCGCCGACGAGCCGACGACCGCGCTGGACGTGACGATCCAGGCGCAGATCCTCGACCTCATGCGGTCGGCGGTCGTCGAGCGCGACACCGCCATGATCCTCATCACCCACGACCTGGGCGTCGTCGCCGGGATGGCGCAGCGCATCAACGTGATGTACGCCGGCCACATCGTCGAGCGCGCCGAGACCGATGAGCTCTACGGACGGCCACGCCACCCGTACACGGTCGGGCTGCTCCAGTCGATCCCGCGACTGGACGAGCGGGGGCGCGGCGAGCTGGTGCCGATCCAGGGACAGCCGCCCGACCTGTCGCGCGAGATTCCCGGCTGCCCGTTCGCGCCGCGCTGCTTCAACGTCCAGGACCGCTGCCGCCAGGTGATGCCGCCGCTCGAGAAGGCGCCCGATGCCGCGGACGGCCACGAGGTCGCCTGCTGGTATCCGGCCGAGGGCGAGACGCTCGTGCCCTCCGGATTCGAGGCGGAGCGCGCCTCGTGACCGATGTCGTGGCCGAGGCGCCGGAGGCGCCGGCCGCCGAGCCGGCGCCCACCTCGTCCGCCCTGCTTCGGACCGAGGGCCTGCGCGTCCACTTCCCGATCACCGAGGGGCTGATCCTGCAGCGTCAGATCGGCGCGGTTCGCGCGGTCGACGGCGTCTCGCTCGAGGTTCGCCGGGGCGAGACGCTGGGGCTCGTCGGCGAATCGGGCTGTGGCAAGTCGACGTTCGCGCGCGCGGTCATCCGGCTCGTCGACGCCACCGAGGGCCAGATCTTTTTCGACGGGACGGACGTCACCGCCCTCAAGGGAGACAGCCTGCGCCGCATGCGGCGCCGGATGCAGATGATCTTCCAGGACCCGTACGCCTCACTGAACCCGCGCATGACGATCGGCTCGATGCTCGCCGAGCCGCTGCGCGTCCATCGCATCGCGAACGGCAAGGAGGCCGCCAGGCGGGCGCAGCAGCTGATCGAGATCGTCGGGCTGCCGCGCAACGCGCTCAACCGCTATCCGCACGAGTTCTCCGGCGGTCAGCGCCAGCGCGCCGGGATCGCGCGCGCCCTGGCCGTCCAGCCGGACTTCATCGCCGCCGACGAGGCCGTGTCGGCGCTCGACGTGAGCATCCAGGCGCAGATCATCAACCTCCTCGCCGAGCTCCAGCAGGAGTTCGAGCTCACGTACCTGTTCATCGCCCACGACCTCTCGGTCGTCCGCCACATCAGCGACCGGATCGCGGTCATGTACCTGGGAGAGGTCGTCGAGCTGTCCCCGTCGCGCGAGCTGTACGACACCCCGCTCCATCCCTACACCGTCGCCCTCGTGAGCGCGGTGCCGATTCCCGACCCGAAGGTCGAGGCGAAGCGCAAGCGGATGATCCTGCGCGGCGACGTGCCCTCGCCCGCCAACCCGCCGTCGGGCTGCCGCTTCCACACCCGCTGCTGGCTTCGCCGCGAGCTCGGCGACCCGGAGCGCTGCGCGGAGGAGACGCCCGAGCTGCGGGTCATGCAGCCCGGGCATCGCGTCGCCTGCCACTACGCCGAGGAGCTGATGGGGGACCGCCGCGGCCAGCTGATGACCGCAGCGGCCGAGCATTCCGACGCGCGGGACGTCAGCGAGGAGGAGCTGGTCGCGCCCGCGGAGGGCGGTGCCGCTCCCGAGCCGGAGGACCTGCGCCAGGACGTGATTCAGCACTGATCGGCTAGGCTGCGCGACGTGGAGTACCGCATCGCGCTCGCCCAGGTGGCGCCGCGGCTCGGTGACCTCGAGGCGAACCTCGAGCTCGCCGCCGATCGGGTGCGGGCGGCGAACGCTGAGGGCGCGCAGCTCACCCTCCTCCCCGAGCTGGCGCTCACCGGCTACCAGCTGCAGGACCTCGTCCCCGACGTCGCGATGCGATCGGATGACCCCCGCCTGCTCGCGATCGGCCGAGAGGCGCCCGGGGTGCTCGTGGCGGTCGGCTTCGTGGAGGAGTCCGACGACCACCGCTACGGCAACAGCGTCGCGCTCCTGCGCGACGGAGCGCTCGTCGGCCTGCACCGCAAGGTCTACCTGCCGACCTACGGCCTCTTCGACGAGGGGCGGTTCACCCGGCCCGGCGACCGGATCCGAACCGTCGACGCGGGCGCGCCGATCGGACGCATCGGCCTGAGCGTGTGCGAGGACTTCTGGCACGCGTCACTGCCGATGCTCCAGGCGCTGGACGGCGCCGCGCTCCTCGTGAACGTCGCCGCCGGGCCCTCCCGGGCCCCGGGCTCCGACGCCGGCCTGCAGGCGATCGAGGGCTGGCACAAGATGCAGGACACGTATGCGCTGCTCGGCACGGTGGCCCTCGCGTTCTGCAACCGGGTCGGGAACGAGGAGGGCCTGACCTTCTGGGGTGGGTCGCGGATCCTCGGCGCCGATGGCTCGACCATCGTGCAGGCGCCGCTCTGGGAGGAGGCGCTCGTCGTCGGGACGCTGAACACCGACGACCTGCGGATGCAGCGCTACGGCCTCCCGATCCTTGCGGACGAGCGCCTCGAGCTCGTTCGGCGCGAGCTCGACCGGATCATCGCCGAGCGCGCCGGCCTCGACGGCACGCCGCCCGAGGCCTGACGACCGGTGGCCGCGACCGCCCTGCCGCCTCTGCCGTCCATCGAGCCGCCCCAGGCGATCGAGGTGATCGTCGGCTTCATCCGCTCGCAGCTGGCGCAGACCGGTTTCACCCGCCTGGTCGTGGGCCTGTCTGGCGGCGTGGACTCCGCGACCGTCGCCTTCCTGGCGGCGCGGGCGATCGACCCCGACAACCTCCTCGCCGTGCGGATGCCGTATCGGACCTCGTCGGAGGCGTCGGAGATCGATGCGCTCAGCGTGGTGGATGCCCTCGGCTGCCGCACGGAGCGCGTCGAGATCACGCCGATGGTCGAGCCGATGCTCGCGCTGATCGGGTCCGACGGCCGGGTCGCCGGGGACGCGCTGAACGTTCGCAGCGGCAACGTCATGGCGCGGCAGCGAATGATCGTGCTCTACGACCGCTCCGCGTCGTTCGACGCCCTCGTGATCGGCACGTCCAACAAGACCGAGGCGTTATTGGGGTACGGCACGCTGCACGGCGACATGGCCGCCGCCCTGGCACCGATCGGCGACCTGTACAAGTCCCAGCTTCGTTCGGTGGCCGCCGAGCTCGGCGTGCCGCAGGAGATCCTCGACAAGCCGCCGTCCGCGGACCTGTGGCCGGGCCAGACCGATGAGGGTGAGCTCGGGCGCAGCTACGACCTCCTCGATCGCGCACTCTTCGCCCTCGTGGACCGGCGCTGGTCGGTCGACCGCTGCGTCGCCGCCGGGCTCGATCGGTCCCTCGTCGAGTGGGTCGCGCGCCGCGTCGCGCAGATGGAGTTCAAGCGCCAGCCGCCGCCCGTCGCGAAGCTCTCGCTCCGGACGCCGGGCTTCGACCATCTCTACCCACGCCGCCGCCCCGGATCCGGCCGGTAGAGCGATAACGGCTGGATAAGCGTTCGGTAACGCGACCCTTGGTACGGTCGTCGGACCCAGCGGCCGTCTCGCCTCCGGCGCGCTGCGCTGATGGAAGGAGCCATCGACCATGAACAAGGTGCTGCTCGTCGGACGGCTGACCCGCGACCCGGAGCTTCGCTCGCTGCCGTCCGGGAAGCACGTCGCGACGTTCACGATCGCGACGAACGAGTTCCGCGGCGGCAACAACGAGCGGACGGAGTACCACCCGTGCGTGGCCTGGGACCGGCTGGCGGAGATCACCGGCCAGTTCCTGTCGAAGGGCCAGCTGGTGGACGTCGAGGGCCGCCTGCAGACGCGCCAGTGGGACGATGACGCGGGCAAGCGACATTGGAAGACAGAGGTCGTCGTCGCCACGCTCGAGATGCTCTCTGGCCGCTCGAAGAAGGAGTACGCCAAGGAGGTCCAGTCGGCGACCGAGGACCCCGATGCCGAGCCCGCCGCGAACGGCGCCGCCGCGGAGAACGACCTGGAGGCCGTCGTCGCGATGTGAGCCCGTTCCTCCGTCGGGCGGCGGGGCTCATCCCCCGGCCTCGTCGCCCGATCAG
>CBFGTN010000015.1:0-34375 GCA_965652075.1 uncultured bacterium
CTGATGCTACTCCGCGCCGGTACGCGTGCGGTGCCGGGGAGCCCTCGTGTTTCGCAGATGCCACGATCGGTGCGCGAGCCTGGCCGCTGCAGTCAGCCTGCGAATAATCGGCGAGGAAGTCGCGGGTACACGCGCCCCGCGAATGAACCATCAGCCCGGGTCATCCAGGCAATGGCCACCCTCGCACCGCGCCCTCCTCGATGGGCCGGCGCGTTCAGCTCAGGCGAGATCCCGATCGGCGTCGATGAAGGCGGTGCCGAGGACGCGGGCCACGGTCGGGAACGCGTGGATCGTGTCGGCCAGCGTGGCGAGCGGGATGTCGGCGCGGATCGCGAGCACGCACTCGTGGATCGCCTCCGACACGGCCGGGCCGGCCATGAACGCGCCGACCAGCCGGCGTTCGGCACGGTCGACGACGATCGTGACGTGACCCTTCGCCTCGGCGGTGTAGCCCTTCGACGAGGTGCCGATGTCGACTGTGTACTCGACCGCGTCGATGCCACGCTCCTTCGCCTGCTCGACCATCAGCCCGACCGACGCCGTCTCCGGATCGGTATAGGTGGCACGCGGGATGGCGTCCAGGAAGGGCCGATAGTCGTCGCCGAGCGCGATCCGGACGGCGGCCTCGCCGTTGTAATGGCCCAGGTGGGTGTGCATCTCGGGCCCCCCGACGTCTCCCGCGACGTAGACGTTCTCGGCGACGCGGAGGCGCTCGTCCGGCTCCAGGCGCCCGTCCTTCGGTGCGACGCCGACGGTCTCCAGGCCGAGCCCGTCGAGCGGAAAGTCCCGGCCGATCGAGAGGAGGATCTCGTGGCCGGTGACCTCATCGGCTCCGTCGTCGAGCTCGACGACGTGCGAGCCGTCCGCTCCCTCGCCCGCGCGTACACGCGTGGCGCGCGCGTCGAGCTTCAGCGTCACGCCGTCCGCCGCCAGCGACTCGCCGAGCAGCTCGGACGAGCGTCGATGCTCCTTGTCGTGCACCCGGTCTCGCGGGTGGACGAGCGTCACCGGCACGCCGTACCTCGCGTACACCTGCGACAGCTCCACACCCGTCGGCCCGGCGCCGAGGATCGCGATCGAGCGCGGCAGCTCGCGCGCCGACGTGCCCTGGACGTTCGTCCACGGATGCGCCTCCGCCAGCCCGGGCACGTCGGTCGGCACCCGGCTCACCGATCCGACGGCCAGCACGATCGCGCCGGCCTCGAGCACGCGGTCCTCATCGACGCGCACCCTGCCCGGGCCGTCGAGCGCGGCCGAGCCGCGAATGACGGTCGCGCCGGCGCCCTCGAGCGACTTCACGTGCCCCGAGTCGTCGGGCGTGTCGGTGCCCTCGCGATTGATCATGTAGTCGCGGAAGTCGGACGCCTTCGACCATGGGTAGTCGCCTCCCGCGTGGTGCACGGCCGCCGCATGCAGCAGCGCCTTCGACGGCATGCACGCCCAGAACGGGCACGAACCACCGAAGAGCCAGCGGTCGACGATCGCGACCGATGCGTCCCGGGAGCGCGCGTAATGGGCCGCGGCCTCGCCGGCCGCGCCGGCGCCGACCACGACGATGTCGTATCGGTCCATGTCAGGGAGTGTAGATGGCGAGCGGTGGCATGCCGCCTGCGTGGGCACCAGGCGTACCAAGCACACCAGTGGGGACACGTCATGACCGTTCAGACGCAAACCGGCCATCACTTCCGGAGCTCCAGCATCCAGTCGCCGGTCGACGACCAGCTCTACGACCTGCTCCAGACCCTGACGAGCAAGTGCGAGGCGATCGAGACGTACGCGAAGTACGAGGACGACGCCACGGGCGATGCGAAGCAGCTCTTCCAGGATCTCGCCCGCGACGATGCGCGTGCCGCGGAGCGCCTGCTCGAGCTGCTGCGGACGAAGCTCAACAGCTAGCGGACGACCTCCTTTCCGGAGATCCAGGTCCGCAGCGACCTGACGGTGCCGAGGCGCAGGGCGAAGGCGCCCTCGTGCTCGGCATCCCAGGCCACGAGGTCCGCAACCGCCCCGACCTCCAGCCGCCCGAGGTCGGGGCGACGGAGCGCCGCCGCGCCGCCAACCGTCGCCGCTGTCAGCGCCTCCGTGGCCGTCATGCCGAGCAGCGTCGCCGCGAGGCCGACGATGAGCGGCATCGTTCCGAAGCCCGCGTAGGTTCCGGCGTTCGCGTCGCTCGCGAGCGCGACGGTCGCCCCGGCATCGATGAGGTCGCGGGCGGGCGGCAACCGATCGCGCAGGACGATGGCGGGAGCCGGCAGGAGCGTCGCCACCGTCGTCGAGGCCGCGATTGCGGCCACGCCGTCTGCATCGAGCTGCTCGAGATGGTCGACCGACGCCGCGCCCAGCCGCACGCCGAGCTCGGCGGCCCCCGTGCGCGCGAGCTGCTCGGCATGGAGGCGCACGCCGAGGCCGGCCGCACGGGCCGCGCGGCCGATGCGCTCCGTGGCGTCGAGATCGAAGAAGCCGGCATCGGCGAAGACGTCGACGAACTCGGCCAGGCCCTCCGCGGCGACGGCCGGGATCATCTCGTCGGCAACGCGTCGCGCGTGCTCGGCGGCGGTTGAGCCGTCCGGCACCGCGTGGGCACCGAGGAACGTGGGAACGATGCGGACCGGCGTGCGTTCCGCGACGCGTCGAACGATCCGAAGGTGGCGCAGCTCGTCCTCGAGGGTGAGGCCGTAGCCGGACTTGCACTCGACCGTCGTCGTCCCGGCGTCCAGGGCGGCGCGCAGGCGGGCCTCGCACAGCGCCTCGAGGGTGGCGTCGTCGGCCTCGCGCGTCGCGGCCACCGTGCGCAGGATCCCGCCACCGGTGTAAGGCGCGCCCTCGAGCCTCGCGGCCGCCTCATCGGACCGGTCGCCCGCGAAGACCGGGTGCGTGTGGCTGTCGACGAGCCCGGGCGTGACCAGCGCGGAGCCGAGATCCACCCGATCGTCGGTTGAGGGCGCATCGGCGGGGGAGCCGATCCACGCGATCCGGCCATCGCGCACGTGGATCGCCCATGGCGACGGCCCACCGGGTGCCAGGCGGCCGCTGCCGGTCAGGACCATCTGGCCCGGCGCCAACATGCTCGCAGCGTAGCGCCTCGCCACCGGTACACTCGCGTCGTGGCCGCCAAGCCCGCGATCCTCGCGGTCGATGACGACCCCCCGGTCCTGCGGGCGGTCGAGCGTGACCTCCGCGCGCGATACGCGGACGACTACCGGATCATCGGTGCGGGCTCCGGGACCGATGCGCTCGAGGTCGTCCGCGAGCTGACGCAGCGCGACGATCCGGTCGCCCTCTTCCTGGTCGACCAGCGGATGCCGACCATCACGGGCACGGAGTTCCTCGCCGAGGCGCTGACCCTGCAGCCGGACGCGAAGCGCGTCCTCCTGACCGCCTACGCCGATACCGACGTGGCGATCCGGGCGATCAACGAGATCCGTCTCGACCAGTACCTGCTCAAGCCGTGGGACCCGCCCGAGGACAAGCTCTACCCGATCGTCGACGACCTCCTGGCCGACTGGACCGCCGGCTACCGCCCCGCGTTCGAGGGGCTTCGGCTCCTGAGCGGCCGATGGGCGCCGCGAGGCCATGCGATCCGCGACTTCCTGACCCGCAACCAGGTCCCGTACAGCTGGCTCGATCCGGAGGCCGACGAGGATGGGCGCAGGCTCGCCGCCTCGCTCGAGGAGCCGGTCGACCCGACCCATCCCGTCGTCGTGTTGCCGGACGGGCGGACGGTGCGCGACCCGTCCAATCGCGAGCTCGCCGACGCCATCGGCCTGTCGACCCATGCCGCGCTGCCGTTCTACGACCTCGTGATCGTCGGCGGCGGCCCGGCCGGGCTGGCGGCGGCGGTGTACGGAGCCAGCGAGGGACTGAAGACGCTGATGATCGAACGCGAGGCTCCCGGAGGCCAGGCGGGCACGACGAGCCGGATCGAGAACTACCTCGGATTCCCGTCCGGCCTCAGCGGCGGCGACCTGGCGCGCCGCGCGCTCGCGCAGGCGAAGCGGCTCGGCGCCGAGATCCTCTCGTCGCAGGAAGCGACGACCGTCCGTCGCGAGGATCCGTATCGGTTCGTCGCCATGGACGACGGCAGCGAGGTCTCGTGCCAGGCGGTGATCGTCACGACCGGCGTCAGCTACCGCCAGCTCGACGTGCCGGGCGCCAGGGAGCTCGCCGGCGCGGGGGTGTACTACGGCGCGGCGACGACGGAGGCGCAGCTGTATCGCGACGCGGAGGTCGCGGTCGTCGGCTCCGGCAACTCCGCGGGCCAGGCGACCGTTCATCTCGCCCGGTTCGCGCGCAAGGTCCACCTCGTCATCCGGGGCGGCGACATCGGCGCCGGCATGAGCGCCTACCTCGTGGAGCAGATTCTCGAGCTCGACAACGTCGAGGTCCGGACGAACACCGAGACGGCCGCCCTTCGCGGCGAGTCGCACCTGGCCGGCTCCACCTTCTCGACGCCGGATGGCGAGATCGAGCTCGACCTCGATGCGATGTTCATCTTCATCGGCCAGCAGCCGAGGACGGCGTGGCTGGAGGGGGTCGTGGCCCGTGACTTCCAGGGATTCGTCATGACCGGCCTGAACGTGCCGGATGGGTCGGGCTGGAACCTGGACCGCCAGCCGTACTTCCTGGAGTCGAGCATGCCCGGGCTCTTCGCCGCCGGCGACGTCCGCCACGACTCGGTGAAGCGGATCGCCAGCGCGGTCGGCGAGGGCGCCATGGCCGTCGCGCTCGTGCATCGCTACCTCGCGCAGCTGTGACCCACGTCCACCTGCCGACCGACGAGATCGTCGGGCGCCTGCGCGAGACGCCGCTCTTCGCCAACGTGGAGGACGGACCCCTGCGCCGGCTCGTGGCCCGCGGCGAGGTCGTCGACCTCGCGCCGGGCGAGGTGCTGATCCGCCAGGGCGACGAGGCCGACGCCCTGTTCGTGGTGCTCGAGGGCGAGCTCGAGGTGACCCGGCAGTCGGGCGAGAGCCGCATCCCCCTCGCCGTCGTGGGGCCCGGCTCGCTGCAGGGCGAGATCGCGGCGCTCGAGGGCGGTCGGCGCCTGGCCAGCGTCTCGGCGCGAGGCGAGGCGGAAGTGCTGCGCATCCCGGTCGACGCGCTGCGCGAGCTGCTCGCCACCGGACCGGACGTCTCGCTCGCCGTGGTCCGCACGGCGGTCGCCAGGCTGCGGGCGTTGGAGGCGGCCCTCCGCGAGCGCGAGAAGCTGGCGGCGCTCGGGACACTCTCGGCCGGACTGGCGCACGAGCTGAACAACCCGGCCGCGGCGGCATTGCGCTCGATCGCCGCGCTCGAGGAGTCCGTGAACGCCGCCGAGTCGCTCCCGCGCCCGTCTCCGCCGCCACGCCCGCCGGCGGACACGCCGCCCCCGAGAAGCGCGCTCGAGCGGGCCGACCGGATCAGCGAGCTCGAGGCGATCGCCGGAAGCGCCGAGGGAGCCAGCGCCCTCGTCGAGGCGGGATGGACCGCGGAGGACCTGCGGCAGCAGCCGGCCGAGGTCATCCCGTGGCTTGCCGCCGACGCGTCGGTCCGGCAGCTGCTCGGGGAGCTCGAGATGGCGCTGACCCGGATCAGCGACATCGTCGGCGCGGTGAAGGGCTATACCTACCTCGACCAGGCACCGGTCGGGAAGGTCGACGTCCGCATCGGCCTCGAGCAGACCCTCGTCATCCTCCGCCATCGCCTGCGGGACATCGACGTGCGGACGGAGATCGCCGACGACCTGCCGCCGATCGAGGCGTTCGGCTCCGAGCTGAACCAGGTGTGGACGAACCTCATCGACAACGCGGTCGACGCCATGGAAGCCCGAGGTACCTTGACCCTGCGCGCCGAGCCGGACCCGACGCCGGAGGGGATCGGCGTGCGGGTGACGATCGCCGACAGCGGATCGGGGATCCCGCCAGAGATCCGCGATCGGCTTTTCGAGCCCTTCTACACGACGAAGGAGCCCGGTCGCGGCACCGGCCTCGGGCTCCACATCTCGCACGGCGTGATCGCGCGCCACGGCGGTCGGATCGAGGTCGAGAGCGTGCCCGGCGACACGCGCTTCATCGTGACCCTGCCTCCGACGCTGCCACCGAACGCGGAGGCGCCGCCGCCCCCAGAGGCTCAGCCCGTCTCCGGCTGAGCGCGCCTCGCCTCCGGCGAACGGACGCGGAGCGTCGTCAGCAGCAGTCCCGCCAGGATGCACAGCACGCCGAGCAGCTGGAAGCCGCTGGGCACCTCGTTCAGGATCCAGATCCCCAGCAACACCGATCCGACCGGCTGGATCGTGAGCACCACGCTCGTGACCGCCGCCGGAAGGCGCGGCAGGCTGATGCTGATCAGCAGCCAGCCGACGACCTGGACGCTGAGCGCCAGGAGGATCAGCCAGCCGGTCGACGGCCATCCCGGCACCAGGTCGACCCCTCCGGTCGGGAGGCCGATGAGCAGCGACGCGATCGCAGCCGACAGCGTCGCATCGAACAGCGGCCCCGCGGGTCGCCGGGGGTCGGCGTTCGCGCGGCGCTGGACGAGCAGGAACCCCGCGTACGCCAGGCCGGTGCCGATCCCGAAGGCGACGCCGAGGGCGGGATTCTGGCCGAAGGCCTCGTCTCCCAGGACGCCCGAAATGAGCACGACGCCGATGAGGACGAGCGGCACGGATGCGGCGACGCGCGCGCCGGGGCGCTCCCCGAGGAACAGCCAGGCGGCGATCGGCACGATCACGACCTGCGTGTTGCCGAGGACGGTCGCCAGCCCGGCGCCGACCTCCTCGATGGCGTGGTGCCACAGGACGAGGTCGAAGGCGAAGAAGATCCCGGCGATCCAGGCCAGGCGGCGCTGGCCCTCGGCGCGCACGCCGAACTGCCGGCGCTCGACCAGCGCCAGCAGCAGCAGCGGGGGCAGCGCGTAGGCACAGCGGAAGACGGCGGCGGTGGCCGGCGAGACGTCCGCCAGGCTGACGAAGATCGCCGAGAATGCGATCGTCAGCGCCCCAAGGACCGCGGCAAGGATCGGCCGCTCGCGGAGGGCCCGGACGACGGAGGTCACGCGTCGAAGCCTAGCCGACCTTGCGGGCGAACCCGCCGCGCCCCACACTCCGGACGCATGCCCGAGCTGCTGACCGGGACGGTCACCTTCTTCTTCAGCGACATCGAGGGATCGACTCGGCTGCTCCGGGAGACCGGCGAGCGCTGGCCCGCGATCCTCGAGCGCCATCGCGACCTCCTGCGGGCGGCCTTCGCGGACCACGGCGGCAACGAGGTCGGGACCGAGGGAGACTCGTTCTTCGCCGCCTTCCCGACCGCCCCCGGAGCGGTCGCGGCAGCCGCCGACGTTCAGCGCGCGCTCGAGGTCGAGCCGTGGCCGGACGACGTCGAGCTGCGGGTCCGCATCGGCCTCCACACCGGTGAGGCCAGCCTGTCGACCGAGACCTACGTCGGGCTGCACGTGCACCGCGCGAGCCGGATCGCCAGCGTCGGCCACGGTGGCCAGGTGCTCATCTCGGACGTGACCCGCTCGCTCGTGCAGGCATCGCTGCCCGACGGCGTTGGCCTGCGCGACCTCGGCGAGCATCGGCTCAAGGACCTCGAGCACCCCGAGCGGATCTGGCAGCTCGTCATCGACGGGCTTCAGTCCGACTTCCCGGCGATCGCGTCGCTCGACGCGACCCCGAACAACCTCCCCACGCGGCTCACGACCTTCCTCGGGCGCGATGCCGAGATCGAGGCGGTCAGCGCCCTGCTCGAAGAGCATCGCCTGCTGACGCTCACTGGCCCGGGCGGCACCGGCAAGACCCGCCTGAGCCTCGAGGTCGCCGGTCGCACGCTGCGCCGGTATCCCGACGGCGTCTGGTTCATCGAGCTCGCGACGATCACCGATCCGGAGCTCGTCCCGTCGACGATCGCGCAGACCCTGGGGCTGCCCGAGCGCGGCGCCCGGCCGCCAATGGAGCGCCTCGTCGACCATCTGAGCGGCCGTCGAACCCTGCTCGTCCTCGACAACCTCGAGCAGGTGGTCGGCGCGGGCGCGCTCGTCAACCAGCTGCTCAGCGCCTGCCCGAAGCTGTCGGTGCTCGCCAGCAGCCGCAGCGTGCTGCACGTCTCGGGCGAGCAGGAGTACCCGGTACCGCCGCTCGACCTTCCCGACCCCGCCAACCTGCCGTCGCTCGAGCAGCTGTCGCAGTACGAGGCGGTGGCGCTGTTCATCGAACGCGCGCGGGCCGTGAAGCCGGGCTTCGAGGTCACGAACGAGAACGCGCCGGCCGTCGCGGAGATCTGTGTCCGCCTCGACGGGCTGCCGCTGGCGATCGAGCTCGCCGCGGCGCGGATCCGCGTCCTGACCCCGCAGGCGATGCTCGGCCGCCTGGGCGATCGGCTCGGTCTCCTCTCCGCCGGGGCGCGCGACCTTCCCGAGCGGCAGCAGACGCTGCGCGGCGCGATCGCCTGGAGCCACGAGATGCTCGACGAGGCCGATCGCTCGACCTTCGCGTGCCTCGCCGTCTTCGTCGGCGGCGCGCGCCTCGAGGAGGTCGAGAGCGTCTGCGGGGGCGAGCTGACCGGTGACCCGCTGGACGCGCTCAGCTCGCTCGCCGAGAAGAGCCTGGTCCGCCAGGCCGAGGGCGTCGAGGGCGAGGCGCGCTTCGGGATGCTCGAGACGATCCGGGAGTTCGCCATCGAACAGTCGCGTGAGCGTGGCTCGTGGGAACCGCTGCGCGAGCGGCACGCGCGCGCGTTCGCCGAGGTCGCACACGAGGCCGCGTCGCAGGTCATGGGAGTCGGCTCCCGGGCATCGCTCGACCGCCTCGAGCTCGAGCACGACAACCTCCGTGCGGCGCTCGCGTGGTCGATGGAGCACGACACGAGCGCGGCGCTCCGCCTCTGCCACGACCTGTGGCGGTTCTGGCAGCGGCGGGGTCACCTGGCGGAGGGCCTCGAGCGGGCGGAGGCGGCCCTGGCGCTTCCCGACGCCTCAGCCCACCCCGAGGCTCGGGCCGACGCGCTGTCAGCCGCCGCCGGCCTTGCGTACTGGCGCGCCGACTCCGACCTCGCCCGCGGGCACTACACCGCCGAGATCGAGGCGCGAACGGCGCTCGGGGATCGGCCGGGCCTGGCGGAGGCCGAGTACAGCATCTCGTTCACCTACTCGGTCCTGGATCTGTCGAACCCGGACACCGCGCAGCACTCCCAGCGGCACATCAACAACGCCCTGGCGATCTACACCGAGCTCGGTGACGACGCGGGCATCGGTCGCTGCGAGTGGGCGCTGGCGAACGTCCTGTGGGGGACGCGACGGACGGCAGAGGCGCGAGCGCACGCGCTCCACGCGCTCGAGCTGTTCGAGGCCAGCGGCGATCGGTTCATGGCCGGATGGTCCGCGTACACCGTCGGGCTGGCCGACCTGACGGCCGATCAGGAGACGCCTGGCGGGAGCCCGGAGGCGCGTGAGAGCGCGCGGCGCCACTTCGCGCAGGCGATGCGCACGTTCCGGGAGGCGGGCGACCTGTCCGGCTACACGCTCGTGCTCGACGGGTTCGCGGTTCTCGCCGTGCGGGACGGGGACCTGAGCCGCGCGGCGCGCCTCACCGGCGTCGTCGGCGAGCTGGAGCGGTCGAGCGGCACGGCCCTCAACCCGTGGAACCGGGGCGTGCTCGACTTCGACCCGGACGCGCTTCGCTCGGATCCCGCCTTTGCCGAGGATGTCGCGCTCGGCGCCGCGATGGGCGTCGCGGATGCGGTGGCCTACGCGCTCGGCGAGGACGTCGAGGCGGCGGCGACGGCCTAGGCCGGCGCGGCGAGGTCTCGCTTCGGGAAGATCAGCAGGGCGTAGACGACCGGCACGACCGCCGCCGCGAACACGATGACGAGGTCGAGCGGGTCGAGGTCCCCGGTGAGGATCGCGCCGGGGTCGAAGTGGTGGAGGAGTGAGTACTCCTGCGTCCAGGCCGCATCGGTCCAGAGTGAGCCCAGGATCTCGAGGAAGTAGTTGACGAGCAGGTAGGCGAGGGTCAGGCCGATTGCGGGGCCAGGCCGGTCGAACGTCACCGACATCGCCAGCCCGAACGTCGTGATGGCCGCCCACAGGCCGAAGCCGTTGAGGAGGACCAGCGGTAGCTGGCCCAGGTCGAGCTCGTCGACGATGCCCACGACGGTCGAGCTGCCGATCATCCCGCCCAGGATCGCGGTCAGCACGATGAGCACCGCCAGCAGGAGCGCGACGAGGATGCTCACGTAGAGCGTCGTGCGCGAGATCGGCCTTGCGAGGAGCACCTCGAGCGTGCCGCGGGCGCGCTCGCCGGCGACCGCCATGGACGAGGAGCCAACCGCGAAGATCCCGAGCATCGCGATCGCCAGCGGATGCTGGAGCCCGAGCGTGATGCTCCCCGGCAGCGTGAACAGCGACCCCGAACCGAAGTTCATCAGGTCCTCCGGGATGACGCCGGAGGTGGCCAGGTCCTTGAAGAGGTCGCTGAACGCGTTGTAGATCACGGGGATGAACGCGCCCCACACGATGGCGGCCACCACGACCGCGATCAGCCGCACGCGCTGCCAGCGCAGGGTCTGGCGGAAGAGCCGAGCGCTCATGTGGCTGCGGCCTCCGGCTCCTCGACCGCTTCCGGGCCTTGCTCACCGGAGCCGTCGGCGTAGTACTCGAGGAACGCCTCCTCCAGGCTGGCCGGCTCGATCGTCAGGTCCTCGAGGTTCGGGGACGCGATCGATCGCACGAAGCCGGCGATCTCCCCCGACAGCGTGCCGGTGAGCCGGTCGCCGTCGACGACGACGTCGGCCAGGCCGGGCAGGGTGCTCGGGTCGGGCACCGCGCCTCGCCAGCGGAGCATCACCCGTCGCTTGCGGCGCTCGAGGAGCTGATCGACGTCGTGGACGGCCATGATGTGGCCGGCGCGGATGATGGCCACGCGGTCGCAGAGCCGCTCGACCTCCGACAGGACGTGTGAGCTGAAGAAGATGGTCTTTCCCTCGGCTCGCAGGTCGTCGAGGAGCCGATAGAACGCGTGCTGCATGAGCGGGTCGAGGCCCTCGGTCGGCTCGTCGAGGATCGCGAGCTCCGGATCGTGCTGGAGCGCCTGGACGACGCCGATCTTCTGGCGCATCCCGCGCGAGTAGTCGCGGATCCTCCGCCGCAGCACCGACCCCGGCAGCTCGAGCCGGTCGCAGAGCTCCGCGCGGCGCCGTGGCTCGGTGCCCTGCATCTCGACGAGATAGTCGAGCACGCCCTCGCCACTCAGCGAGTCGTACAGCGCGATGCCGCCCGGCAGGTATCCGGTCGCACGGCGGATCTCCACCGAGCCCGTGGCGATGTCATGCCCGAGCACGCTGGCGGTTCCGCGCGTCGCGTGCAGGAAGCCGAGGAGCGTTCGGATGAACGTGGACTTCCCCGCGCCGTTCGGGCCCAGGAAGCCGAAGATCTCGCCGCGCAGGACCTCGAGGGTCACGTCGTTCAACGCGCGCACCGAGCCGTAATGCTTCGTCAGCGCCCGGGTGCTGATGACGGCGTCGGCTGGCGTGCCCTCCATGGCGGTCACTGTAGCGCCCGCTCCCAGTGGTCGAGCGATCGCTGCGTCCAGTCCGCGGCGTACGATCCGCGGATGCACGTCCTCGTCGTCGGCGCCGGTCCGTTCGGGTCGTGGACGGCCCGCTGGCTGCTGCGGCGCGGCGCCTCGGTGACCCTGGTCGACCAGTACGGCGCGGGGAACTCGCTCGCCAGCTCCGGCGACGAGTCGCGGGTGACCCGCTCCGCTCACGGGATCGACGAGCACTACCCGGTCTGGCAGCGACGCGCCCTCGAGCAGTGGCTCGCTCTCGACCCGTCTCTGTTCGTCCGGACCGGCGTGCTGTGGCTCGCGACCCGCGACGACGGGTTCGAGGCTGACTCGCTCCGCGTGCTCGAAGCATTGGGCATTCCCGCCGAGCGTGTCGGCGCGGATGCGCTGCGTCGGCGCTGGCCGCAGATCGTGGGCGACGACCTGACCTGGGCGCTGCACGAGCCGGACGCAGGGGTGCTCATGGCACGGCGCGGTGTGGCCGCCACCGCCCGCGCCGCGGCCGCCGAAGGGGCGGAGGTCCGCATCGGCCTCGCGCGAGTGGATGGCGACGCCGTCACTATCGACGGTCGGCCGGTCGCGGCGGACGCGGTCGTCTTCGCCGCGGGGCCGTGGTTGCCGAAGCTGCTCGGACCCGTCCCGGGCCTGGAGATCTCGGTCCCGCGCCAGGAGACCATCTACCTCGCCACGCCGCCGGGCGACGCGCGGTTCGACGCCGGGAACCTGCCGACGTGGGTCGAGCACGACGGCGCCTTCTACGGGCTCCCCTCGATCGAGGGTCGTGGCTTCAAGGTCGCGCCCGACTGGCCGGGCGCGGAGGTCGATCCGGACTCGCAGGAGCGCCGCCTCTCCGACGACCTCGTGGCTGCCACGCGCGACTACCTGCGCCGCCGCTTCCCGGACATCGCCGAGCGACCGGTGGCCGAGGGTCGCGTGTGCCAGTACGAGCTGACCGCCGACACCCACTTCGTGATCGACCGGCATCCGGCGATCGAGAACGCCTGGATCGCCGGCGGCGGATCGGGTCACGGCTTCAAGCACGGCCCGGTCGTGGGCGAGTACGTCAGCGGGCTGGTCATGGGCGCGGACGTCAGCGAGCTCGCGCCGCCTGACGATCGGTTCGCGCTCGGGCAGCGCGCCGCCATCGGCCCGGGAGGGCTGCGCACGTCGGCCGAGGCACCGGCGAGGGCCGAGTAGCGGGCGCGACCTCGGTCTGCGCCCATTCCATCGGTGAGTGATCCGGGCATCCATTCACCGTCACAGTCACCGGGCGAGTACGGCAGCGACGAACGGGTCTCAACGACGCCGTTCCAGTCAGCCACGGGATCGTTCGGACAATTCCTCCCCGCCTCAGTCCCCGGCGGCATGGCGGGCACGCACCGCCTGGCTACGCCCCGCCCTCCATGACCCCGAGCGCGTCGGCGAAGTGACCGAAGGTCTCGTCGCTGAAGAGCACGAAGCGCACGAGCTCGACCCCGGTCTCACCGCGCAGGTGCTCGGCCGCAGCGTCGATCGCGACTCGGGCGCCCTCATCGGCCGGGTAGCCGTAGATGCCCATGCTGATTGCCGGGAAGCCGACGCTGCGAGCGCCGAGCTCATCGGCGAGTCGCAGGCAGGACCGATACGCGCCATCGAGCAGCTCGCGCTCCCCGTGGCCTCCGCCGCGCCAGATCGGCCCCACCGCGTGAAGGACCCAGCGCGCCGGCAGGTCGTGGCCGGCTGTCGCCACGGCGGTCCCCGTCGGGGTGCCGTCGGGGTAGCGCTGGCGCAGCTCGTCGAGGAGCCCCGGTCCCGCCGCACGATGGATCGCGCCGTCGACCCCGCCACCGCCGCGCAGGGCCTCGTTGGCCGCGTTCGCGATGGCGTCCAGCGACTCCGTCGTGATGTCGCCGTGGGCGAGCTCGATGCGCCGTCCCTCGCGGACGAGCAGCGACGTCACCGGGACACGCGCGTCGCCCGCCAGACGCTGCGCAGGCCGACGCGCTGACCGTAGAGCAGGACGCCCGCACTGTAGATCCGCGAGGCGATGGCCAGCGCGAGCGCGACGGTGAGCACCAGGAGGAGGAGCGCCAGGCCGACCTCCGCGGGGCTGGGCGAGGTCAGCAGCATCCGCGCCGGCATGAGGTACGGGCTGAAGAACGGGATGACCGACAGCACGACGACCCACTGTGCGTCGGGCTCGTTCAGGCCGGTGAAGGCGGCGAAGTAGCCGGCGATGGCGAGGAAGATCAGCGGGCCGGCCGCCTGCTGGGCGTCCTCGACGCGGCTGACCATGGATCCAGCGGCGGCGTACAGCGTCGCGTACAGGAGGAAGCCGAGCAGGAAGAAGGCGCCGAAGGACAGGATCATCGTCGGGTCCAGCTCGGGGAGCGTGATCGGCGCCTGGCCCGCAGCGATCCCGACCGCCTCGGCGATCGGGCCGCTGGCGATGTAGCCGATGATCGCGGCCGCGACGATGACGACGTACTGGCTCAGGCCCGCCAGGCCCGTGCCGAGCACCTTGCCCACGAGCAGCTGGCGGGGCGTGGCCGCGGTGATCAGCAGCTCCATGACGCGGCCGGACTTCTCCTCGGCGACGCTCTGCGCCACCCAGTTGCCGTACGTGAGGATCGCCATGAAGGTCAGGATCACGACGGCATACGCGAGGATGAACGCCCCGCCGGCGTCCTCCTCGTCGCGCGCGTCGTCCGGGTCGATCGGCACCGCGGTGATCGCGGCCGGCTCGAAGATCTGCGCCGCCTGCTCCTGCGTGACGCCCTCCCGGCTCAGCCGATCGGCAACGGCGATCTGCTGGGCGGCCCCGGTCACCTGCAACCGAGTCTGGTTCGTCGGGCTCGCGCTGCCCAGGTACTCGAACGCCAGGTCGCCGTCGTCGCCCCGCGTCACCGTCAGCAGCGCGTCGAAGTCGCCGTCGCGGACGGCCTGGGCGGCGGCGTCGGCATCGTCCTCGAGGACGACCTGCGGTTGCTCGGAGGCGTCGGCGTCGGGTGAGGCCAGTGCGCCCTCGACGGCCGCCACGACCGCATCGGTCTCGACGTCGTCGGCCTCGACGACGACCGCGACGCTCGGCGGCTCCGCGACGCCGAACGCCGCGAGGATTGTCGGGACGAGCGTCAGCAGGACGACCGCGACCGCGAGCAGTCCCGTGGTGATCACGAATGCGCGCCCGCGGACGCGAACGAGGTACTCGCGCCGCGCGACGTGGAAGGCGTTCGGAAGGAGCCCGCTCATCGGCTCGCCTCCTTGCCGGTCGTCGCCAGGTGCTCCTCCTCCTCGTCGACCGCCCGCCGGCCGACGTGCTCGACGAAGATCTCCTCGAGGCTGGGTTCCGCGATCTCGAATCGCAGCACCCGGTCGCCGCGATCGAGCGCGGCGCGCAGGATCGTCTCGGGGTCGCGGTCGGCCGGCACGTGGAGCTCGACGTAGTCCTCGCGGTCGGCGGTGACGTCGACGCCCGGGATCTGGTCGAGCCACTCGATGCTGCGGCCGTCGCCCTCCACGGCGAGGCGGACGACCTGCCGGCCCATCGCGCGCTTCACGTCGCGGACGGGGCCGCTCACGATCACGCGACCGCGGTCGATGATCGCGATCGACTCGCACAGCTCCTCGACCGTCTCCATCTGGTGCGTGCTGAAGATCAGGGTCTTGCCCCGATCGCGCATCTCGATGAACGCCTCCTTCAGCAGCCGGACGTTGACCGGGTCGAGGCCGGTGAACGGCTCGTCCATGATCAGGACCGCGGGGTCGTGGAGGATGGCGGCGATGAACTGGATCTTCTGCTGGTTGCCCTTCGACAGCTCCTCCACCTTGCGATCGGCGTAGTCGGGGATCCGGAAGCGCTCGAGCCAGTCGGTGATCTCGTTGCGCGCGTCCTCGTCCGAGACGCCGTACAGGGCCGAGAAGAACCGCAGCTGCTCGGTGACCTGCATCTTCGGGTAGAGCCCGCGCTCCTCGGGCAGGTAGCCCCAGGTGCTCCGCGGCAGGACCGTGTTCTCCTCGCCCATCCAGGTCACCCGACCGTCGTCGGCGCGCAGGATGTCGAGGACGATGCGCATCGCGGTCGTCTTGCCCGCCCCGTTCGCGCCGAGCAGCCCGAAGATCCGGCCGGGCTCCACGCTGAAGCTGGCTTGGTCGAGGGCCACGACCTCACCGAAGCGCTTGGTGATCGCGTCGACCACGAGGCTCACGTCTGGTCTCCGTACGGGTCCGTCCCGCAGAGCTGGGCGGACGTCGGCCCACGGTAGCCGATCGTCTCATCCACCGTCTGACGGACACGAAAGAGCCGCCGGCTCGTGCCGGCGGCTCCCGAAGCGTTGGTTCGTTCGTTACAAGCCGGTGATCGTCACAACCGGTCCGCTGAGGACGCTGATGATGAGGTCCCCGCCGACAACGGTCACGGTCACGTCATTGAGGAACGGACTGTTGTTCAGGATGTTCTCCAGGACGTGGATGTCCGCGTTCTGGAGAAGATTGTTGAGCGAGTTGTTCAGCACGCTCACATCGATCTCGCACGCCGAAACGTTCACGTTCGCAACGAGCGCGACCAGGCCGGCAGCGCCACCCCGCTGAGGAGCGGCGCACTGGGTCTGTGCGGCAGCCGGCGCAATCGCCGCGACGGCGAGCGCGGAGCCGAGCACCAATCCAAGAATCTTTCGTCGCATTGGGTGTCTCCCCTCTGCTGTGTCGACACCGAATGGCGCCGAATCTCTCCAGACACCATGCATCGGTCGTTCCAACCGAGGCGACCGATCGCCGGGGGCCACGTCGAGCGGTTGGTCGGAGAGTGAGGAGACGATGGTCCTGGGGCGGGCACGCGCGACGCGCCATCCATCGCCCGCTGCTACACTTTGATCTTCGAACCGCCACGCGCCCTCCTGAAGGAGCTGCGGCGGTTCGCTCCATGCAGGCCTCCAGGGAATCGCCCCATGAAGATCGGTGTCCCACGCGAGACGGCGGACGGGGAGACGCGCGTCGCGCTCACCCCGCAGATCGCCGGACAGCTCATCGGCGACGGGCACGAGGTGCTCGTGCAGGCCGGCGCCGGTGAGGCGAGCGCCAGCCTCGACGAGGCGTATCGCGAGGCCGGCGCGACGATCGTGCCCGACGCCGCGCAGCTCTACAGCCAGGCGGAGATGATCCTCCGCGTGGGCCGGCCCTCCGACGAGGAGGTCGAGATGCTGCGCTCGGGAACGGTCCTGATCGGCACCCTCGGCACGCTTGCCCGGCCGGAGCTCGCGAAGAAGCTCGCGGACCAGGGCGTGACCGCGATCAGCATGGACGCGATCCCCAGGATCACCCGCGCCCAGAGCATGGACACGCTGAGCTCACAGGCGACGGTCGGCGGCTACAAGGCCGTGCTCATCGCCGCGGAGCGGCTGCCGAAGTTCTTCCCGCTGCTCACGACGGCGGCCGGCACGATCCGGCCCGCGCGCGGCATCGTGATGGGTGCCGGGGTCGCGGGGCTCATGGCGATCGGCACGGCGCGCCGGCTCGGCGCCGTGGTCGAGGCCACCGACGTCCGGCCGGTCGTCAAGGAGCAGGTCGAGTCGCTCGGCGGAACCTTCATCGAGGTCGAGATGACCGAGGAGGAGAAGGCGAAGGCGGAGACCGCCGGCGGCTACGCGACCGAGATGAGCGACGACTACAAGCGCCGCCAGGCAGAGCTCATCGCGGAGCGCGTCAAGGAGGCCGATTTCATCATCACCACCGCCCTGATCCCGGGCCGGTCCGCGCCGAAGCTCGTGACCGACGAGATGCTGCGGAGCATGAAGCCGGGCAGCGTGATCGTCGACATGGCGGCCGAGATGGGCGGCAACGTCGAGGGCACCGAGGCGGGCAAGGAGGTGGTCAAGCACGGCGTCCTGCTTGTCGGCCACACGAACCTGCCGGCGACGATGCCGGCGAGCGCCACGCAGATGTATGCCAAGAACCTCCAGACGCTGATCAGGCACCTCGCCCCTGACGGCTCGCTGACGCTCGACTTCGACGACGAGATCACGAAGGGCGCGACGATCACCCACGGCGGCAAGGTCGTCAACGAGGCGACCGCGAAGGCACTCGGCATCGAGGTCGCCCCGCCCGCCGAGACCGCAGCGCCGGCAGAGTCGGCGAAGGACGCATAGACCGATGGAACTCGATCCCTTCGCGCTGATCAGCGCCGTCTTCATCCTCATCCTCGCCGCGTTCGTCGGCTACGAGGTCGTCTCCAAGGTGCCGACGATGCTGCACACGCCGCTGATGAGCGGGGCCAACGCGGTCCACGGCGTCATCGTCGTCGGGGCGATGCTCGTTGCCGCCACAGCCGACACGCCGATCGCGATCGTCCTCGCCTTCCTGGCCGTCGTCCTCGGCACGATCAACGTCGTCGGCGGGTTCGTCGTCACCGACCGGATGCTCGAGATGTTCCGCAAGCGCCCGAATGAGAAGACGGGAGACCGCGGCTAGATGGAGCTGCTCGAGATCCTGACCTACCTCGTCTGGCTGGTCGCCAGCGTCACGTTCATCCTCGCGCTGAAGTTCCTCGCCAGCCCGCGGACGGCGCGCACCGGCAACCTCCTCGGCGCGGCGGGCATGGCCCTCGTCGTCGGCTGGACGTTCTTCACGACGGAGGGGATGCTCGCGAACTGGTGGATCGTCGTCGTCGGCGCGGCGATCGGCTCGATCGCGGGCGTGCTCGGCGCGCGACGCGTGCCGATGACGGCGATGCCGCAGATGGTCGCCATCTTCAACGGCGCGGGCGGTGGCGCCGCGGCGCTCGTTGCGGTCGTCGAGTTCCTCCGCGACACGTCGCTCGAACCCGGCGAGCTCCTGCCGCTCGCGTTCGTCATCGCCACCCTGCTCGGCGCGATCATCGGCTCCGTCAGCCTCACCGGCTCCGTCGTGGCGTTCGGCAAGCTCCAGGGCCTCATCGCCGCCCGGCCGGTCAAGTACCCCGGCTCGCAGCTCGTGACCGGTGCGCTGTTCCTGGCCCTCGTGGCGATCGGCGTCTACCTCGCGGTCGTCGAGCCCAGCGTCCCGTTGTTCCTCGTCTTCGTCGCACTGGCCCTGGTGCTGGGCGTTCAGCTGGTGATGCCGATCGGCGGCGCGGACATGCCAGTCGTCGTGTCGCTGCTCAACTCGTACACCGGCATCGCCGTCGCGGCGACCGGCTTCGTGCTCAACAACTACGCCCTCCTCATCGCCGGGACGCTGGTCGGCGCCTCCGGCGCGATCCTGACCCAGCTCATGTGCAGGGCGATGAACCGCTCGCTGTTCAACGTCCTGTTCGCGGGCTTCGGCACCGGCGGCGGCGCGGTGGCCGGCGGCGCTGAGGGCGAGGAGCAGCTGCGCGAGATCAACGCCGAGGATGCGGCCGTCCTCATGGCCTACGGCAAGCGCGTGATCATCGTCCCGGGCTATGGCATGGCCGTGGCGCAGGCGCAGGGCCCGGTCCGCGAGCTCATGGACCTGCTCGTCGCGAAGGGCGTCGACGTGCAGTTCGCGATCCACCCGGTCGCCGGCCGCATGCCGGGGCACATGAACGTCCTGCTGGCCGAGGCGAACGTCCCCTACGACCGGCTGAAGGAGATGGACGAGATCAACGACGACTTCGCCGACACCGACGTCGCGCTCATCATCGGCGCCAACGACGTCGTCAACCCCGTCGCGCGCGAGGAGGGCTCGCCGATCAGCGGCATGCCGATCCTGAACGTCGACGAGGCCGCGAACGTCATCGTCCTCAAGCGTGGGCGGGGGGCCGGCTTCGCCGGCATCCCGAACCCGCTGTTCAGCAACGAGAAGACGAAGATGCTGTTCGGCGACGCGAAGCCGTCGGTCGAGGCGCTGGTGGCCGGGGTGAAGCAGGCCTAGGCCGAAGGCACCGGACTTGCGAGGCAATGGGCCGTCATTCCGCAAGGGGGTACGCCGATGGCCACCCAGACCCTGGTCCACGATCTCTCCAACGAGCTGTCCGACGAGCGCGTCAGGCGCATCAGCGACCGGATCGGCGCCGACCCGGCGCGGACCCGGACGGCGATCGACGAGGCGCTGCCGATGCTGATCGGTGCGCTCGGCGCGGAGGCGAACGACCCCGAGGCCGCGCCGGGGCTGCAACGCGCGCTTGCCGAGGATCACGACGGATCGCTGCTCGATCAGCTCGACGACTACCTCGACGGCAACGTCTCCGGTCGCCGAGCGGACGGCACCGGGATCCTCGAGCACTCGCTTGGGGACCGTCGAGCGCTTGCCGAGGAGGCGGTCGCGAAGAAGAGCGGGTTGGATCTGAACAGCATCGGGCCGTTGCTCACGATGCTCGCGCCGATCGTCATGAACCTCATCGGCCGCAAGCAGCGGCAGAGCGGAGGCGGGCTCGGACTGGATGACCTGCTGGGCTCGCTCCTCGGGGGCTCGTCAGGCTCCACGGGGCAGCGTTCCCAGTCACAGGGCCTCGATGATCTGCTGGGCGGCATGCTCGGAGGCTCGACCAACCGCTGAGGTCGCGTCCCAGCGTGCTCACGGCTAGCATCGGGCCGTGAGCGCGCGCTGGGTAGTGCTGGACGTCGGGGAGACCCTCGTCGACGAGACGAGGGTCTTCCGCACGTGGGCCGAGATCTTCGGCCTCCCCGAGTTCACGCTCATGGCGGTGCTGGGCGGCTCGATCACGAATGGCGCGAAGGCCGACGATTGGCGCCATTTCTTCGAGCTCATCGATCACCCCGACTGGCAGGACAGCCGGCCCGACTTCGAGGCGCGCTACGGCTCGCTGCGTCCGGAGGACCTCTACCCCGATGCGCTGCGCGCTGTCGAGGGACTGAAGAGTCGCGGCTTCCGGGTGGCGGTCACGGCCAACCAGCCCGCTCGGCGGCACGAGGAGCTCGAGGCCCTCGGAGTCGACGTCGAGGTGATGGGCATGAGCGATGCGATGGGCGTCTGGAAGCCGATGCCGGAGTTCTTCGCGCGGACGCTCGAGCTGCTCGGTTCGCCCGACGCCGTCGACGTGGCCTACGTGGGCGACCGCGTCGACAACGACGTGCGCCCGTCCGCGGCGGCCGGCATGCGCGCCGTGTGGCTGCGTCGCGGCCCATGGGGGTTGCTGCACACCGACCCGGAGGGGGTCGCGCACCTCGTCGTGAGGACCCTCGACGAGCTCGTCGAGCGGATCGACGAGGCCTGGCCGACCGACTGAGTCCCCGTCATTTGGCCGACGACGCAGGTGTCGCCGGCCGTCACGCTGAACGCCAATCACGGAGGAACACGAATGCGCCTGCTGCGCGAGCTCTCGCGCCGGAAGCTTCGGACGACCCTGACGATCCTGGGCATCACGATCGGGATCTGGGCGCTGGTCGTCTTCAGCTCCATGGCGAACAAGATCAACGCCCTCGTCGAGGGCGGCAGCGAGTATTACGCCGACAAGATCGTCGTCAGCGACGCCTCGAACATCGGCGTCGGGCTCGGCGTCGCACCGATGGACATCGCGGTCGCCGACGAGATCCGCGGCCTCGACGACATCGCGGCGGTCGACCCGCAGGTGCAGATGCTGTTCGAGGAGACGCTCGATGGCGGCGCCGCCTTCGGCATCCCGAACCTCATCATCGGGGCCGTTGCCGGCGCCGATGAGGGCCTGGAGGACTTCGTGATCGAGCCGGCCCAGGGTCGGCTGCTGACGCCCGAGGACGAGGGGTCGCGCGTGACCGTCGTCGGCGCCGACATGGCTCGCGAGTTCTCGGTCGACGTCGGCGACACGCTCGAGATGCGCGGCGTCGACTTCGAGGTCGTCGGCGTGCTCCAGCCGACGTTGACCGCGCCCGACACGACCGCGCTCGTCCCGCTCGCGGCGGCACAGGAGCTGTTCATCGAGACGCTGCCGCCCGCGGTCAGCCAGGCGCTGGACGCGGAGAGCCTCGTCTCGCAGATCGTCGTCTACCCGGTCGACGGCGCCGATCCGAACGCGGTCGCCGCGACGATCGAGGAGGAGGCCGATAACGTCACGACGCTGACCGGGGCGGAGTTCGACGAGCAGGTCGGGTCGTCGATCGCGATCTTCAACGCGATCATCATCGGCGTCGCGGTCATCAGCCTCGTCGTCGGCGGCCTGTCGGTCATCAACACGATGGCGATGAGCGTCGCCGAGCGCACCCGAGAGATCGGCATCAAGCGCGCCATCGGTGGCTCGCGCGGCCGGATCATCCGCTCGCTCGTTGCCGAGGCGGGGTTGATCGGACTGATCGGCGGCCTCCTGGGCCTGGGCCTGGGCGCGCTGGTGGTCGTCCTCGCCAACGAGGCCGGCCGCGAGAGCGGCACGGTGCTCTTCGAGCTGACCCCCGGCACGGCGCTCTTCGCCCTCGCCTTCTCCACGATCCTCGGCATGATCGCCGGGATCATCCCCGCCTGGAGCGCCGCTCGGCTCGATCCGGTCGCCGCCCTCCGCTACGAGTAGGAGCCGACGCATGGCATTGCTTGAAGGCCGCAACCTGCGCAAGACGTACCGCCTCGGCCGGCGGAACACGGTCGAGGCGCTGCGAGGGGTGGACATCTCGATCGACGCCGGTGAGATGGTCGCGATCATGGGTCCGTCCGGGTCGGGCAAGAGCACGCTGATGCACCTGCTCGGGCTGCTCCACGGGCCGGATCGCAACGGGGGTCCGCCCGCCGAGGTCCTGGTCGACGGGACGTCCGTGGCGGGCCTCTCCGACCGGGAGCGCACGCGACTGCGTGCGACGACGATGGGCTTCGTGTTCCAGGCGTTCAACCTCGTGCCGACGCTGACGGCGCTCGAGAACGTCGCGCTCGCCGGCGAGTACGCGGGCATGCGGCGCGCTGCGGCCGGCGATCTCGCGCGCGAGGCGCTCGGCTGGGTCGGGCTGGCGGAACGCGCCGACCATCGGCCCATGGAGCTCTCCGGCGGGGAGCAGCAGCGGGTCGCGATCGCGCGGAGCCTCGTGAACCAGCCGAAGCTCGTCCTCGCCGACGAGCCGACCGGGAACCTGGACTCGGCGATGTCGCACGACGTGCTGGCGCTCCTGCGCCGGTTCAACGAGGAGCGTGGGCAGACGATCGTCCTGGTGACGCACGACGCCGAGGTCGGTGGGGTCTGCGACCGCATCGTGCGGATGCGCGACGGGCTGATCGTCGGGGACGACGCGGAGACCGGGATCGCAGCGTAGGCTCCCGACTCAGGCTCGGCGCCGAGCCTCCAGGATGGCGGCGACCTCGCGGTCACTGACGCCGAACCGTCGGAGGGCGTGGCGGACGAGCTGGTTGCCGAGCTCGCGCTCGGCGACGACGACTCGCGCCGCGCCCAGCCTGCGCAGCTCGGCCTCCTCCGCCTCGGAGTGGGCGCGGGCCACGACCTCGAGGCGCGGGTTCCTGGCGCGCGAGTAGGCGATCGCCTGCCGCGTCGCGAGCGCGTCCGGGATCGCGACCACGAGCGCGTGCGCGTCGCCGATTCGGGCGCGGTCGAGGATCGACGGCGACCCGGCCTCCCCGAAGATCACGGGCGCGCCGGTCTGGCGCGCGTCGCGGGCCACGTGGAAGTCGCCTTCGACCGCGACCCACGCGAAGCCGCGGGATCCGAGCACGCGGGCGACCGCGTGGCCGACGCGACCGTAGCCGAGGATCACGGCGTGCCGCCGCAGGCCGCTCGCGAGGTCGTCGTCCGGCAGCTCGGGCCGCAGCCCTCTCGCCTCGAGGGCGTCGCCGACCCGCGTCGCGGCGCCCAGGAGCGGCGCGGCGGTGAGGATCGACAGCACGACCGCGCCCATCGCCAGGCTGAACGTGTCCGCCGACACGGCGCCGAGGGCGAGCCCGGTCGAGGCGAGGACGAAGCTGAACTCGCCGCTCTGGCCGATGAGGGCGCCGGCCCGCAGCGCCGAAGAGGGGCGCTGGCCGTCGAGGCGTGCCAGGGCCGAGATCGGCAGCGCCTTGCCGAGGGTGATGATCAGGAGCAGCGCCAGGACGATCGGCCATGCGGCCAGGATCGCCGCGGGCTGCAGCAGGAAGCCGATCGAGACGAAGAAGAAGGTGCTGAACAGCTCGCGCAGCGGGACGATCTCCCCGAGCACGCTGTCGGCCAGGTCGGAGTCGGCGAGCGCGAGCCCGGCCACGAACGCGCCGAGCGCGACGCTCACGCCGAGGGCGCTGGCCGCGAACGCCGTGCCGATCGCGACGACCGCGACGCCGATCACGAACAGCTCCCGTGAGCGCAGGCCCGCGACGAGGGCGAGGACCCGCGGCAGCAGCCGCGAGCCGGCGACGACCAGGAGCGCGACGAAGCCGATCGCGATTGCGCCGCGCGCGAGCGCGGCGAGACCCTCGTCCTCCCCGCCGCCGATGGCCGAGAGAGCCACGACCAGGACGACGGTGATCAGGTCCTGGACGATCGAGACGCCCAGCGCGGTGCGACCGTGCGAGGTCGTCTGCAGCGCGACCTCGCCCGCGACCTTCACGAGCACGACGGTCGAGCACACCGCCACCGCGCCGCCGATGAACAGCGCCTCGATGATCGGCCAGCCCAGCGCGACGCCGGTGGCGGTCCCGATCCCCATCGTGATCGCGACCTGGACCGGCGTGCCCACCAGGATGCGGGAGCCCACGCTGCGGAGCTCCTCGAGGCTGAACTGCAGGCCGATGCTGAACATCAGCAGCGCGACGCCGACGTCTGCCAGCGCGAGGACCTCTTCCTGCCCGGCCACGAAGCCCGGGGTTGTCGGGCCCACCGCCAGCCCGGCCAGGACGTAGCCGATCATCGGCGGCACGCCGAGCCGGTGGGCGATGGCGCCAAGCACGAGAGCCAGGCCCAACGCGACGAGGAGCGTGAGCTCGAGGCCGGTCACGGGCGGCTGGGCGGCATGGCCGAGATCATACCGGCCGCTCCCGATGTCCTAGACTCTGCCGCCATGCTCGGCGGCGACACGCTCAACGTCCTCGAGATCTTCGTCATCGCGGTGGCGGCGGCCACCATCGTGGCGATCGCCACCCGTCGGCTCACGATCCTGCCCTACAGCGTCGGCCTCGTGATCCTCGGTCTCGCCGTGTCGGCGCTCGACCTGGGAATCGACCTCGAGATCGCGCCGGACATCCTGCTCGCCGTGCTCCTGCCCGGCCTGATCTTCGAGGCGGCCTACCGGATCGACCTTCGCGATCTCGTGCCCAACCTCGCGGCGATCGCGCTCCTGGCCACGGTCGGCGTGCTGGTGACGGCGGTCACGGTGGCCCTCATGCTGAACGTCGGGGTCGGGCTTCCCTTTGCCCTCGCGTTCCTGGTCGGGACGATGCTGGCGGCGACCGATCCGGCGGCGGTCGTCGCGGTGTTCAGCAAGCTCCGCGCGCCGCGACGGCTGACGACGCTCGTCGAGGCCGAGAGCCTCCTGAACGACGGCACGGGCATCGTGATCTTCGCGATCGCGGTCGAGGCGTTCGGCCGCGACGTCGGGCCCGTCGAGCTCGTCGTCGGCCTGGCGGTGACATTCGTCGTGTCGACGGCGGTTGGCGCTGCGATCGGATTTGCCGCCACGCGCGTGCTGGCCCCCATCAACGACCACCTGATCGAGGTGATGATCTCGGTCGTCGCCGCCTACGGCAGCTACCTGCTCGCCCAGCGGCTCGACCAGTCCGGCATCCTCGCGACGGTCGCGTGCGGGCTCGTGTTCGGGAGCCTCGGCCGGCGGGCGGCAAGCGCGCGCGCGGAGGACGCGATCGACACCGTCTGGGAGTTCATCGCCTTCCTGATGACGACGCTGGTCTTCCTCCTCGTCGGCCTGGCCATCAGCCTGCCGCAGCTGCGCGACGCGCTCGTGCCGAGCCTCTGGGCGCTGGCCGGCGTGCTCGTCTCACGTGCCGTCATCGTGTACGGGCTGCTCGGTGCCGGCTCTCGGGCCGCAGCCAGGCTCGGGTGGGGCACGCCGATGCCGGGCACGTGGCTCCATCTCGTCGCCTGGGCCGGCCTACGCGGCGCGATCGCGATCGCGCTGGCGCTCTCACTGCCCGCTGACATCCCGCAGCGTGATCTGCTCCAGGGGATCGTGTTCGGCTGCACCCTGCTGACCCTGCTGCTGCATGGGACGACGGCCGAGCCGCTCGTACGGCGGCTCGGGATCGAGGTGCGCGACGAGGACCCGCGCGAGGCGGCCGCGAGGAACGCCCCCTCCGCCTGAGCGGAAGGGGCGTTCATTCGTCGACGAGGTCGAGCTGCAGGTCTACTCGCCGCCGGGGGTCACCTCCACGACCGGCTTCTCCCACGACTCGCCGGTGGTGTCCTCGTCGATGCCGTCCCGGGCCGCATCGGCCAGGTCGGTGCGGAACGCCCCCTCGTCCGGCTCGGCGGTCAGGATCTCACCGGCCAGCGCCACCTCGATCGTCTGGTCCCAGGCGGCCTCGTCCAGGGCGCCGATCCCGTTCGGCGACGGCCAGACGAGCGAGTTGATCTCGTTCATCATCCACGCGAGGTGGCCCTGGCCCCACAGGCTGCCCTGATCCAGCGAGTACTGGACGCAGTCGTCCGGATTGTCACGGCAGTAGATCCAGCCGCGGAACGAGGCTCGCAGGAAGCGAGTGGCGACGTCCTCGTTGCCGTCCTCGGCGAGCCACGACTCGCGAGCCCACAGGGCATCCTGGAGCATCGCCGTGCCGTGCTCGTTGTAGTCGAGGACGTTCAGATCGTCAGGCGAGTACAGCTCGCCGGTCTCGGGATTCGTCGTCTCGAGCAGCTGGGCGTACTCGTTGTAGACCATCGCCTCGGCAACGTCGACGCAGTCGGTGTCATCCGCCTCGCAGCCGTCAGCCGCGGCGATCAGCTCGCTCATGTCAAAGTCCTGCTCGACGCGGGTGTAGTCCTCACCCTCGGTGAGGCCCGCCAGCGTCGCCGTGGCGAGCACCTCCAGCTCGTTGCCGAACGGCCACGCACCGATGCGCTTGCCGGCCCAATCCTCGGGACCCTCGATCCCGTCGTCCTTCCACGACACCGCCAGGGTCGCGGCGCGCTGGAACATCTGCGCGATCTGGACGAGATCCGACCCGGCCTCTCGCGCCTGCAGCACCTTCGGCACCCAGGCGATCGTGAACTCGGGGCCGTCCGGGGCCGATCCAACCTGCTGCGGCACGATGTCGCCGCCGCCGGGAAGGAACTCGACCGTCAGGTTCTCATCGGCGTAGTAGCCCTGCTCCTGGGCCGCGTAGTAGCCGCCGAACTGCGCCTGCGGCGTCCATTGCAGCTGCAGCTGGACCGATGCCGCCTCGCCGGCGTCCGAGCCCGCGGGCTCGGATTCGTCCGCGGATCCGGACGGGGAACAGGCGCTCACGAGCACGGCGCCAACCATGGCCAGCACAAGGCCAACTCGGGATCGTTTCATCTCAACTCCTCGGGTGGGGCCGATCCACGAGTGCCGGCCCGTCGTCCTCCACTTCGGAGGATTCTACGAGCGGGGTACAACCGTGGACACGGCTCCGCCGCGCGTCAGGTCGGACGCTCGCCCCGAACCGATGCGTGCCACGGGATCGCGACCTGCTCGATGGCGAGGACCGCGAGATACAGGACGATCCCCATGACCGACACGACGAGGATCGCGGCCCACGTGATGTCGAATCGCAGCGCGCTCGCGCTGCCGACGACGACCCGGCCCAGGGCGACCGTCAGTCCGCCGAAGTACTCGCCGACGACCGCGCCGATCAGGGCGAGCGTGGTCGCGATCTTCAGGCCGGTCAGGAAGAACGGCAGCGCGTTCGGGATGCGCAGGTGCCGGGTCACGGAGCCGTCACCGGCGGCGTACGAGCGCATGAGCTCGATGGCGGATGGCTCGACCTGGGTCAGGCCGCGCAGCGTGTTGATCATGATCGGGAAGAACACGAGGCTGGCCGCGACCGCCATCTTCGAGACGGGACTCTGGATCCCGAACCAGTTGTTGGCGAGCGGCGCGAACGCGATGATCGGGATCGCGTTGACCGCCACGGCAACGGGGAGGATCGCGTCACGCGAGGTCGGGAACCTCGACACGACGAAGGCGACCGCCAGGCCGAGCGCGGTCCCGAGCGCCAGGCCGCCGAGCGCCTCGTACAGCGTCACCCGCGCCGCGGGGAAGATCTGGTAGTTCGCGTCCCAGTTCTCGAGCAGCGCCGCCCAGATCGCCGAGGGCGCGGGGAGGATGAATCCGCGGATGCCGAGCAGCCGGACGCCGGCCTCCCACAGCGCGAGCAGCGCGACGAGCAGCACGATCGCGGGGGCGTATCGACGAAGGGCTCGCGTCGCGCGGCTCATCCGATGCCGCCCTCCGCGGCGCTGCGCTCCACCGATGCGGACAATCCCTCCTCGCTCCGGCCCTCGCCGGCTCGCAGCGCCTCGCGGACGGTCGTGATCAGCTCGAAGTAGCGCGCGCTCTCGCGGGTGGCGAGGCCGCGCGGCCGGTCCAGGTCCACGTCGACGATCTCCGTGATTCGGCCCGGGCGCGCGCTCATCACGGCAACGCGGCTCGACAGGAACACCGCTTCGGGAATCGAGTGGGTGACGAAGACGACGGTGATCCCCGTGCGCTCCCAGATGGCGAGCAGCTCCGAGTTCATCCGCTCGCGCGTCATCTCGTCGAGCGCCCCGAAGGGCTCGTCCATGAGCAGGATGTCGGGCGAGAAGGCGAGGGCGCGGGCGATCGCGACGCGCTGCTGCATGCCGCCGGAGAGCTGGTAGGGATGATGCCGGGCGAAGTCGGCCAGCCCGACCAGCCGGAGCATCTCCGCCGCGCGCCGCGCGCGGGTCTCCTTGCGCTGCCCGAACAGCTCGAGCGGCAGCTGGACGTTCTCCTCGACCGTGCGCCAGTCGAACAGGACCGGGGCCTGGAAGACCATCCCGTAGTCGCGGTCGAGGCGCGCCTGCTTCGCCGGCTTCGAGTTGACGAGGACGGATCCCGCGGTCGGCTCGGTCAGGTCGCCGATCGTGCGCAGCAGCGTCGACTTCCCGCAGCCGGATGGACCGATGAGCGAGACGAACTCGCCGCGCCGGATCTCCAGGTTGATGTCGCTGAGCGCCACGGTCGTGGCATCGTCGATGGTGAAGGTCTTGCCGACCCCCGCGAGCTCGACGACGACGTGGGGAGCGTCGACGCCGCTCACGCCGCGAATCCCTCCGGCCAGCGACGGAGCGCGAAGAGCTCACCCAGCCGCACGATGCCGAAGAACAGGACTCCGAGCGCTGCCGTGACCAGGATCGCCGACCACAGCTTCTCGGGCGCGATCGTGTACTGCTGGCTGAAGAACAGGATCGCCCGGCCCAGGCCGTAGCGAATGCCGCCCGGACCCTCACCCACGATCGCGCCGACGATGCTCGCGGTGGCGGTGATCTTCAGCGCGGTGAAGAGGTACGGAAGCGAGGCGGGCAGCCGCAGCTTCCAGAGGACGGCGCGACGGTTGGCCGCGTACGAGCGCATCAGCTCCAACGTGCGCGGGTCGGGTGATCGCAGGCCACGCAGCATCGCGATCGTGACCGGGAAGAAGCTCAGGTAGGTGGCGATGATCACCACGCTCGTCATCGACTGGCCGACGAAGAACACGATCATCGGCGCCAGCGCGACGATCGGGATCGTCTGGCTGGCGATGACGTACGGCGAGACCGCGCGCTCGAAGAAGCCGAAGTGGACGAAGGCGACGGCCAGGCCGACGCCGATGACCGCTCCCAGCGCGAACCCGATCGCCGCCTCGCGCCACGTGTACAGCGCCTGCCAGAAGAGGTACGCGCCGAGCGACTCGGTCGTCCCGGCGTTCAGCGGCGCGATCATCGCCGCCCAGATCTCCCAGACGTGCGGGAGGTTCGTGTCGGTCGCGAACGAGAAGGTGAGCGGCGGATCCCAGACGACCTGGCCGTCGACGCGCCACGGGTCGCCACCGAGCAGCTTCGCCCCTTCCCACAGCACGAGGATGAGGGCGAAGAACGCGGCGAAGATCGCGACTCGCCGGACGAGCGTGTTCGGTCGCATCCAGCCTCCAGCGTCGATGGTGTCGCGACTGTACTGAAAGCGGGCCGCACGCGGACCGCCAACACCGCCGGCGGTCATCGAACATGGCGGGGGCGCCCGATGCCGACTTCCGGTGCCCGGTCCTCCCGGCACGCGGGAACGGCCATCGGTGATCGGTGTGGGGCGGCGGATGCCGCCCCGCTCAGCTCACCGCGGCGTCGGTGATCTCGAGCGCGCGATCGATGATCGCGAAGCCTTCGGCGAGCTCCTCCTCGGTGATCGTCAACGGCGGGTTCGTGAAGAACGTGTTCCAGCGCACGAACGTGTAGAGGCCGTCCTCGCGGAAGCGCTTCCCGAGCGCCGCCATCTCGTCGGAGGTCCCGTTGAACGGCGCCATCGGCTCCATCGAGGCCCGATCCCGAACGAGCTCGACGATGCCGAACAGGCCGATGCTCCGGGTCGCGCCGACGCTCGGATGCCTCGCCGCCAGCTCGTCGAGGTGGCGCTTCAGCGACTCGCCCATTGTCGCCGCGCGCTCGATGAGGCCCTCTTCCTCGTAGACGGCGATCGTCGCCAGTGCGGTGGCGCAGGCCAGCGGGTGCGAGTTGTAGGTGAGGCCTCCATAGAAGACACTGTCATTGAAGTGCTCGGCGTACGCCCGCCGCATGCCGAGGGCACCGAGCTGGACGTACGCGCTGGTCAGGCCCTTCGCCATCGTGATCAGGTCCGGCACGACGCCGTAGTGGTCGATCGCGAACCACGTGCCGGTGCGCCCGAAGCCGGCCATCACCTCGTCCGCGATCATCAGGATCCCGTATCGGTCGCAGATCTCGCGCACGCCCTGGATGTAGCCGTCGGGCGGCACGAGGATGCCGTTCGTGCCGGTGACGGTCTCGAGGATGAAGGCCGCGATCGTGCTCGGCCCTTCGAGCTGGATCGTCTCCTCGAGGTTGGCGAGCGCCTCGTCGGCACCGTCCCAGCCGCGTTGGATGCCGTGATACGGGTCCATCACGCGCACGACGCCGGGGATGCCGGGCTCGGCGGCCCAGCGCCGCGGATCGCCGGTCAGGCTGATGGCTCCGGCGGTCCCGCCGTGGTAGGACCGATAGCGCGCGAGGATCTTGTGACGGCCGGTGACCATCCGCGCGAGCTTGATCGCGTTCTCGTTCGCCTCCGCGCCGCCGTTCGTGAAGAAGAAGGTGTCGATATCGCCCGGCGTGATCTCCGCCAGCTTCGCGCCAAGGCGGGCGCGGGGCTCCGTGGCCATGAACGGGTTGGCGTAGGCGAGGGTCTCGGCCTGCTCCTGGATCGCGGCGATGACCTTCGGATGGCCATGCCCGATGTTCGTGCACATCAGCTGGCTGTTGAAGTCGAGGTACCGCTTGCCCTCGGGCGTCCAGAAATAGACGCCCTTGGCCCCGGCGACCGGGATCGGGTCGACCTTGGACTGCGCCGACCACTCGAACAGCGTGTGACGCTTGGTGAGGGCGACCATCTCGTCGCCGGTCATGCTGCCCCGCTCGGTCTCGATCGCCATGACGCCTTCGGTGCTCCTCCGATGGGTCCGTTTGAGAAGGCCGATTACACCACAACCCCGTCAGCGGGCGGCACTGCGCAGGATCGCGTCGACGGTGCGGTCCGCATCGGCCTCCGTGGTCGACCAGTTGCTCACGCTGATGCGCATCGCGGCGCGGCCCTTCCACGTCGTGCCGCCCATCCAGGCGGTCCCGTCGTCCTGGACGGCGGAGATGACCGCGCGCGTCCGCTCGTCGTCGTCGCCGAAGCGGACGAGGACCTGGTTCAGGACGACGTCGTTGAGCACCTCGACGCCGTCTGCCTCGCGCAGCCGGTCCGCGATCCGCGTCGCGAGATCGCAGCAGCGCTCGACCAGGGCCTGGATCCCGTCGCGACCCAGCGATCGGATCGCCGCGTAGAGCGTGAAGCCGCGCGCTCGGCGCGAGCTGTCGAGCACGTACTCCCAGTTCTCACGCTGCTCGCTGCGCATCAGGTACGACGCCGCCATCGACATCGACGCCCGATGCGCGCCGCCGTCGCGGATCGCCACGAAGCCACAGTCGTAGCCGACGTTCAGCCACTTGTGCGCGTCGGTCGACCAGGAGTCGGCACCGTCGACGCCCTCGACGAGATGACGCAGGCGCGGCGACACCGCCGCCCACAGGCCGAACGCGCCATCGACGTGCAGCCAGGCGTTCGGCCTGCCGTCGAGCGCCTCGGCGAGCTCACCGACCGGGTCGAAGCCGCCGGTGTTCACGTTGCCGGCCTGGGCGGCGACGATGAGCGGCCCGTCGACCTCACCGATGGCCGACCTCGCCTCGTCCGCGATCATCCGGCCCTGGTCGTCGGTCGGCACCCGAACGACGCGGTCGCGCCCCAGGCCGAGGTACTGCAGCGCGGTCAGCAGCGTCGCGTGACCCTCCTCGCCGATGATCACCGTGATCTGCGGTGCCCCGTACAGGCCGCGCGCCTCAACGTCCCAGCCCTCGCGCTCGAGCACGGCGTGGCGCGCGGCGGCGACGCCGACCGCGTTGCCGAGGCCGGCGCCGGTGGGCATGCCGACGCTCGCGTCGCGCGGCAGGTTCAGCAGCTCGAGCATCCACGCGCCGGCGACCTCCTCGGCCGCGGCGGCTGCGGGCGAAAGCGCGTGGACGACCGCGTTCTGGTTCCACGCGGCGGTGAGCCAGTCCGCGGCCGTCGCCGCCGGAAGCGCACCGCCGACGACGAAGCCGAAGTAGCGCGGGCCCGTGCTGGCGACGATGCCGGGATCGAGGGCGGTCGCGAGCTCATCGACGACCGCGACCGGGTCCATCGGTCCATCCGGGAGCTCCGCGGGCAGGCGGGCGCGCACCGACGCGGCGTCCGCACGCGCGCCCACGTGGCGCTCCGCGACGCCGGCGAGGTAGTCGAGCCCGAGCTCGGCGGCACGTCGCAGCGCCCGCTCTCGATCGTCCATCGGCTCGATCCTACAGCCCGGCGATCAGCCCGCCGTCGACGGCGACGAGCTGGCCGGTGACGTACGACGCGCGCTCCGAGGCGAGGAACGCGACGAGCGCACCGAGCTCCTCGGGTCGCCCGTACCGCCCGGCCGGGATCGTCGCCAGGTGGCCGGCGCGCACCTGCTCCTCGGTCGTGCCCTCGCGCTGCGCCCGGCCGGCATCGAGCTCGTGGACGCGCTGCGTCGCGATCCGCCCGGGCAGCACACCGTTCACCGTGACGCCCTCGCCCCCGACGGCCCGCGCCGTCGTCTTCAGCCACGCGGCCAGCGCGGAGCGGCCGGCCGTCGAGTACACGAGGTCGGGGATCGGCTGGCGCACCGAGCTCGACAGGATGGCGACGATGCGGCCCCAGCCCCGCTCCCGCATGTCCGGAAGCAGGGTCGTGGCGAGCTCGATGGGCGTCGTCGCCAGGAGCTGGAAGGCCCGCGCCCACCCGTCACGGTCGGTGGCCGCCGGGTCGACCGTCGGCGGCCCGCCGGCGTTCAGGACGAGGATCTCGACCGGCCCGATCGCCGCCGCGGCGTCCGCAACGAGGCGAGCGGCATCCGGCTCGGAGGCATCGGCGACGACATGCTCCACGCGGACGCCGTGAGCCTCGCGCAGCTCGCCGGCGGCCGTCGCCAGGGACTCGCGACTCCGCGACCAGATGAGGAGGTCGCATCCTTCGGCAGCGAGCGCATCGGCCGAGGCCCTTCCCAGTCCCGCGCTGGCTCCGCCGACGACCGCCAGCCGGCCACGCAGGCCGAGGTCCATCCGCCCTACGCCTGCTGGAGCTCGAGCGGTCGCAGCTCTCCGAGGGACTCGGCGACGACGACGGCGTCGTCCCCGTGCTGGAGCCGGAAGTCCGCGGGCGGGTTCGTCATGCTCGTCCCCCCGCGGGTCACCGCCAGCAGTGTCGCCCGGTGCTCCCCGCGAAGCTTCGCGGACAGCTCGTCGATCGACAGGCCGACGTAGTCGTCGGGCAGCGCCACCCGGTACAGCTCCGAGCCATCGCCGCCCGAGACGATGTCGGTCACGAGCTCCGACAGGCCGGGGTAGAGGGCGGACCGGGCCAGCAGCCGGGACGCGAGGCGCGAGGTGACGAGGATCTCGTCGGCATCGGCGCGGCGGAAGTGATCGATGTGCGACGGGTTGTTGGCCTCGACCACGGTCCGCACGTTCGGCGCGATCGACTCGATCGCCATGACCGTCAGGATCGAGCGCATGTCGGCGGCGTCGGTCCGGTCCGTCGGGAACACGATCGCGGAGGTCGCCTCGCGGATCCCGCATCGCTCGAGGTCGTCGGTGTTCGTGACGTCGCCACGGACGAAGTAGACGCCGTCGCCGGCTGGGTTGCGCTCGGCGTCGTGGAGGAGCACGACCTTCGTCGTGAACTCGTCGCCCTTCAGCTCCTCGATGAGGTCGCGGGCCGTGGTGTTCCAGCCGCAGACGACGATGTGGTCGCGGTAGCCCGCGGCGCCCATGCCCTGGCCCTCCTTGAGCAGGAAATCGATGAAGAAGCCGACGACCGCGCCCGTCATCGCGGCGACGATCGCGACCCCGAAGAACGCGAGCAGCCAACCGACGACGAAGCCACCCGGCGAGCTCACGTAGCTCGCGTCGCCGGAGCCGATGACGGTGGTGACCGCCCAGTAGAACGAGCTGCCGAAGCCGGCCAGCGTGAGTCGCTCCGGCTCGAGGAGCGTGACGGCCAGCGTCGCGATCAGGACGAAGCCGACCACGGCGGTGAGCAGCGAGGTGAAGAAGTGGCGGTCCAGCTGGCCACCGATCCGCTTCGCGTGGAAGCCCATGCGCCGAAAGATCGGCGCGACGAACAGGGCCTTGAGGGGGTTCGGCACTCGTTCCTCCGTGGTCGCACGCCGCTCGGATGCGCGCGTCCGAGTGCCTCGCATTCTGCCACTCGAGTGAGC
>CBFGTN010000016.1:0-33801 GCA_965652075.1 uncultured bacterium
CCAGCGCCGCAGGAGACGACGCCGTGTACGCCGACGAGTTCAGCATCTACGCCGGCAACGCCAACCGCCCCCTCGCCGAGCGCATCTGCCGCTACCTGAAGACGGGCCTCGGGGCGGTCGAGGTGTTCCAGTTCGCCAACGAGAACATCTTCGTGCGGGTCATGGAGAACGTCCGCGAGCAGGACGTCTTCCTCGTCCAGCCCACGAGCCGGCCGGTGAACGAGTCGATCATGGAGCTGCTGATCATGATCGACGCCTTCAAGCGTGCGTCTGCGGGCAGGATCACGGCGGTCATCCCGTACTACAGCTACGGCCGCTCCGACAAGAAGGACCAGCCGCGGGTGCCGATCACCGCGCGCCTGATCGCGGACATGCTGACCGTCGCCGGCGCCGATCGGGTCCTCACCATGGACCTGCACCAGGGCCAGATCCAGGGCTTCTTCAGCATCCCGGTCGACGAGCTGACCGCGGTCAACCTGATCTGCGCGCACATCAAGGCCAAGGAGCTCGACGATATCGTCGTCGTGAGCGAGCTCGGCTTCGCGAAGAAGGCCCGCAACTTCGCCGAGTACCTGCAGGCGCCCCTGGCGATCGTCGAGAAGCGGCGGCTGGGCAACGAGGACCGGACCGAGGTGATGAACATCATCGGCGAGGTCGGCGGCCGGACCGCGGTGATCATCGACGACGAGATCGACACCGCCGGCTCGCTGGTCGAGGCGGTCGGCGCGCTCGAGACCGCCGGCGCACGCGCGATCTACTCGTGCGCGACCCACGGGATCTTCTCCGGGGGCGCGCTGGACCGGATCGCCGAGCTCCCACTCACCGAGATCGTCGTCACCGACACCGTCCCGCTGCCGCCGGGCGCCGACGATCCGCGCATCACCGTCCTCTCCGTCGCGCCGCTGTTCGGGGAGGCGATCAAGCGCATCCACCGTGGCGAGAGCGTCGGCGCGCTGTTCAGCTCCGAGGTCCGCCTCGTCGAGGAGATGACGTTCTGGGACGAGGCGGCCGACGACGACGAGGATGACGAGGCGGCCGAGCCGGAGCCCTTTCCGGTGAGCGCAAGCGGCTAGCGTGAGCGACGTGCGGCTCGGCGTCCTGCTGTGGAGCCAGGCGACCGACTGGCCATCCTTCGAACGGGCGGCGATCCGCGTCGACGAGCTCGGATACGACTCGCTGTGGACGTGGGACCACCTGTACGCGATCTTCGGCGACCCGCTGCAGCCGATCTTCGAGGGCTACACCTCGCTTGCCGCGTGGGCCAAGGTCACGAGCAACGCGCGGCTCGGCCTGCTCGTCGGCGCGAACACGTTCCGCAACCCCGGCCTCGTGGCCAAGACGGTCACGACGATCGACCACGCCTCCGGCGGCCGGGCGATCCTCGGCATCGGCGGCGCCTGGTTCGAGGACGAGCACACGGCCCACGGCATCGACTTCGGCTCGGGGTTTGGCGAGCGACTGACCTGGATGGACGAGGCGGTTGCCGCGATGCGCGGGCTGCTCGACGGCGAGACGGTGAGCTCCCCGGAGGGCGGGAGGTATCGGTTCGAGGACCTCGTGCTCCTGCCACCGCCAGTCCAGGCGCACCTGCCGATCATGATCGGCGGCTCCGGCGAGCGGAAGACGCTGCGGACCGTCGCGAGCTACGCGGACCAGTGGAACGCGATGGGCAGCGTCGAGAAGCTGCGGCACAAGGTCGAGGTCCTGCATCGGCACTGTGAGGCGGTCGGCCGCGATCCCGCCGAGATCGCGTTCACCGCCGGCTGCAAGCCGATCATCCGCGACACCGAGGCCGAGGCCCGGCGCTTGTGGGAGGCGCAGATGGCGCACAACCGAACGCCGATGTCCGACGTCGAGACCGACGACACGTTCTGGGTCGGGACGCCGGAGCTCGTCGCCGAGCGCATGATCGAGCGACGCGAGCTCGGCTTCCAGACGTTCCTCGCCGAGATGGCGGCTCCCTACGACGACGAGACGCTCGAGCGCTGGATCGGCGAGGTCAAGCCGATGGTGGACGCGGCCTAGCGTCGATCGCCCTCCGGCCCACCGTCACGAGCGACCGTACGTCATGCACCGCGGTCAGCTCCCGCCAGCGCGGCCACCACCACGCCGGCAGCAGCCCGGCACGCTCGACGGTCGCGAACATCGTCCGGATGTCGTCGTAGTCGTCATCGGTCACGACCACGAAGCGATCGATCCCCGCGGCACGCAGGATGCGCCGATCCGCGGAGTCCGAGCCCATCGCCAGCAGCGCGTCGCGCGCCGCATCCCGCTGCGTGGCGGACAGCCTCCGCGCCGATGCGACGACGGGCTGGACGGTCGACGGCCCGAGCGTGGCGACGACGCGTAGCCCTTGGCGCAGCCTCGGCTCGCGGCGAAACGCCAGGTCGAGGACCTGCGTGTCGATCGCCGCCCAGTCCGCCGAACCGTCGACGATCATCCGGATCGCATCGTCGTGGAACCCGGCCTCGACCGCGTCCCGCGTGAATGCCGGCGTCGCCCCCAGGCGGGCGAGGGCGTGGAGTACGACCATGAACCCGGAGTGGCTGAACGGCTCGTTGTACGCCCAGCGGCGACCCGCGAGCGCTTCCAGCGTTCGCCACGGTCGGTCGACGCGGACGATCACGTCCGAGAAGTAGACCGGGCGACCTCCGTAGCGCGGGCCGCGGAGGATCGGCGCAGCGATCGGCTCCATTCGAATCCGGCCATCGCCCGACAGCAGCAGGTACGGGATGCTGCAGACGAAGCAGACGTGGTCGACGTCGGCGGCGCAGCGCCGGTAGTCGGCGGCGACCACGAGCTCGGCGGGGCGGCCGAGCCGCTCGCCCATCCGTCGGGCGGCCTGCGCGTACGCCGGGAGGACGCTGGGGGCGAGGTGCGTCGCCACGCGAAGCGTCGGGGGTTCTCGCCGGCTCGCCATCGTGTCGACCGCAGCGCCTCCGTCGCTCGGGTCCGATGGAGCAGGATTGCGGGTGGCCCGCGCATCGGTCAAGGGTGAGCGTGCCGGGGGCCGACCCGGATCGGGCTATACTCGCAGGCCCGATGTTCAAGTTCCTGTCCCGCCTGGGGGACTCCAACGAGCGGGAGATCCGAGCCCTACAGCCGATCGTCGAGCGCATCACCGCGCTCGAGCCGGACGTCCAGGCCCTCTCCGACGACCAGCTGCGCGAACGGACCGCTGAGCTGCGCGCGCGCCTGCGCGAGAGCGTCGGCGACATCCTCGTGCCGATCGAGCAGCGCCCCCGCGATGCCGACGAGGACGCGGCCGAGTCGGCCCTGACCGGCGCCGATGCCGCGCGCGTCGCCGATCGGCTCAAGCAGCAGCGCGAGCGGGAGCTGAAGCAGATCAACGAGGCGCTCGAGGAGCTCCTGCCGGAGGCCTTCGCGGCGGTCCGCGAGGCGATGGTCCGCGCGCTCGGCAAGCGCCACTACGACGTCCAGCTCATGGGCGGCATCGTCCTCCACCGCGGCGCGATCGCGGAGCAGCGAACCGGCGAGGGCAAGACCTTCGTCGGCCCGCTCGCCGCCTACCTGAACGCGCTCGTTGGCCGCGGCGTGCACGTCGTGACCGTCAACGACTACCTCGCAAAGCGCGACGCGCAGTGGATCGGCGCGGTCTTCCATCGGCTGGGGATGAGCGTCGGCTCGATCCAGCACGAGGGCGCGTTCCTCTTCGACCCGGACTTCCCCGCCACCGACGAGCGGCTGCGCGACCTGCGGCCGGTCTCGCGGCGCGAGGCCTATGAGGCCGACGTCACGTACGGCACGAACAACGAGCTCGGCTTCGACTTCCTGCGCGACAACCTCGTCGTTGACCTCGCCAATCGCGTCCAGCGCGGGCACTACTTCGCGATCGTCGACGAGGTCGACAACATCCTCATCGACGAGGCGCGCACCCCGCTGATCATCAGCGGCAACGCCGAGGAGTCCGCCGACAAGTACCAGCAGTTCGCCCGCCTCGTGCCACGGCTCAAGGCCGAGGAGGACTACGTCGTCGACCCGAAGTTCAAGCAGGTCGCGATCACCGAGGCCGGCACCGACAAGATGGAGGGCTGGCTCGGCGTCGAGAACATGTTCGCCGACGACTTCAGCCTGGCCCGCCACCTCGAGCAGGCCCTCAAGGCGCAGGTGCTCTACCAGCGCGACCGCGACTACGTCGTCAAGGACGGCGAGGTCGTGATCGTCGACGAGTTCACCGGGCGGCTGATGCCCGGACGTCGCTGGTCGGAGGGACTGCACCAGGCCGTCGAGGCCAAGGAAGGGGTCAACATCCGGAACGAGCAGCGGACGCTCGCGACCGTGACGTTCCAGAACTACTTCCGGATGTACGACAAGCTCGCGGGCATGACCGGAACCGCCGAGACCGAGGCGGAGGAGTTCTTCAAGATCTACGGCCTCGAGGTCGTCGTCATCCCGACGCACCGCGAGATGGTCCGCGCCGATTACGCCGACCTCGTCTACGCCAAGCAGCCCGGCAAGTGGAGCGCGGTCATCGAGGAGATCGCCGACGAGCACGAGAAGGGCCGGCCGGTCCTCGTCGGCACGATCAGCGTCGAGATCTCCGAGATGCTCAGCGGGCTGCTGAAGCGCCGCGGGATCAAGCACAACGTCCTGAACGCGAAGTTCCACGAGAAGGAGGCGGAGATCGTCGCCCAGGCCGGTCAATCCGGCGCGGTCACGATCGCGACGAACATGGCCGGCCGCGGGACGGACATCCTGCTGGGCGGCAATCCCGAGGTGATGGCGGCGGAGCTGCTCCACAAGCAGGGCACGAACATCCTCGAGGCCTCCCAGGACGAGGTCGACGCCGCCCTCGCCGAGGCGGAGCGGATCACCGCCGAGGACCGGGAGCGCGTCGTGGCCGCCGGCGGCCTGCACATCGTCGGTACCGAGCGGCACGAGGCTCGACGCATCGACAACCAGCTCCGAGGCCGCGCCGGCCGCCAGGGCGACCCCGGTTCCTCCCGCTTCTATCTGTCCCTCGAGGACGACCTGATGAAGCGCTTCGCCAGCGACCGGGTGCAGGGCATCATGAAGACCCTCGGGTTCACCGATGACGTCGCCCTCGAGTCGAAGATGGTGAGCCGCACGATCGAGGGGGCCCAGACCCGCGTCGAGGGCTACAACTTCGACATGCGCAAGCACGTCGTCGAGTACGACGACGTGATCAACCGGCAGCGCGAGACGATCTACCGCGAGCGAGACCGCATCCTTCGCTCGGAGAGCCTCGGCCCGACGATCGAGGCGATGCTCGATGACGAGGTCGCGGCCCTGGTCGACGAGCACACCGTTGGCGACCACCCGGACGAGTGGAACCTCGACGGGCTCCGCACGCAGCTCACGGCCATGGCCCCGTCACTGACCGATGCGGACCTCGCCATCCTCGGCGAGACGCACGACGCCTCGGTGCTGACCGAGCGGCTCGCCGATCTCGTCCGCGAGCGGTACGACCGCAAGCGCACGGAGACCGGCGACCCGGCGATCGGGATCCTCGAGCGCCTCGTCCTGCTGCGCGTCATCGACTCCCTGTGGGTCGAGCACCTCACCGCGGTGGACGACATGCGCCGGGGCATCGGCCTCCGCGCCTACTCGCAGCGCGAGCCGCTGAACGAGTTCAAGATCGAGGCGTACCGGATGTTCGACGAGCTCAAGTCGACGATCCGCCACGACGTCACGCACACGATCTTCCGCGTCAGCCTCCAGCAGCAGCCGGCCCAGCCACGCCCGTTGGTCCGCAACGTCACCGAGGGCCGCGCCGCCGTGGCGGGCGCGACGACATCGGCCGCCGGCGCGGCCACGGCCACCGCGGTCGCCGGCGGCGGGAACGGCGCCCCGGCCGCGCGCAGCGGCCCGAAGGTCGGCCGCAACGACCCGTGCTGGTGCGGCTCGGGCAAGAAGTACAAGCGCTGCCACGGGGCCTAGTCCGGCCGCGTCCCGGTTGCGGGCGCTCAGAGGCGTCTGCGGGCGCCGAACGATATGGAAGAGCCGACGCGCGTTGGGACGTCAAGCCAGGTGAATCGGTCCGCAGCGAGCTGGGGCTCAAGGCCGATGGGCCGATCCCTGGCGATTGTCCGAGAGTGTGATCTCTGCGTCGGTCGCAGGTCCGGGGTCACGGTTGACCCATCGATTCACCGGAGCGCCGCTTCGGTGAAGTCGTGACCGATCGTTGACCCGCCGTCTCACGGGAACGCCGTTCGTGTGAGCTTCTGGTCCACATCTGACGCGCACCGCGCGCCCAGATCGCCAGTCCCCGGCGATGCCCCGCAGCATGGGCACACCGCACAACGTCGGCGTGATACGGGACGATCGTGCGGGGTTGCCTTCTGAGCACGGCCCTGTACGATGGGCGGAACAACGACGCGTGGCCCGGTGAGGCCCGCGAGCCCGGCAGGTACCGTGGAGGGATTCGTTGAAGCAACTGACCGCAGCTCCGAGAGTTCCCGTCCCGCTCCCCATGAGCACGGCGGCCCACCTCCCCCCGGTCACCCGCTTCCGAGACCCCGACCAGCCCTACGAAGACCTGATCATGTGCGAGCGTGACTGCATGCGCTGCAGTTACGCCGCGACCCTCAACTGCGACGGCAACTGCGGCGTGTGCCCGCGCCAGTCGTACTGCCCGTGCGTGAACCCCGCGAAGATCCGCACGAAGCAGAACCGGCTCGCCGAGATGGCCGAGCTCCCGATGGTGGCGGCCGTTGGACGCAATTAGGGACGAGGCCCGGCGTCTGGCCGGCCTCGTGCGCGACACCGCGGTGCGCCTTTGACCTCGCCAGCGATGAGGCCGAGCTCGCCGAGCTGACGGAGCGCTCCGCCGACCCCGATCTCTGGAACGACCCGACCTCCGCCCAGGCGGTCATGCGCCGGATGGAGGAGCTGCGCACGGGGATCTCCGCGTGGCGCGACCTCGAGCAGCGAGCGGATGCGCTGGCCGAGATGGCGGAGCTCGCCGCCGAAGACCCCGACGAGACCGAGGCGCTGCGCCCCGACCTCGAGCGCGACCTCGCCGCCCTGCAGTCCGACTGGGGCCGCATGGAGCAGCAGCTGCTGCTGTCCGAGCCGTTCGACGAGCGCGGGGCGATCGTCTCGGTGTACGCGGGAGCCGGCGGCACCGAGAGCCAGGACTGGGCGGAGATGCTGCTGCGGATGTACCTGCGCTGGGCGGAGCGCAGCCGCTTCAGGACCGAGATCCTCGAGGCCACCGAGGGCGAGGGGGCAGGGCTGAAGTCGGTGAGCTTCTCCATCGACGGGCGCTGGGCCTACGGGCGGCTGCGGAGTGAGCGCGGCGTCCATCGGCTCGTGCGGATCAGCCCGTTCGACGCACAGAAACGCCGGCACACGAGCTTCGCTCTCGTCGAGGTCATGCCCGAGGTCCCCGAGGATGCCGACGTCGAGATCGACGAGAAGGACCTCCGCGTCGACACCTATCGCGCCTCCGGCGCCGGTGGACAGCACGTGAACAAGACCGACAGCGCCGTGCGCATCACCCACCTGCCGACCGGGATCGTCGTCGCCGTCCAGAGCGAGCGCAGCCAGCACCAGAATCGCGATCGCGCGATGGCCGTGCTCCGCGCGCGGCTGGTCGAGCGCCAGGAAGAGGAGCGCGAGGCAGAGATGGCGCGCCTGCGGGGCGAGCACGTCGAGGCCGGCTGGGGCAACCAGATCCGCAGCTACGTCCTGCAGCCCTACACGATGGTCAAGGACCTGCGCACCGGGGTCGAGACCGCGAACCCGACCGGCGTGCTCGACGGCGACCTCGACGCGTTCATCGAGGGCTATCTGCGGTGGCGCGTCGGGGATGGTCGAGGGCCGCAGGAGCCCGCCGCCTAGCGGGAGCGCCTGCGCCGAGCCGAGTCCCGGCCGGCGACCGATTGCGTACCATCCCCGCGGACCGATGACATCCCTCCTGCGCCGCCGAGCCCGTCCCGAAGACGCCGATGCACCGGTCATCAGCATGGTCGACGTCGGGATGACCTACCCGAACGGCAAGGTCGCCCTCGCCGACGTCACCGTCGACATCCCGGGCGGTGACTTCGTCTTCCTCGTCGGCCCGTCGGGCGCCGGCAAGAGCACGTTCATCCGGCTCCTCATCCGCGAGGAGCTGCCGACCCACGGGAACGTCACGGTCGCGGGGCGCGACCTGCTTCGGATGCGGCGCGGCCAGGTCCCATCGCTGCGGCGGCGTATCGGGATCGTGTTCCAGGACTTCCGGCTGCTGCCGACGAAGACGGTCTGGGAGAACGTCGCCTTCGCGCTCGACGTCACCGGCGCGCCGGGTGCCGACATCCGAGCGCGCGTCCCGCCGCTGCTCAGCCTGGTGGGGCTCCAGGACCACGCGCACCACTTGCCGACCCAGCTCTCCGGCGGCGAGCAGCAGCGCACGGCGATCGCGCGCGCGCTCGTCCACGACCCGGCGATCCTCATCGCCGACGAGCCGACCGGCAACCTCGACCCGGTCACGAGCTGGGAGATCATCCAGCTTCTCATCCAGATCAACCAGCTCGGCACGACGGTGCTCATGGCGACCCACAACCAGGAGATCGTCAACGCGATGCGCCGCCGGGTGCTGGCCCTCGAGGATGGGCGCCTCGTCCGCGACGAGGCCGTCGCCGCCTACGAGCGAGAGTACTGACCGATGCGCTTCCTCCGCTTCATCGGCTTCACGATCGTCCGCGCCTGGCAGGGCTTCTGGCGCAACGCGATGATGTCCCTCGCCGCGACCGCCACCGTGGTCCTCATGCTCGTGCTGCTGGCGACGCTGTTCATCGTCATCAGCGGCCTGAACAGCGGCCTCGCCTTCATCGAGAGCAAGGTGGCGGTCACCGCGCAGCTTCCCGACGGGACGTCGTTCGCCGAGCGCGAGGCGTTGACCGCGGAGATTCTCGCCATGCCGGGCGTCGAGTCGGTCGAGTACGTGTCGCCATCGGACGCGATGGACCGCCTGCGCCAGGCCTACGAGGACAGTGGCCGCCGGCTCGAAACCGGCGGCGCGAACATCGAGCTTTTCGCCAGCCTCGAGATCAACCTGACCGATCCGAATGCCTCGGGCGACGTCGTTGACGCCCTTAGCGACCACGCGAACGTCGAGCGGATCATCACCAAGCAGGCCGAGTACGACACGCTGCTCGGGATCATCAACACGATCCGGCTCGTCGGATTCGTGATCGTCGGGCTGGTCGGGCTGACCGTGCTGTTCATGATCATCAACACGATCCGCATCGCGGTCTACAGCCGGTCGAACGAGATCGAGATCATGCGTCTCGTCGGCGCCTCCGACAGCTTCATCCGCTGGCCGTTCATCCTCGAGGGCATCCTGTGCGGCCTCATCGGCGCGGTGGTGACCATCGTCATCGTCACGGCCGTGTGGGACCCGATCCAGCCCGCGATGCTCCGCATGTTCCAGATGCCGACCGCGGTCAGTGACCAGTTCCTCGCGACGATCTCGGTGCTCCTGTTCGCGGTCGGGCTGGGTGTCGGCGCCCTCGGGGCGTGGATCAGCGTCCGCTCGTACCTGTCGGCCGCGCGATGAGGCTCGTGTCGAATCCGTAATCGGCCCGAAACGTGGCGCGAATGGTGCTTCGGTAGACTTGAGCGCGCTCATGACCGAATCGAACCCCCTTCCGCCACCGGAGAAGCCCTCCGGCGTCGGGCCCGTGCCCTGGATCATCTCCATCGCGTTGGCAGCCGTGGTCGGCGCGGTCCTCTTCGCCGGCGGCTACCTCGCGGGAGGCGGGTCGCAGGAAGCGGGCTGCGCCGCGCCCGACGAGGCGTTCGCGCCGCTGTGTGAGGCGTACGACCGCCTCCAGGATCAGTACGTCGACGACCTCGACCCCGACAAGCTCGCGGAGGGCGCGATCCGCGGCATGTTCCAGTACGGCGTCGAGGACCCCTACTCCGGCTACATGCCGCCCGAGCAGTACCAGCAGGCGCTCGGCAACCTGTCCGGCAGCTTCGGGGGCATCGGCGCCGAGATGGCGATGACGAACACCGACGATCCTGCCGACCTCGCCTCGTGCACGGCGTTCAACGACGTCTGCCGCCTGGTCGTGGTCGCCCCGCTCGAGGACACGCCTGCCGAGCGCGCGGGCATCCAGGCCGGCGACCACGTCCTGGCGGTCGATGGCGAGAGCGTGAACGGGTCGACGGTGGACGACCAGGTGGCGAAGATCCGCGGCGAGCCGGGAACCGACGTCACCCTCACGATTCAGCGCGATGGCGGCGAGCCGTTCGACCTGACGATCACGCGAGCCGAGATCGTCCTCAAGGAGGTCGAGACCCGGATGATCGACGGCCACATCGGCTACATCGGCCTCAACAACTTCAGCGCACCCGCCAGCGAACAGTTCGCCGCGGGCCTGTCAGAGCTGCTCGACCAGGGCGCCGACCAGATCGTCTTCGACCTGCGCGACAATCCGGGCGGCTACATCGACGCCGCCCAGCAGATCGCCAGCCAGTTCATCGGCGACGGGCTGATCTTCACCCAGGAGTCGGCGAACGACGACGTGAAGCGCTACGAGTCGACCGGCGAGGGGATCGCGACCGATCCCGACCTGCCCGTCGTGGTGCTCATCAACGGGGGATCGGCATCCGCGTCGGAGATCGTCGCCGCCGCGCTGCAGGAGCGCGGCCGGGCCACGCTCGTCGGCGAGCCGTCGTACGGCAAGAACACGGTCCAGGTCTGGGGCCGCCTCGAGAACGAGGGCGGCGTGCGGATCACGATCAGCCGGTGGTTCACGCCCGACCACAACAGTGTCGCGCCGGACGGCATCCAGCCCGACATCGCGGCCGCTCGGACGGAGACCACGCCGCCGGAGGACGACCCGATCCTCGACGCCGCGCTCTCCTTCCTCGAGGACCAGCCGGTCGCGCACGGGGATGCCGCGGAGAGCGCGTCGCCGAAGCCGTCGGCCGTCGTCCCGCTGCCGGCGACCGTCGGCATTGTGGCGCTCAGGCCGATCTGCTAGCATCCCGGCCAACGAAAGGAGGTGGTGTGCAGGTGAGTAGTTCCAAGCACGCCACCACCGAGGCGGTGCGATAACACAGCTTCGCGTGGTGTAGCGCAGGCGAGAGCCGGCCCGGCTCGATGGAGAACGGGACCGGCTCTTTCCATGTCCGCGCAACGGCGCGCGTTCGTGCCCCCACGCAAGGGGAGCCACCGATGCCCGACGAGACGATCGCCATCAACCGGCGCGCGCGCCACGACTACGCCATCGAGGACACGCTCGAGGCGGGCATCGTGCTGACCGGGACGGAGATCAAGAGCGTCCGCGCCCACAAGGTGAACATCGCCGAGGCGTACGTCCGCATCGAGCGCGGGGAGGCCTGGCTGATCGGCGCGCACATCGCCGAGTACGCGCAGGGCAATCGCTACAACCACGTCCCGAACCGGACGCGCAAGCTCCTGCTCCATCGCGACCAGATCTCCGAGCTGCTCGGGCTGCAGTCGGCCAAGGGCCTGACGCTCGTCCCGCTGCGCCTCTATCTCCGTGGCGGCAATGCGAAGCTCGAGGTCGGGATCGCGCGCGGCAAGAAGGCCCACGACAAACGCCGCACGATCGCCGAGCGCGACATGCGTCGCGAGCTCGAGCGCGAGGCGAAGGCGGGCGCGCGGATCAAGCTCTAGAACAGGCGTTCACATCGGTCTCGTCGTTTGCTAGAATGGGTCTCCAATCCGGTTCGTGGGGATGTCAGGTTTCGACAGGGCCCGTGAGCCGGGAATCGCAGGCCGAGGTTGCTCGCAGGCCTCGTAAATCAGCGAGCACGCCTGTAACTGGCAACGACAGTTACGCCCTCGCTGCCTAAACAGCAGTGAGCATCGACGCCGTCCCACCTCCCCGGACGGCGAAGATGTCATTCGGGGAGGTGCGGCGTCGCCGACTCCGGTGAGCGGCGTCAAAGAGCCGAGAGGCACCACCGGATAGCAAGCGAGGCACCCCGCCGGTCGGGGGTCCGCGACGCGAAGCGCAAGTTGGCCGGAAATGCCTGTAGGAAGTTCCCGGGGAACGTGTTCTGGACGGGGAGTTCGATTCTCCCCCATCTCCACCAGTCCTCATCTGCCGCGCGCCCTCGGCCCCCTCTGGTCGAGGGCGCCGTGCTGTTGCGCCGCTGTGCTACGGTCGCTCGCGGCGGGGCCGTGCTCAAGCAATGGAGGGTGTGGATTCGGATGGACTTCTCCAAGCTCGACCAGAACGAGAAGATGGCGCTCTACGCCGCCATCGTCGTGTTCCTGGCCGGCCTGATCAGCAACTGGGGCGGCCTGCTCTGGCTCTCGGTCCTCGCGGCCCTCGGCGTGGCCGTCGTCGTGTTCCTGCCGCAGTTCGCGCCCAACACCTCGCTGCCAGGATCGCGCGGCACCCTGCTCGCCACGCTGGGGATCGTCGCAGTCGGCGCGGCAGTCATCGAGCTGCTCCGATGGATCGAATACACGATCAACACGCTCGGCAGCTTCGGGACGCTCCTGTTCCTGGTCACGCTCATCGCCGCGGCCGTGATGGCATGGGCGGGCTGGCAGGCCCTTCAGCGCGAGGGCGGGAAGTGGCAGTTCGGGATGGCCCAATCGTCGGCCGCTCCCGCGGCGCCGGCCGACTCGGCGGCCGCCCCGCCACCCGCGGAGCCGCCAGCCGCCGCGCCGCCACCGGCCGCGCCACCACCGGCCGCGCCGCCACCGGCCGCGCCACCACCGGCCGCCACGGACCAGAGCTCGGACGACAGCCGCACGGGCGACGTGTGAGGCCTAGCCGGCGAGCAGCTCGGCCGCCCGGCGCCGCAGTCGCGCCACCGGCTCCTCGTCCGGGTCCAGGCATCGGCTGAGGCCGCCGACCACGACGTCGGCGGCCAATCCGTCGTCGATCGCGTCGACGGCCTCCTCGAGACGTCGCCTCCGCTCGGCGTTGCCCTCCGCCGCAGCAACGTGGCGCACGAGCGCGCCGATGTCGCCGTGGGTGGCCGCGAGCGCCTCCGGCGGCTCGGGCAGCTCGTCGGCGAAGTACGCGATCGCCAGCGCGATCAAGTCGTCGGCAACGGCAGGGCCGCTCGCAACGCGACCGTCGGCGCCGCCGACCACGACGGCATAGCCGTCGTCCAGCGTCGGTGCGAAGCCGACCCATGGGCCCCCGGGGCCGATGCGTCCGACAGCGCAGGCAACGACGGTCACCGCCGTGGCCTCGCGTCGGCCGTCTACTCCCGGACCTGGCTGGCGGGCAGGACGACGATGCGGCGGTTGGGCTCGACGCCGACGCTCTGGGTGCGCACCTTCGGGTTCTCGAGCAGTGCCATATGGACGACCCGACGCTCGATCGCGGGCATCGCCTCGAGCTGGATGATCTTCCCGGACTGGATCACGCGCTTGGCCGCCCGGTCGGCGACGTCGCGAAGCTGCTCCTCGCGCCGGCCGCGGTAGTTCTCGACGTCGATCGCGATCCGGTGGTGCTGCCCCTCGCGGCGCCCGACGATGAGGTTGACGATGTGCTGGAGGCTGGCCAGCTTCTCGCCGCGCCGCCCGATCAGCGCCCCGAGATCGTCGCCCTTGACGTTGAGCCGGGCGGTGTCGCCGCCGCGGGTGATCTCGACCGTCGCGTCGAGGCCCATGAGCTCGATCATCTCGGTGAGGACGGTCTGAGCCGTCTCGAGCGTCGCGCGCTCCTCGTCTGAGAGCTCCTCCGCGGGCTTCGCGGAGACGAATGGCGCGGGCTCGCGCGACGGTCGGTCGGGCCTCGGCTCGCGTGGAGGTCGATCCGCCCGCGGCTCGCGTACCGCGTGCTCGCGCTCGCGCCCGGTACGGCTTCGTCCCCCGCGGCCCCGTCCGCCTCGCGATCGGCGCGACGCATCTGCGCGGGCGAGCTCGGCGACCTGATCGTCACCGTTGTCGAGCACGGTCGCGCCGGCATCGGCCTCGGGTGCCTCGGGAGCTGCCGCCTCAAGGTCCTCGTCAACGGGTGTCGCATCGGGCTCGGCGCGGACGGTCTCCGCCGCGGCGACCGCAGACTTCGGCGCGGCGAGGATGCGCGCCTCCTCGCCGCCGACGCCGAGTAGGCCGCGGCTCCCCTGCGAGAGGATCTCGATGTCGAGGTCTCCGAGGTCGGCCTCGAAGTCCTTCATCGCCGAGCGGATCGCTTCCTCGACGTTCTTGCCGGTGAACTCACGGAATGTCATCGCCTTCTGCCTCGTCGCTTGGCGCTGCTCGATCGCCGGTTCTGTGGCCGCGGATTGCTGCGGCTGGCACTCGACGCGGGCGCGCGTGGATTGGGGCCGGGGTTCGGGGCGTTCGCGTTCGCATCGGTCGACTTCGGACGCGCCGCGGGCGTGATGCCGGTCTGCGGGGATGGCGCCCAGCGTGGCCGCCAGCCGAAGATCGGGAACAGGTTGCCCCAGCCCATGATGAGGTACTGCTGGATCACGAGGTACGCGGTGTACACGATCCAGTACAGGATCAGGCCGCTCGGGAAGATGCCGCCCCAGAAGATGGTGAGCAACGGGAAGGTGTAGGTCATCGTGCTCGTCATCGACGAGGTCGGGTCCTCCGGATTCGGCGGAGGGGCCGTCATCTTCACCTGCACGAACTGCAGGATCGCCGCGATGATGGCCAGGCCCGAAAGCGCAAACCCGCCGAAGATCGAGATCGCGAAGACGTGGTCCACGCGAGCGAGATCCAGGCCGCCCAGCCAGGCGACCGTCGTGTTGACCGGCTCGGTCAGCTTGATCGGGTCGATGAGCTGGCAGTTCAACGGCAGGAACTGCGGCAGCTGGCTGAACTCCGGCAGGTTGCACTGGCCGGAGATCTGGACGATGTACTCGTTGGGCTGGCTGCCGGCCACGACGAGCCCGGCCGCCTGGAGGCCGTCGAACGCCGCCTGGTTGCCCTCATTCGGGACGAAGCCGCTCACCACGCCGCTGGCGCGGATGAGCGCCTGGTAGAGGGCGAAGAGAATCGGCAGCTGGAGCAGGACGGGCAGGCAGCCGGCCGCCGGGTTGACGCCGTGCTCGCGGTACAGGGCCTGGGTCTCTTCGTAGACCTTCTGGCGGTTGCCCTTGTGCTTGCGCTGCACCTCCCTCACGAGTGGCTGCATGCGCTGCATCTCTTTCTGCGACCGGATCTGCCGCACGAACAGCGGCGCGAGCGCCGTGCGGATGATGATCGTGAAGAGGACGATCGCCAGCGCGAAGCCGACGAACGGGATCTCGTAGAGGAAGATCAGCAGGTTGAAGAGCGGGAGGAAGAAGACGTCCCAGGGCGGGTTGAAGTGCTCGATCCCCAGAAAGCCCTGGGCGATGATGGGGGTCAACGTGCCGCTGCTCGCTGCTCGCTCATCGGACCGGGTCGTAGCCGCCGGGGTGGAACGGGTTGCAGCGGCCGATGCGCTTCGCGCCCATCCACGAGCCGCGCAGCAGGCCGTAGCGCTCGATCGCCTGGTAGGTGTAGGCCGAGCAGGTGGGCGAGTAGCGGCAGCTCGGCGGCATCCATGCCGTCAGCCGCTGGTACGCGACGATCAATCCCAACCCGATGGTCTTCATCTACCGATCTCCGACCGTTCCAGGAGCGAGTCCATCGCCGCTCCGAGCTCAGCGTGGGTCGCCTCGCCGGCCGCCGGCCTCGCGATCAGGAGGAGGTCCCATCCGGGACCGATGCGCTCCAGTCGCGCCCTGGCCAGCTCCCTCAGCCGGCGACGAACCCGATTGCGCTGAACCGCGCCGCCGAGCGAGCGGGGAACCGACAGCCCGATCCGCGACTCGGCTCGATCGGTCCGCATCCAGCGGAGGACGAGCTCGGGTGTCGCGCGAGCCTGACCGTGACGCCCGATGGCCTCGAAGTCCGCGCGGCGCCGGAGCGTCGGCAGCACGGGCACGTCTTCGAGCGCCGTGGCGGCGGTCAGGCCGAGAGCCGCTTGCGCCCCTTGGCCCGACGACGAGCAAGCACGCGCCGACCGCCCTTGGAAGCCATGCGGGCCATGAAGCCATGCTCGCGCTTGCGCGCGCGCTTCTTGGGCTGATACGTCCGTTTCATCGTTGCGTGCCGGTTCCTCGTTTCAGCGATCGCGTTCCAGGCCCATCACACACGAATGGCTGGCGTTCCGCCAGCCTCTGCGTACCGTGGTTCGGGGCCCGTCTCGCTCTGGTGCCGGATTCTACCGGTGGGCCGAGGGCGGGTCAAACCTGCGCGGGTCGTTGGGGCCGAGGATTTCGGACCCTCGGGAAGCGTTGGGCGCCGATCCGTTGCCCGCCCGAAACGGCCGCTGCTATAGTGGCCCGACCCCCGGCCCGGAGCCTCCCCGACACCCATCGATCTGGCCCGGTGGACGCACTCATCCCGCCCTCGTGGCGCCACAGATCGGCCCGGAGAAGCATCGATTGATGGACGCGAAGCAGGTGTGGCGCGCCGCCCTCGGCGAGCTGCAGGTCTCCCTCTCACCCGCCAACTTCGAGACCTGGCTCAAGGACACACACCTCGTCGAGATCGACGACAACCGCTACCGGATCTCGGCACCAAATGGCTTCGCACGCGACTGGCTCGACAACCGATATCGGCCGCTGATCAGCCAGACGCTGGCCCGGGTGGTGGGCGGATCCGTGCAGGTCGAATTCGTCGTGGCCGACGCCTCCGGACCCGTGCCCGAGCAGGTGGACGAGGATGCGCAGGTGGCGATGCCGCCGCTGTCGGCGGGTGGCAACGCGATCAACCTGAACACTCGCTACACGTTCACGAACTTCATCGTCGGCTCGGCCAACCGCCTCGCCCACGCCGCGGCGCTCAGCGTCGCCGAGCGTCCGGGGCACGCGTACAACCCGCTGTTCCTGTACGGGGGCGTCGGGCTCGGCAAGACGCACCTGATGCACGCCATCGGCAACGCCGTGGCCGCGAAGTTCCCCCGCAAGCGGATCATGTACGCCACGAGCGAGAAGTTCACGAACGACTTCATCAACTCGATCCGCGAGCAGAAGATGGAGGACTTCCGCGGGCGGTATCGGCGGATCGACGTCCTGCTCATCGACGACATCCAGTTCATCGCCGAGCGCGAGCGAACCCAGGAAGAGTTCTTCCACACCTTCAACGCGATCCACGAGGCCGGCAAGCAGGTCGTCCTCTCGAGCGACCGGCCCCCGAAGGCGATCACCACGCTGGAGGAGCGCCTCCGCAGCCGCTTCGAGTGGGGCCTGATCGCCGACCTCACCCCGCCGGACCTGGAGACGCGCATCGCGATCCTGCGCTCGAAGGCGGAGGACCAGCTGCACCTGATTCCGTCCGAGGTCATCGAGTTCATCGCGCGCAAGGTCGTGAGCAACGTGCGCGAGCTCGAGGGCGCGCTGAACCGCGTCGTCGCCTACGCGAGCATGAGCGGGATGCCGGTCAACATCGAGCTGGCCTCGGCGGTCCTCAGCAACGTCATGTACAACCCGCGCAAGAAGTCGATCACGCCGCAGCGCATCGTCCGCGCGGTGGCCGACTACTACGGGGTCAACCTCGATCAGCTTCGCTCCAGCAAGCGCGACCGCGCCATCGTCGTGCCGCGCCAGATCGCGATGTTCCTCATCCGCGAGGAGACCGACATCAGCCTGCTGCGCATCGGTGCCGAGCTTGGCGGACGCGATCACTCGACGGTGCTCCACGCATGCGACAAGATCGCCCGCGAGCTCAGCGAGAACGACGAGATGCGCCGCGAGATCAGCGCCGTGCGGGAGATGATCTACTCCGAGTGAGGCGCGACCCGGTGCCGCGGTTTCGACAGGTTTCGGTGGAAAAGTGCGCCGATCTGGTGGATATCTCGGGGCCCGTGTGGACAATCCGCGCTGCCGCGACAGGCGGTCGTTAGGCTTCGTCCACCGATGCGCGGCGCGTGTGCACCGTCCATGCGCGGGCCGGCGGGCGGTCTTCCACCGGTGTCCGGCGCTTATCCGCCGAATGGGCCCACGCTCACGCGAGATCGGCCAATGCGGCTCCGTCCACACCGTCCACACGCCTACGAGAGGACGACGACTGGTGAGTATTCTTACAAGAGAACCGATGGAGGCTTCGAACCCTCCGTGGATATCGTGAGGTGGGCATGAACGTCTCGGTGATGCAGGAGAACCTGGCGCGCGGGCTCCAGACGGTGAGCCGCGCGGTCAGCAGCCGAGCCACCCTGCCCGTCCTCGCCAACGTGCTGCTCAAGACCGAGAGCTCCGGCCTCAAGCTCACCGCCACGAACCTGGAGATCGGGATCAACTCCTGGGTGCCGGGCAAGGTCGCCGAGGAGGGAGAGATCACCGTGCCGGCCCGTCTCCTCACCGACCTCGTCGCGTCGCTCCCGAACCAGCGCATCGACCTCGTGCTCTCCGCCAAGGACCGGACGCTGAAGCTGACCTGCGGGAACAACCGCTCGAGCATCAAGGGCATCGAGGCGGACGAGTTTCCCGTCGTCGCCGCGATCGGCGAGGCGCCGGCGACGAGCATCGACGCGCGAGCCCTCCGCGAGGCGCTCGGGGAGGTCGTCTTCGCGGCCGCCAGCGACGAGAGCCGCCCGATCCTCACCGGCGTCCTCACCCGCCTGAGTGGTGACACGTTGACCCTGGCCGCGGCCGACAACTACCGGATCGCGGTCCGCACGGTGCGGCTCGACAAGCCCGTCTCCCCGGAGGTCGTCATCGTCGTGCCCGGTCGCTCGTACGCCGAGCTGATGCGGATCCTGCCCGACGCCGAGGCGCCGATCGAGATCACGGTGACCCCGAACAAGAGCCAGGTCCTCTTCCATGTCGAGGGCACCGACCTCGTCAGTCGCCTGATCGAGGGCCAGTTCCCGAACTACGAGCCGGTGATCCCGACCTCGCACAGCTCCCGGGCGGTCATCGACCGCGAGGCGTTCCTGTCGGGCACGCGACGGGCGAGCATCTTCGCGCGCGACAGCGCGAACATCGTCAAGATCGAGCTCGGCGGGGAGAACGGCGACGGCACCGGCGTCGCGATCACGGCCCACGCCGCCGACGTCGGCGACAACGCGGATACCGTCGAGGCCGCGGTCGAGGGATCGCCGACGGCGATCGCCTTCAACGCGCGCTACCTCATCGACGTGCTCAGCGCGCTCGGCGCCGACGAGGCCGCGCTCGAGCTGTCCGGGCCACTGGCGCCGGGCGTCATCCGCGGCATCGGCAAGGACGACTACGTGCACGTCATCATGCCGGTCCGGACGGCCTCCTGAGGCCATCCCGACCATGGCGCTGCGCGCCGCGCCGCGCCCAGTTGCGGGCCGGCAGACGATGGAGCTCTCGCGGCTCGCCCTCACCGACTTCCGCTCGTACGCATCGGCAGAGCTGGAGCCCGATCGTGGCCTGACGATCGTCTCCGCCCCGAACGGGGCCGGCAAGACGAACCTGCTCGAGGCGATCCACGCCACGATCAGCGGACGATCGCATCGCGCGGCGGTCGACGCCGAGCTCGTGCGGCACGGCGCCGGGTTCGCCCGGGTCGTGCTCGAGCTGGGCGGCGGGACGGCAGCTGGCGGGGCCACGATCGAGCTCGTCGTGCCGGGCACTCCGCCACCGCCCGGCCTTCGCAAGCGACTGACCGTCAACGGCGTCGCGCGGCGGTCGTCGTCGGTCGCCGAGACTGCGCGGGCGGTGCTCTTCCGGCCGGAGGAGATGCTCCTCCTTGTCGGCTCGCCGGCCGACCGCCGCCGGTTCCTCGACGCGATCCTGGCTCAGCGCGACCGGCGCGCAGCTCGCGACCTCGCCGACGCCGCCCGCGTCCTCGCCCAGCGCAACGCCCTCCTCCGCGCGATCCGCGCCGAGGAGGCCGAGATCGATGCGCTCGCCTTCTGGGACGAGCAGCTGGCCCAGGTCGGCGCCCGGGTCATGCGTTCGCGGCTGGAGGTCGTGCGCGAGCTGGAGGAGCGCATCGGGCCGCTCCACGACGCGGTCGCCGTCCCGACCGAGAGGGGCGCGTCGGTCGCATTGACCTATGTCGACGGCCTGAAGGAGGCGTGGGCCGAGCGCGCGGCGCCATCGGTCCGCATCCCGGACATCGACGAGCTCGAGGCGGCCCACAGGCGCCGGATCGCCGAGGTCCGCCAGCGCGAGGCCTGGAACGGCGTGAGCCTCGTCGGCCCTCAGCGCGACGACCTGCGCGCCGACCTCGGCGGTCGCGACGTCGCGAGCCACGCAAGCCGCGGCCAGCAGCGGACGATCATCCTGTCGCTCAAGCTCGCCGAGACGGACCTCCTGGGCGCGGACGGGCCGCGGCCGATCGTGCTGCTCGACGACGTCTTCAGCGAGCTGGATCCCGAGCGCGCGACGCGGCTGAGCGACCTGCTCGCCGGACGCGGGCAGGTGATCGTGACGACCGCGGACCCCGAGGCCCGGGAGGCGGCCCGCCGGCAGGAGGCCGCCGTGTGGCGCATCGCCGGCGGACGGCTGCAGCGCGCGCCCTCGTGAGCAACCGCGAGGAAGCCGGCGCCGCGGTCCAGCGCGCGCTGGCGTCGTGCATCGGACCCGGGGTCGCCGAGCAGCTCGCGCTGGCGCAGGTGCGCCTCGCGTGGAGCGAGGTCATGGCCGAAGCGCACCTCGAGCACGGCCCGTTCCACAGCCGCATCACCCGCGTGACGGGCGGCACCGCCCACGTCGAGGCCTCGGATCCGACGTTGGCGCAGGAGCTCGCGCTGCGCCGCGATGGCCTCGTGTGGTCGGTGAACCGCCGGATGCGGGGCCGGCCGGGGGCGACCATCGAGTTACGCGGATTGGCCGTTTCGGTGGGTCACCGCGCGGGGTGAGCCGTCCATAATCGGGTGCCAGCACGCACCAGGCACTGACCCGGGCCCTGCGAGATGACGAACCGCTTCGCGACGAGGATTGGGCTGCCGTCCGCGGACGAGCGGCCGGCCGACGCCTTCGACATCGTCGCCTTTCACGAGCCGGCGATCGGCGCCCAGGCGCGGACGAAGGGCAGCCTGTTCCTCCTGGCCCAGCTGACCGGCGGCAGCCCCGCTCTCGCCGCCGCGGCGCGCGAGGCGCTGGACGCGATCCAGCGCGATTACTACTACGACCTCTCGGCCGGCGTGCTCGTGGCCCTCTCGAAGGCGCTGACCGCCGCGAATCGGCGCCTCTACCACCAGCGACGCCGGCTCGGCATCCCGCGTCGCGCCGGTGTGAGCGTCGCCGCGCTCGTCGTGCGTGGCCGCGAGGCCCACGTCGCCAAGGTCGGGCCGGCGAGCGCGGTCGTCGTGCGCGACGAGCGAATGTACGAGGTACCGCCCCCACCGGCGGCCGCCGACGAGGATCCGCGGGTCCGTCGCCGCCGCGTCGCCGCGACGCTCGGGGAGGCGATCGAGGTCGCGCCGTTCACCTGGCATGGCGCCCTGGCGCCGGGCGATCGAATCGCGCTCGTCAGCCGCCACTTCGCGCACACCGTCGGCGTGGAGGAGCTGCGAGCCGCGCTGGCCGGCATGCGTCCCGTCGCCGCTATCGAGCACCTGCAGCAGTTGTTCGCGATCCGGGGCGGGACCGGCTCCGACGGGCTCCTGGCCATCGAGGTGGCGGAGCTCGGCGCGACCGAGACCGTCCACCAGCTCGAGCCGGTTCGGGCGGCCGAGCCGTATGCCGGTCTCCCCGATCAAAGCCCCGTCCCGCTGGCCGATGCGATCGGGCGCGGGCTGCATTCCGCGGGCGATGCCGCGGAAGGGCTGCGCGCGTCGCTCGGTCGCGGCGCCCTGACCATGTTCTCGTGGATCCTGGCCTTCGTGCCGCGCCGGCGGCCCGAATACCCGCGCGGCATCCCCCGGACCGCGGAGCGGGAGGAGGGCCGTCGCCGCCGGCTGGGCATGGTCGGCATCGGCCTCGTGGCCGGGACGCTGGCGATCGGCGTCACGGTCGCGACGCTCCCCACGGCCCGTCCGGCCGACGCGATCCCGCGCGCGGCCACCGCGCGAGAGGCGATCGCGGACGCCGCCGCGCTCATCGGCGAGGTCGAGCAACGCGTTGACGGCGCCGACCTCGTCGATCGCAACCCCGAGCGCGCAGGGAACCTTCTGGCCGATGCGCACGCGGCGATCGAGCGCGCCGCAGGCGTCGGCATCGCGCCCGAGCAGCTCGCGCCGCTCCGCCGCCGGATCGAGCGGCGGCTCGACGCGCTGCACGGGGTCGCGCGCATCCAGGACACCGCGATCGTGGCCGACCTCACCGACCGCTTCGAGGAGGTCGTCCCGGCCGAGATGGTGGCTGCCAGCGACGAGTCGCTGTGGGTCCTCGAGACCGGCCGCGGCAGGATCATCCGCGTCGACCCGACGGACGGGACGTCAGTCGTGGTGTACCGCGCCGGCCAGGCGCTCGACTCCGGCGAGGTCCCCGGCGACCCGTGGCTCATCGCCACCGCCGCGACCGACGTCGTCGTGATCGATCGGGATCGGGTCGCATGGCGGATCGACCTCGCCGAGCGGATTCCGCGGCAGATGGAGCTGAACGGAGCGGAAGGGATCGGCGCGCGGACGGCGCTCATCGGCGCGCTGCAGCATCGGCCTCCGCTGGAGATCTTCAACCTCTACATCGTCGACAGCCGCAGCCGGCAGCTCCTGCGGTGGACGCCGCCGGCCGTCATCCCGGTCACCTATCCGGATCCGCCGGAGCGCTTCCTGACCGATCAGCCCGACCTGCGCCCGCTCGACGCCCGCGACCTGCGCGTCGACGTGAGCGCCTGGCTGCTCCATGCCGATACCGTCACGCGCGTCGACTTCGGATCGCCGCGCTCGCAGGCCGAGTATTCCCTCGACCACCCGCCGGACGACTCCATCCGCCCCACGCTGGACTATCGGCTCATCGATGGCGCGACCGTCGGCGACCGCGAGTTCCTGTACGTCTACGACGCCGCCAATGCGCGGATCCTGGCGTTCCAGCGTGCCGATGGCGCGTTCGTGCGCCAGTGGCTGGCACCGTCGAGCGGCCCGACGGCGGGCATCCTCGACGACGTCCGTGGCCTCCACGTGACCTCCGTGGCGGATGGCCCGCCCGCCGCGTACGCGCTCACGCCCGAAGGCGTCGTCCGCATCGTCCTGGAGTAGCCGGCGCTAGAATCGATCCATGGCTGAGGGTCCGTTCGGCCGGGTCAGGCTCGTGGAGATGGTCGTCGAGAGCGTGCGCGTCCACATGCTGTCGAGCCAGCACGTCGTCATCCTCAAGGAGTCCGAGCGCGACCGATACCTCCCCATCTGGATCGGCCCATCCGAGGCCAACGCGATCGCGATGCGCCTCCAGGGCATCTCCGCGGAACGCCCGCTGACCCACGACCTCATGGTCGCCGTGGTCGCCGCGCTCGGCTCGAGCATCAGCCGCGTCGTCGTCACTCATGTCGTCGAGGGCACGTTTCACGCGCGCCTCTACGTCGAGACGTCGTCCGGCGACGAGACGGAGATCGACTCGCGGACGTCCGACGCGATCGCCGTCGCCGTGCGCACCGGCTCGCCGATCTACGCCGACGAGCGCGTCCTCGACGAGGCCGGGGTCGAGCCGGAGGCGGCGGAGGAGGGGATCCCGGTCGACGAGGAGCGCCTTGCGGTGTTCCGCGACTTCGTGAACTCGCTCGACGTCGACCTTCCCGGCACCGGCGAGGCCGGAGGTCCGGAGGAGTCCTAGGCTCCCGATCGCGCGCGCAGCGTCCCCAGGACCTCGCTCCGCCTCGTCCACAGCGCCCAGCGCAGCCTCCCGATGTCGCGGAACGTCCGGAGGATCTTGCGGAACGACGCGCCCGTGTTCGTGCCCGCGGCGCGCGGATAGTGCGTGACGCCGACCTGCGCCATCCGCTCGCCCCGCGCGCTCAGCTTGATGAGCAGCTCCGCCGACAGGAACGGCGAGTCGGTCGTCAGCGGCAGTCCCTCGAAGACCTCGCGCCGGAAGAGCTTCATCGCGCAGTCGATGTCGCGCACGCGTAGCCCGAAGAGGACCGAGACGACCGCGTTGTAGGTCTTGGCGATGAAGATCCGATGCGGGGGATCGCGTCGCCTGAGCCGATGGCCGATCACGACGTCGACGGGCCGTCGCGGGTCGTCCAGCCGATCGAGCAGCCGCGACATCTCGCGAAGGTCGAACTGCAGGTCGCCATCCGAGAAGCAGATGAGCACGCCGCTCGAGTGCTCGAACCCCGCCCGCAGCGCACCGCCGTACCCGCGGTTCGCCTGGTGGTGGACCCGGACGCGGGCATCGGCCGCGGCGAGCGCATCGGCGAGCTCGGGCGTCCGGTCGGTCGAGCCGTCGTCGACGACGAGGACCTCGATCGAGCCGTCGACGAGGGCTCCGATGTCCTCGAGCGCCCGCTGCACCGTCTCGTTCACGTTCTCCTCCTCGTTGTAGGCGGGGAAGAAAAAAGTGAGGCGCGGGCGCTCGGGATCGGTCACTGGCGAGGACCCTCGATGTGGAGCAGCTCGGAGTAGCCGGGATAGGTGGTGATGCTCGTCGTGTACCAGTCCCGGACGATGCGGTCGTACTCCCAGGACGGCGGGACGACGAAGACCGGGCGCAGACCGTAGTGGGCGGCGATGGCGTTGTGCATCGTACGGTACCCGTCGTCGAGGATGTTGCGCTCGTCGATGATCGTGACGTCGGGCCGCTCGCCGAGCACCCAGCGGTGGTACCACAGCGGAGTGCTGTAGCTCCACCAGCTGACGACGACGGCGTTCGGCGGCAGCCGCGAGTAGACCGAGGCGACCCACTCGTCCGCCGACCGGTTCGCGCTCTGGTCGTGTGAGCGGTACCCGCCGACCAGGGACATCGCTGGCACGATCAACCCCAGCCCGATGACCGATGCGGCGGCGACGGTGGCCAGCCGCCGCCGCGCCGCCCGCCCGACCTCGAACCGGCGGCTGATCTCGGCGACCGCTGCCGCGACGGTCGCGCCGATGAAGGCGAGCGCGACCCCGATGAGCGGCGCGGCGACCGCGATCGTGGGCAGGTAGTAGCGGTCGATGTCACCGTCGTCGAAGTTCATCGCGTACAGCACGGTCGCCACGACCACCAGCGCGAAGAACACGAGCGCCTCGAGCCGCCGGACCGCCAGCACGGCCGCCCCTGCGGCGGCGAGCAGCCAGGCCACGATCGGGAACTGCGCCTCCAGCACGCGCTCCGTCACGTTCCACTTGCTGCCCAGGTCGGCCAGCGGCGAGGAGAAGTCCTCGAAGAGGCCGTGGAACTGTTCGGCGAAGACGATGTAGCGGAACCGCTCCCAGGTGTCGGGGTGCGCGTAGAACAGCGGCGGGGCGGGATCGATGATCGCCCGGACGTAGATGTAGGCATAGCTCGCGATGCCGATGCCGATCATCGCCGCGCACACGGCGACGAGCCGCCAGCGGCGCCAGATGCCGCGGTCGACGATGACCAGCCACGCGGCCACGCCGAAGGCAGTCAACCCGACGAGCGGGTGGGCGCCGATGCCGAGGCCGAAGCAGAGGGCGGCGGCCACGAGCCAACGACCCTCCCGCGGTGACCCGGCGCGGTGCGCCGCCGCCCACGTCAGGAGCAGCCACACGACCAGGGTGACGAAGAGGACGTTCAGGGCGTGCACGTCGGCGCGCGTGGCGTTCTCCCACGGCTCGGCGGCGAACGCGAACGCCAGGCCGGCGACCCCGGCGGCGCTGGCACGCAGGAGCCGGTTCGACTCCTGGATGAGGTGGCCCGTGATCAGGACGACCAAGCCGGCGGCGGCGGCGACGCACAGCCCGGAGAGCAGGTTCATCCGCCACGCCACGTCACCCATGGGCAGCTGGCTCCAGAGCCACCCGACCATCGCGTACACCGGGAAGCCGGTCGGATGGAAGATCGAGGCCGTTGCGGGCACGGTCTGCGCCTCGCCGGTGTCCCAGAAGTAGGTCGACGGCAGCATCGTGCGCAGATAGACGGCAAGGGCGACGAGCGCCACCCCGACCGCGACGTACGCGACGGCCCCGTCGCTGTACGGGATCCAGCCGCGCGACGCAACCCGGGCCGAATCGGGGCCGTCAGGGCCTCGATGTATACTCACCGCCACCTTGGCGTGCGACACGACACGGCGCGCTCCACGGGGGCGCCGCCGCTGATGACCCGCGACCCCGTCGGCCGACGGGGCGTGAGGACCCTCGAGACACTGCGGCGGCTCGACGCCGGCACGATCCTCACCTTGATCCTCGTCCTCGGCCTCGCTCTGCGTGTCTTCATCGCGGCCGTCTACATGCCGCTCAGCGGCCTGGCCAACGACATCGGCGCATTCAACGCCTGGGGCCAGCGGTTAGCAAGCGTCGGACCAGCCGACTTCTACGAGCCGGGGTACTTCAGCGATTACCCGCCCGGCTATCTGTACGTCCTGTGGGGGCTCGGGGAGATCGGCGCCCTGCTCGCGCCGATTGTCGGCATCAACATCACCGGCGGCCTCGTCAAGATCCCGGGCATCCTCGCGGACGTCGGCGTCGCATGGCTGCTGTTCGAGATCGTCCGCCGCTGGGGCGATGAGCTCATCGACCGCGCCCACTTTCGGATCGGCCCCGAGACGGCCGGCCTGGCGGTCGCCGCCATCTACCTCTTCAACCCCGGCACGGTGTTCGACTCAGCCGTGTGGGGCCAGATCGACGCGGTCGGCACGCTCGTCCTGCTCGCGACGATCTACGCACTCGGACGCGGCTGGACGGAGGCGGCGGCGATCGGCTCCGTCGCCGCGCTGCTCATCAAGTTCCAGTTCGCCTTCCTCGTCCCCGTCGTCGCCGTCGTCGGCATCAAGCGCCACCTCTTCGGTCGCTCGAGCGATCCCGAGCACGACGGCGTCCGCTCCATTCCCCGCGTCCTCACCTCGCTCGCGGCGGGCGTCGCCACCCTCGCCCTCATGCTCGCGCCGTTCGGGATGACGCTGTGGGCGCCCGTCGCCGCCGGGACCGACGTCAAGGGCTGCCTGGGATTCCTGCCCGCCGGCGATCCGTCGACGAGCCTCATCGGCAAGCTGTGCGAGGCCGCGAACACGTACACCGGCCTGTCGATCAACGCCTTCAACCTGTGGCGCAACCCGTGGAGCGGGCTCGGCGACACGCTCCATCGCGGTGACGACACCGTCGCCGGGCTCGTCCTCGGTGGCGCGTCGCTCACCTGGCAGCAGGTGGGCACGCTGCTGTTCGTCGCGGTCGCGCTGCTCGCTCTGTGGCAGGTCGCTCGACGCGACGACGTGCGTGGGGTCGTCATGGCCGCGCTCGTCCTGTCGGTCGCCTTCTTCGCCCTCCCGACCCGTGTCCACGAGCGCTACCTGTTCCCCGCCCTGGCCCTCGGGGCGATCCTCCTCTTCTCCGGGCGGATCTGGCCCTGGCTGTACGGCGCCATCTCGGCCGTCTTCTTCGCGAACGTCTATTGGCTCTACAGCGAGGACTGGTCCTTCGTCACCGACCGCGTCCAGAACCCGGGCCTCGGCGGTGGCCCGATGATCCAGGACGCGTTCCTCGAGAGCACGCTGTTCACCGACGGCGGCATCTGGCTCATCGGACTCGTCGTCACGATCGCCCTCGGCATCATCGTCTGGCTCGCGATCCGGCTCGCCCGTTCGCCGCGCGACGTGCCTGAGGCGGAGCCCGCGACGCCGATCGCGACCGCGCCGATCGCACCCGCTCGGCGGGACACGCCGTCGGTGGCTTCCGGCGAGCCGTCATGGCTGGCCCCGAACCCTGCCGACGCGTACTTCAAGGAGCCCGGGCGCCGGCTCGACCGCCGCGACGCGCTGCTGCTGCTCGGCCTCGTCGCGTTCGCGCTCGTCTTCCGTCTGTGGCGGCTCGACCTGCCGCGTTCGCAGCACTTCGACGAGGCGTACCACGCCCGCTCCGCCGCCGAGTTCCTGAGCGCCTGGGAGAACGGCTGGGACCGCGACGTCTACGAGTGGACGCACCCCATGCTCGCCAAGTACCTGATCGCCGGCGGCATCGTCCTCGCCGACCCGAACAAGGTCGTCGGCAGCACAGCGGTCGACGCGCCGTCCCCGCTGCTCGCGGTGGCGACCGCCCGAGCGTCGAGTGGGTTCGACCGCTCGATCGCGTTCACGACCGATGGCGGAACGACGATCGTGGCCAGCGACGCGCAGAGCGGCGACGAGGTCGCGCGCTGGACCGCCGGCGGGCCCGTTGCCGCGCTGGCCTACGACATCGACGGCCCGCGGCTGCTGGTCGGACGCGGCGATGCCGGGACGGTGGAGACGTACGAGCTCACCGGGCTGCTGGCGTCGCCGGACGGTCGCGCGCCGCCGGCAGGGCCGCCGATCGAGTCCGGTCTCGACACGGTCCACGAGATCGTCGTGCCGACGCAGTCGGCCGATCCGACGCTGCTGCGCGGCACGGGTGGGATCGTCGTCGTCGACCCGAACACGGATGAGGTCCGGGGCCCGATCGCGGGCACGTTCGGCGGCGTCGGCTACGTGAACGGGGTCGACCCCGAGGAGTCCGACCACGTGGTCGCCACCGACCCGGCCACGGGCGAGGTGGCGTTCTTCGATGCCGAGACGCTCGACGCCGCGCCCACGAGCACGATCGCCGTCGAGGGCGCACCGCTCCTGGGTCCGCTCGTGGTCCGTGGCGACGGCGACGACCAGCAGCTCCTGGCGCTGACCGGCGCGCTTCCCGCCACCGCCGAGTACCCCGCCACGATCGGCGGCGTGGCGGTCGTCGACGCCGACGGCAGCAACAATCGGTGCGCTGGCGATCCGTGCCTGCTTGGACCGGTGCCCCTCCCCGGCGCGCCCGTGCTGATCGCGAGCCAGAAGGTCTCCGGCCTCGTGTCCATCGCCGGCACGACGGAGGCGGGCGATCATCGCGTCTGGGCGATCGAGCCGCACATGGAGAATCGTGGGTCGGGCTCGATCGGCATGGCCGCCTTCGACGCCACGCCGCTCGCTGGCGCCCCGCTGGCGATGGCGTTCGACAGCGCGACGACGTCCCAGGGTGATGACCACGGCCGCCTGCTCGTCAGCACGGTCGACGAGTCCGGTGCCGGCAGCGTCGTGGCCATCGATGCGGGGAGCAACGCGTTCGCCTGGCGGCTGGCTGGGGTGATCTTCGGGTCCGCGCTCGTCGGCCTCGTCTACCTGCTGGCGGCGACGATGTTCAGCCGTCGCCGCATCGCGGTCCTCGCCGCGGCCTTCGTCGCGCTCGACCCGATGAGCTACGTCATGAGCCGGATCAGCATGAACGACATCTTCGTGGCGACGTTCATCGTCGCCGCATACCTCGTCTTCTGGCAGATCTGGTCCGGCCGATGGGCGCGCAGCGCGTGGTGGGCCCTGCCGCTCGTCGGCGTCCTCATCGGCCTGGCCGCCGCCAGCAAGTGGGTCGGCTTCTACGCCTTGGCCGGCCTGCTCGTGCTCGTGCTTGCGAGGTCCGCGCTGGGCCGGATGCTGCTCGTCGCGCTCGTCGCGATCGCCCTCGTCATCGGAGCGATCGGTGGGCCGTGGCCGTTCCTCGTGATCATGCTCGCGCTGCTGGCACTGGCGCTGGCCATCACCTGGGTGCGCCCGATCCGCCTGGACGTCCGCGAGAGCCTCACCGCCATCTCGGCGACGGTGCTGGTCGTCACGGCCGTCGCACTCGCCTTCGCCGTCGCGTTCCCGACGGTCGAGGGTCGCACGCCGGGCAGTGCTGTCGAGTACGTCTTCGGCCTCCTGGCGCGCGGCGCTGAGGCCGAGTGGCCGGTCTGGATCATGGTCGGCGTCGCCGGCGTGCTCATCGCGTGGCGAGCGATCCGGTCGCTTCGCGACCCTCGATCGGACGCGCGCTGGTTCGGCCCGGGGGAGATGGGAGGCTTCGCCTGGTCGTGGGCCGGTGCGTGCCTGGTGATCGTGCCGCTCGTCGTCTACGGGTTGACGTATGCGCCGTACCTGTGGCTCGGCCACGACTGGGCCACTGGCGGCGGGCCGGGCTATGGATGGTCAGTCGACGAGCTCCACGCCCAGATGTTCGGCTACCACTTCAACCTCACCGCCGGTCATGACAGCGCGTCGCCGTGGTGGAGCTGGCCGCTGGCCCTGAAGCCGACCTGGTTCCACGTCAGCAACTTCGACGCCCGCCAGGTCGCCCTGATCTACAACGGGGGCAATCCGGTCCTGTTCTGGGCCGGCATCCCCGCGCTCGTGGCCTGCGCGGTCCTCGCCTGGAAGCGTCGATCGCTCGCCCTCGTCCTGATCGTCGCGGCCTTCGCCTTCCAGTACGTCCCGTGGATCCGGATCGAGCGCGCGACGTTCATGTACCACTACCTGACCGCCGTGATCTTCGCCATGATCGCGGTCGCCTACGTCGTCGACGAGCTCCTGCGGCGGCCGGCCTGGCGCGAGGTCGCGATCGGGTACCTCGCGCTCGCGGCGGTGGTCGGCGTGCTGATCTTCCCGCTCGGCTCCGCGCTGCCGATGCCGGACTGGTACGCGAACGCGGCGCGCGCGCTGCCGCCCTGGAACTTCGGCTTCCAGTTCCCCGATCCGCCGACCGGCAACCGCGAGGAGCTCCTGAACGTCGACCGGCTGAAGCTCGTTGCCGGGGTCGTGCTCGGCGGCCTCGCCGTCGGGTTCGCGATCTACGGGCGCGGGCTCGTCGAGGGATTCATCGGCCAACGCCGCCAGGCGAGTGCCGAGCCGATGGTCGAGGGCGGCGGCTAGCCTCCGCCTCCGCGCCGACGCATCGAGGTGACCAGGATCACGACACCGATGCCGACCAGCACGAGCGGCCAGAGCAGGCTCCAGTCGATCTCCGGCAGGTACTCGCGCACGAGGAACCAGATGCCGAGGAGCACGAGGCCGATGCCGACGACCACGCCCGCGCGCCCGGCGGCGCCGGAGTCGTCGGTCGCGGCGGGGACCGATGCGGTTGACTCGCCGGTGACGGGGTCGGCGATCGGTGCCGCACTCGTGACCGGCGCCTCGGGTGCCTCGGGGATCACGATCCAGGCGACGATGTAGGCAACGAGCCCGACACCGCTGGTGACGACCACGAGGATCGCCCACCCGATCCGAACGAGCGCGGGATCGGCATTGATGTAGTCGGCGATGCCGGCCGCGACGCCCCCGATCATCCGGTCCGTGCGCGACCGGTACAGCCGCTGGGTCACGAGCATCCCTCCTCGGGATTCAGGGTGAAGCTCGCCGCGTTGCCCTCCACGCTCAGCGAGACCGCATCCCCGGTGCCGAGGCGCCAGACGTCGCCCTGACGGGTCATGCCACGCTCATCGAGGTTGTGGCTGAAGGTCACGTTGTCGTCCGACATCGTGATCGCGACGCCGACCCCTTCGGGGACGCACAGGTCGAGCGACCCGGCATTCATCTCGACCGAGCCGCTCAGCGTGGTCGTGTCGTCGACGTCGATCGACACCGAGCCGGCGTTCGCGTCGATCGACAGATCGTTCACCGATGCGCCGGGCAGCCGGAGGCTCACCTCGCCGGCATTCGCGCTCACGGCGAGGGCGCTGAGGGTCGCGTCGGCGAGGTCGAGCGTGCTCGACGCGGCGTTGGCGTCGACCTCGAGGTCCAGGGTCGAATCGGTCGGCAGGACCACGTCCCAGGACTGGTCGGCGTCGGCGAAGCCGAAGAACGAGAAGTTGTCGCCAGACTCCACCCGCAGGCCGCCGGCGCTGCCCTCGATCTGCGGCGCGTCGCCGGCGTATCGGGCGGCGACGGACCAGTCGCTGCCAGCGGCGGTGGTGACGTTCATCTCACCGCAGTTCAGGCTGAGGTCGACCTCGGCGTCGCCCTCGAACGTTCCGTCCTCGGTCACGACCTGCTCCGCATCGCCCTCGCAGCCGAAGCTGAAGCCGTTCGGAAACCCGGCCACCAGGGTGCCGGCCATCCCGCCAACGACGAGCGCCGCGACGATCGTCGCGACCATCGCGAATGGCGTCCTGGCGGCGATGACCGCGAGGCCGATGACGATGATGATGACGGGCCAGAACCGCCAGACGTCCCGGGCGGTGTCCTCCGGGATCGCGCCGGCCTGGACGGCGAGGGCGACGACGCCGGCGGTGATGAGCGCCACGCCCCAGAAGATGAGGCCGCTGTTGACGCGCACGATCGTGCCTCCTGCTCGGTCCGCCCACGGTACCCGCGCCGCCACCCATCCGTCCATGTCCCGACCGCCTACGACAAACGACGTAGTTTCCTTGACACCTCGTCGGCGCCGGCCGTAGACTCCGGCGGCACCACCTCCGCAGCCGACGCTGCCCGGCGGTGCCCGGCCACCAACGACCCGCAACGAGGAGCGATCTGACGGCAATGCATCTCCGCATCTGCGCCTTCATGACGCACGGGAGCGCGCCTACCGGCAGCGCTGTCGACGGGAGATCTGTGCCCTGGTCGAGGTAGACGCACATGGCGGCAAGGCCGCCAACGCAGACACCACGAACCGTGGGCCGGATCGGCACCACGGTTTTTTGATGCCCTCAGCAGGAACGAGACGATGACCGAGGTCATGACGACCGAACCGAAGACGACACCGGCGCCGGCCCTCGAGCCGCCGCCGCCGACCCAGGAGCGTGAGCGCCGCGTCGGCCCGCCGCCGCCGGACGAGCTGCCGGCGCTCTTCGTCGACCGCGCAGCGAAGCGATTCGTGGTCGGTCGAAAGAAGAAGGCGGTCGCGGCCGTGAACGACGTGAGCCTCTCGATCCGCCGTGGCGAGATCTACGGCGTGCTCGGAGCGAACGGATCGGGCAAGAGCACGCTGATCCGGCTGATCAGCACGTTGCTGACGATCGACAGCGGGCGGATCTCGGTGTTCGGGCACGACGTCGCCACCGACGAGATGGAGGTGAAGCGCCTGATCAACCGGGTGAGCGTGGACGCGGCCTTCTTCAAGAAGCTGTCGCCGCACGAGAACCTGGCCTACGCGGCCCGTCTGTACGGGATGGACGCGAAGGAGGCACGGGCCGAGGCGATCCGGATCCTGGCGCGGCTGGGGATCGGCGAGAAGCGGCTCGGCCGGCCGGTCGAGCAGATGAGCCGGGGAATGCAGCAGAAGGTCGCGATCGCGCGGGCGCTGCTGACGAGCCCGATCGTGCTCCTTCTCGACGAGCCGACCACCGGCCTGGACCCGCGCTCGAAGCTCGACGTCCAGACCTTCATCGAGGAGGTCCGGGACAACCACGACGCGACGATCCTGCTCACGACGCACGACCTCGCCGAGGCCGAGCGGCTCTGCGACCGCATCGCGTTGATCAACGATGGCCGGCTGGTGACCGAGGGGACGCCGGTCGAGCTGAAGGCGATGGTCGCCCGCGACTACGGCAAGGATCCGACGCTGGAGTCGGTGTTCATGACATTCACTGGCAAGAGTTTGGACGACGATATCGACGAGGAAGACTCGTCGGACGATGACGAGTAGCGAAGGGAAAGGAGGTGATGAACGTGTTGCCGAACGCTGACCTTCGTGCCGTCCACGCGCTCGTGGACGCGCGCCAGGTGCGGCCCAGCCGCACGGACCTCCTGGTGAGCGAGGAGCCGCCGCGCCACGTCGTGCGACGGCTGGTCGGTCGGGGTCTGGTGCGCCTTGGCGCCTGGATCGCGGCCGAGCCCGCGATGCGGCCGGCCCGCGCCCGATGAGGGCGGGGCCGGTCCATCGGCCTACTTCCGATCTGAGAACGAGACCGAACCGATGACGATTGCAACGCGCGAGCTGAAGGCGAGCTTCGCCTTCGTCGAGCGCAACTTCAACCTGACCAAGCGCTACTGGGGCTGGGAAGTCGCCTGGCTCGTCTACTCGCTGGCGGCCGCCCTAGCGGTGGCCTTCATCGGCGTGGCGGAAGGCGATCCCGAGCTGCTCCAGGTGCTGATCATCGGCGCCATCTTCTGGAACTTCCTGTCGATCGTCTTCGGCTTCATCGGCGAGACGGTCACCT